>JAISWF010000121.1 GCA_031271165.1 Deltaproteobacteria bacterium
CATATGGTAATATAATCATGAAAAAGAGAAAATCAAGGCACATATGTGAAGTTGCATTCTTATTACTCAAGTTTCATGTGCCGGGGTGGGTTGCGAAAGCGACCCATGAGGTGTTTCTATAAATCCCTAAAAACTAGGTTTTGGGTTATCGGACAAAAAGTGAAAAGACTGGAAATAATCAAAACCAGCTGGAAGCAGGCCTTGTTGGTTCTCATCGCTTTTCTTATCATGACCGTAGCAAGTTATGTTTATGTAAGTACGGTCATGAAAAGACAGAGCGATCTCCACGGTCGTTCCGAAATAAAGCGTTACCAAACTTCGCTTAGGGCCCTTATCCAGGCTAACGATGACGCTCTTTTACACGTTTCATCCATGATGGCTCTCAATTTGGACCGCAAGGCGACGGCGGATGAACAGCTAAATGTCTTGAGAACTATGACCAACGTGTTTAGTAATCAGAAAAACATTCAAAACGTCTTTCAGTCGGTCTACGGTTTTTTGGACGGCAATTTCATTGATGGATCTGGCCTGATTTCAGGCGCTTTTTTTAACCCTAAAACCGCTTCCTGGCTTCGGGGAGCTGTTTTAACTACCGGCATTTACCATTCTGAGCCCTTCATTGATAACCGTACCGGCAATCCAGTGGCCTCGCTTTCAATGGTCGTTTTTGACAAAAGTGGCGAAAGCCGAGGGGTTTTGGCGATCGACTATTTGTTGGCTCCCGTGGTAGAGGAGGTCAGTGATTTTAAAGTCGGTGGCGTCGGGTTTGGGATTTTAATTGACAGTAAAAAAAATATCCTTTCTCACCCGGAAAAAGAAATGGTCGGACGGCGTCTAGACGACATCCCGTGGTTCTCGGGAATCTCCAAAAATCTCCCCAAGGATTATGCCGACGTCATGGTCGAGTGGTTTAACATCAACGGCCGCCAGCACATTGGTTTTTTTTCCCGCCTGGAAAACAACTGGTATCTCGGTATTATGGCCCCCAAAAACGCCTATTACGCCGAGGTTGTTGCCATGTTTCCGGCCATTTTGGCCATCAGTCTTTTTTTGACGGCACTTTTAAGTGTGGTCCTCATCAGATTAAATATGGCCCGGCAGCGTTCAGATGAGGAAAATCGTCTAAAATCATCGTTTTTGGCCAGAATGAGCCATGAGATCCGTACTCCCATGAACGCCATCATCGGGTTAAGCGAACTGGCCCAGAGGGATTTCGGGAAACCGGCCAGCTTGGGATACATAAAAAATATCCGTAAGGCTGGCGGTAATTTACTGAGTATAATCAACGATATTTTGGATTTTTCCAAAATTGAGTCCGGAAAATACCAAGTCAATATCCAGCCCTATCAGACTGGACGGCTCCTGGCCGAAGTGATGGTTATGATGAATGTCAGGCTCGGGGAAAAACCGCTGTTGTTTTTAACCGACATCGACGAAAACATTCCCAGAGGCCTTTTGGGCGACGACCGGAGCATCAGGCAAGTCTTGGTCAACCTTCTTTCCAACGCCATCAAATACACTGAGAAGGGTTTTATTAAGCTCACGGTCAGAAGCGAACCGGTGGATGAAGGTCAGATCCGGCTTGTTTTTGCCATTGAAGACAGCGGGCTGGGGATAAAAAAGGAGGACATGGCCAATTTATTTGGGGACTTTGTCAGGCTTAAAGACAGCACCGGAAATCGTTATGTCGAGGGAAGCGGATTGGGACTAGCCATTGCCAAAAATCTTTGCCAAATGATGGGCGGTGACCTAACGGTGGAAAGCAAATACGGAGAGGGCTCCATCTTTACGGCTACTTTTTGTCAGGCGGTCTCCGACCACGGCCTCATTGAACATCTCCCTGATCTGGCCTTTGAGACCGAGCCCGATGAGCTGAGCCACAAGACCGTTTATACGGCTCCAGATTATTCAATCATGATAATTGATGACGTCAGTACCAACCTGATGGTGGTCCAGGGTTTAATTGAGCCTTACGGCATGCAAGTAACCTGCTGTCTTTCTGGAGCTGAGGCGGTCAGTAAAGCTAAAAACGAATATTTCGACATGTATTTTATTGACCAGATGATGCCTGGCATGGACGGCCTGGAAACCCTAAAAAAGCTCAAGGAAATCTGGCCGGCCAGCCAAAAAGTCACAACCGTGGCTTTTACCGCTAATGCGGTTTCTGGAGCCAAAGAGATGCTGATGGACAGCGGCTTTGATGACTTTATTTCCAAACCGGTTTTAGCTGCGGACCTAGCGGCCCTTTTTGACAAATGGGTTCCCAAAGATGTTTGGGTGAAGAGTAGGGAAAGAAATCTCAATGAAGATAGTCAAAATGAGGCTGCCTTGCGGCCGGTATCAATCAAAACTGGAATAGATGCTTTGATTAAAGAAGGCGATGATGATTTTCTTAAAAGTATTTCTGGTCATCCTGGATTTTATCCTTTGGAAAGCCTCAAAAAACTACCTAAGGCCGACCTGAAGTTATATCGGAAAATTTTAACTCTTTTTTTACAAGATGCCGAAAATCTGACCAAAATGATGGGCATCCCGTTTTTAGGCGATTTCAAACCGCCAAACCAGGGGCCAGGCAATCATGAAGAAGGGGTTTTCGACCTTCAGGCGGTAACTGTAAACGTCCACGCTTTAAAGAGCGCCACTTATAACATCGGAGCCATTGGACTTTCGCAAAGGGCAGCCGCTTTAGAAGCCGAGGCCAGATCTGGTAACTTGGCTGTTTTCACTGACGGAACTTTTGGCGCCTTTTTGGCTGATCTTGATCTTTTGCGCTCTTTTCTCAAAGAGGCTCTGGTTGGCGACCATAGTCAGGCCACGCCTCAGTTAGAAACGGCGACGCTAGTAGATCTAAAATCGTTGAAAGAGCTCAAAGAGGCCCTGCAGGCCAAAAATGTGACTGAAGCCGATCGCCTGATAGATGAACTCATTGAGACGGCCAATGAAACTGATAAGGAGCTTTTGTCGGAAATATCCAATCAAATTTTAATTTCCGAATTTGCCATGGCCTTGGTATTCGTGGAAAGGCTGGAAAACAGGGGTGGGGCTTGTTAGCCGGACCGGACGTCAAAATAATGGTTGTCGATGACTCCATAGTCAATCTCAAATATGCCAAAATCGCCCTGACCGATTTTGGAGAAATCTTTACTGTCCCTTCGGCCAAAAAAATGTTAGATCTTTTAACAGATATTAAGCCTAATATTATTCTTTTAGATATTGATATGCCAGAAATGGACGGGATGGAAGCTTTAAAGCTACTGAAGGCATCCCCGGAGACCAGCCATATTCCGGTTATTTTTTTGACCTCTCTAACTGAACCGGGTACCGAAATTGAAGGTCTGCGCAATGGAGCCGTCGATTATATCACCAAGCCGTTCGACGCCCAGCTTTTGCAGATGAGAGTTAAAACTCATCTGACAATTCAAGAGCAGCAGCATCAGCTTTTAGTTCAAAGTAACGATCTGAGAAATTTTAATTTAAATCTTCAAAAGATGGTCAAGGAAGAAACCGAAAAAGTGGTCAGGCTGCAGGGGACCATCTTCCATACGGTGGTGGATTTGGTGGAAAGCCGTGATGACATTACCGGCGGACACATCAATCGGACGATGAAGTGGCTTTCTTACCTACTGGAAGGTCTGGCCAATTGCGAGCAATACGTCAAGGAAACAAGTAAATGGAATTTAGACATCTTCCTGCAGTCTTCTATGCTCCACGATGTGGGCAAGATTTCCATCAGTGACGCCCTGCTTAAAAAGCCCGGCAAACTCAACGCAGAAGAATTTGAGGCCATGAAGCTCCACACGACCTTTGGCGCAGAAATAATTGATAAAATTTCTGCCAGCTTAATTGAGAGTGACGCTCATTTTTTGGAACACGCCAGGATTTTAACCTTGACCCACCACGAAAAATGGGACGGCACCGGCTATCCTGTCGGTCTGGCCAAAGAGGCCATCCCCCTCCAGGGAAGGCTTATGGCCATCTCGGATGTCTACGATGCCTTAATTTCTAAAAGGCCCTATAAAGAACCTATGCCTCATAATAGGGCCAAGGAGATAATCATTGAGGGTTCCGGAACTCATTTCGATCCGGTCTTGGTCGAAGTTTTTAAAGAAATAGCCTATAAATTTGATACTTCATCTGAGGAATTAAATACGGATATTCTTGAAGGTTATTGTCTCTGATAGCCTGGGCCGGCTTTAAAAATTAAAATCATATGTGGTCACCAAGCGGCGGTTACGGTCAGAGAAAGTCCAATCAACTCCGAAGGCCTCAAATGAAAACATAAGGGTTGGTGAGCCAACATGTCTTGGGTGAATATAGGCAGTTTGCATGTTTTGAAGATACTTTTTTAAGTTCAAGATAAAACGCCCCGGCCGGGACTCGCAATCCCGGCCGGGGCCAATCTCTAATGCTCCCAAGTTATCCCCGGCCAGGCCGCCATAAAAAAGTTGCCCGGCCGTTTTTATTTTTAACTTTTTTTGGAGCCAAGCGAGCCGTTTGATAGTTTTCGGACGGTTGGCTAACGGTTGGTCAAGAGAATTTATCGATTTGGCCCAAGTTGGAGGCCCGGGTCAGCCATGGTCAGCCAGGGGCTGGACGGAGGAGAGGCCAATTTCTTCGTCGGTGAGGTAACAAGCCGGATCTGGGGCCCAAGGGTCACCTGTCAGGTAGTTGGCCCGGGCTCTTAAGCCGCCCCCGCAGACCGTCAGAAAGCGGCACTGGCGGCAGCGGCCCTTAAGGTGTCGGTATTTGTTTTTTAGAGCCATCAGCAGATCGTTTGAGGAGTCGTGCCAGATATCGGCGAATTTTTTCTCCCGGATCGAGCCCAGGGTAACCGAACGCCAGAACTGGTCAGGGTGGACCAATCCATTCCAGGAGATGGAGGCGATTCCGTGCCCGGAACTTGAGCCGCCGTTAAGTTTTAATAATTCCATGGCCCGCTCTGCTTGAGTCAGCCGCTTTTGTTGGAGTAATTTTAAATAAAGGTATGGTCCGTCAGCCTGATTGTCGACGGTCAGGACCTCGGTGGTCAGACCACTTTGATGAAGAAGAGCGGTCCGCTCAACGATCTGGTCTACAGCGGCCCTGGTTTGAGCTAACGTTAAGGCCTCTCCGGCCAGTAAAGGGTTGGCGCCCTGATCAACGAGATGATAAAAGCAGATCCTGGGAATGTCTTCCCGGACTACCAAATCGAAGAGGGCTCCCAGATCGGCCTGGTTACTCTTGGTGAGGGTGAGCCGAAGACCAACCTTAAGTCCGGCCTCTCGGGCTGTCCGGATGGCTCTCATGGCCCCTTGGAAGGCTCCGGTATGCCCCCGCATGCGATCGTGAGCTGGGCCGAGCCCGTCGAGGCTGATGCCGACATATGAAAGACCAAGAGCCTTCAGGCGCCTGGCTCGGTCGCCGTCAAGCAGCAGCCCGTTGGTAGATAAAACGGCCCTGGCTCCACGGCGGACGGCCAAGGCCACCAGGTCCATCAGGTTGGGGTGCATGAGGGGTTCCCCGCCCGAAAACAAAATGACTGGCACCCCATAGTCGGTCAGATTTTCAACTAAACCGGCCGCCTCCTGGAAGCTGAGTTCGTCAGGGGCAGGTCCGGGGGTGGCGGCGGCGTAGCAGTGGACGCACGATAAGTTGCACGATCTGGTCAGGTTCCAGACGATGACTGGTTTTTTGTCTTCCGAGAATTGAAGCAGGTGACTCGGCAGCTTCATCGAGCGGCGGCCATAGCGCAAGACGTCGGATGGTTCGACGGTATTGCAGAAGAGTTTTGAGACGCCAATCATCGCAAGTACAAGGACCTTTCGGGAAGGGCAACCGAGCATCTAATTATTCAATCAACTGATGCTGGATAAAACCGGTGGCTGAATCATCTTCAGAAGGTAAATCAAGGTCGTGACCTTGAGTCTGGGAAGTTAAAGGTCCTTTCGAGTTAGGACTAGGCCCCGGCCCGAGGCCCGAAAGAGCAGGTCAGTAAATATGGACGCTGCCCATGGCCGCTGGCAGGTATGACACTCCCAGCCAAGTGATCATTAGCATGACCAAGCCCAGGAGCGGAACGGCCAAGGCCAGTTTCCGGCCGGCACCTCTGGGGGGCGCTCGCCTAAGGTGGATGTAGATCAGGAAGGTTGCGGCCGTGACCATGGCCCAAGTTTCCTTGGGATCCCAAGACCAGTAGTGACCCCAAGCCTGCTTGGCCCAGATGGCTCCGGTCAGTAGCCCCAGCATTAATAAGCCCAGACCCGAGCGGACCAAGGAATCAATAAAATCGTCCAGATTCTTGTCTGGCTCGCCCGAGGCTGATATTTTCCTGAGCTGGATGGCCGAAGCCAAAGCCGAGGCGGCTAACACGGCGTAGGAGAGCATGTAGCTGATCACGTGCGGAATAAAAAAAGGGCTCTGTAGGGCCGGCATTAGGGCCTTGGAGTGGAGTTCAGGCTTGACCACGTTGATGATGGCAAAGACGCTGGCCAAAAGACAGCCGAAAATTAACAGCCAGGTGAAACGTCTTCGGGCATAAACCAAGGCTCCAGCTCCCGAAAGGAAGAAGGAGTACCAAAGTCTGGTTTCACCCATGGTCCGCATGGGCGGGCGCTCAAGTCTAAGCCAAAGGCCGGCGATGAAAAGCCCGGTCACCAGCGTTCCGGCTACGGTCAGCCAGAAAGCCGGCCGAGGCTTGGTTTTGATGGCCATTAGGGCTCCCAGTACCCACAGGGCCACTGACAACGGTGCCAGATAGTCGTGCCAGCTCCAGCTCATTTGGCCCGTCCTCGGCTTCTAATGACCAGCCCGGCCGAACCCAGGGACATCAGGATTAATCCAGCGTTGGCCATGGGCAGCCAGGGGTCTTTGACCAGCTCAAAGCCCGACCACGACGAGGCCCGGCCGGCATTGGAATCGTAGTTGCGCTGATAGATGTACCAGGCTCCAACTTTTAGAGGGTGATTGACTTCTATGGAGTCTTCAATTTCCAGGCCTTCTTTGGTGAAGACCTTAACCTGGGAGATGTAACGCCTGGGTTCAGGGCGGGTCATGGTCAGTAATAAATGTTCCCCCAGCTTCAGCGGTTGAGGGGCCCGGAAACTCTCACCAGTTGAAACCCAGCCTTGGTAGGTAGCTCCGGTGGGGCGATGAGTAGCCTTGATGATGGCCGCTTGAATCAATCCTTTAGGCACGGCTCGAACGTATTCGTCCTGGCCGATGAGGGCGGCATCGGGGAGGTACTTTAAAAGTTCCAGATCGAACTCTCCCAGTTGTCCCCTGGTCTCCAGAGTATCTATTTGCCAAAGCTGCAGCTGCCCGTCAGTGGTCTGGGGTTGGCCGGTTGAGTGGTTGATCAGGGCCAGCCTGGGAGGATACTCCTCCAACTGGAAGTCGTCGAGCCTAATGGCCAGCGGCATCTCCAGTATCTGTCCCTCAGTACGCTTGACGCGCCATTCGAGACCTCCTTCGGGGACCAGCATAATCTCACGGGCCCGGTCGCCTCCGCCAACTCCTGCGGCCACCAGCAGCAGCCACAGGCCCAGATGGGTGGCCATAAACGCTGGCCGGCGGCTGGAAAACCTTACCACAACCAAGGCCCCCAAGGCCAGCAGCGTCATCAGATAGATGGCGGCCAGAGGCCATGAGGCAGTCAGATGGTTGAGGCCAAGTCTGGCCACCGGTCCCAAGGGTTCAGAAGGTGGTTGGTAGGGGACGATCTGGGGGGTTAGGCCCATCAGAAGGCTGACTAAGCCCATCGCTGAGATCAGGGCCACCGACAGAGGCGCTGAGGTCAAAAACCGGACCAGGCGGCTACGCCGGGCCAGCCAGCAGGCCAGGGCGATTACTACCAACCCCAGGGCCGCAAAGAGGCTACCAGGCCAAACTAGTGGTGGAAAAGGGCCTAACCACCACTCGGCGGCCAGTCCGCCCATTAGGGCCGAGCCGACCACGATCATGCTTTCGGGGTAACCCCATGGCCAGCGCCACAGAGGCCGCCTCGGCTTAGAGATCGGCTGAGATAAAGAAGGGGTCTCGGCTGGAGACCCCTCGAGAGTGTTGGCGTTAGTGATGTTAGTCATGGGCCCGGTCTTTGACCAGGTCAATTACTATTGACCCAGAACTCATATCCGGCCTTGGGCTTTAGCTTCCTCAAGCCACTGAGGCACCACGGAGGTTAAGAACATGGCCTTTTGTTCGTTTAGCTTCTGAGGATTTAAGCCGATGAATTGCTGGGCCTTCTCCTTGGTAGAAATGTCTGGAAGCTCGCCAATTTCAAGGTTATGAGCCCGGAAGAGATCCTTGAGTAACAGTTGGGCCTGAAGGGTCTTGTCGAGACCGTGGGAGAGGATTCTCTGGGTTTCTACGGGAGCGTGGAAAGAGGCACCATGGGAGGCTACTCCGAAGTCCCAGCGCCACTGAGCCTGGCGGATCAGAGCTCTGACCGGGGCTAGTTCCTCATCGGAGATGCCGCCGTCAATGGCCATTTTGGTAAGGATGTGAGTCTTGGCAAGTTCAGGCTCAAGACGATTGCGGGTTTCCAAGAGGCGGTCTTGATTGAAATACACCAGCTCTTTGAGGGTTTCTTCAGAGTCACGGTGGCAGACCTGGCAGCTGGAGGAAATGTTATTCAGCGGGCTGACCAACTGGTGGTCTGAGAACTTAACTCCCCCTTCAGAGATGTAAGGCATGTGGCAATCGGCGCAGGACAAACCCTTTTGACCGTGCGGACCAAGCAGGAAGAGCTCCCAATCGGGATGCTGGGCCTTGAGCATCCGGGTTTTGGAAACTGCGTGGGTCCAGTCGGCGTAGTCAGCCTCGTCATAGTAGGTTTCCATGTTCTCCATGGTGTAGCCATTGTCCCAAGGGAAGGTCAGGTACTTGCCGTCGCCTTGGAAATAGTATTCCACGTGGCACTGAGCGCAGACCAGACTTCTTTTCTCCTGAATGGGGGCCTGATCGATGTCGCGGCCCAGGCGCTGGTAGGCTTCCCGCAGGGCCGGCCGGGTTATGGTCAGATCCATGTTGGCCGGATTGTGGCAATCGGCGCAGCCGATGGAATTGACTATCTGGGGGCCCATCGAACTCCAAGGGGATTTGTAGAAATCTTCAGCCCCCATCTGCTCAATCATCCTTGGGACGTCGGGGCTCTTGCAGCTCCAACAGGTCGAGGGCTGAAGGTCCTTTTGTTCGTCGACCCCGGGTGAGCCGGTCCTAAGGGTGCCCCTCATGTCTTCAATTGTATAGAAGTGGCCTCTGGGGGCCGAGTAATCACGGGCAAAAGCGTATCCGGCCCAGAGGATGACCATGTCAGGGCGGTCGGACAAGGAATTCTGGGGGATATTGCCGAGGTGCTTGGATTTAAAGTTCATATCGGCGGTGCGCTTCCACGTTTCGTACTCGCGCGGATAGTTCTGCCCCCACACCGAGCTGTCGGGCTGGATGCCTTTAATATCAACCTTTTTGTTGTTATAGACCGAGGCGACTTCGGCTCGTCTGAAAGTTACCGTTGCTGCTACCAGGGCTAGAACTACCACGGCCACAGCCACCCCGAGGCTGATGGCCAAACCAATTATCCACGGTCCGTACTTTGAGGAGTAAAGATTTTTCATAAGTGCTCACCCAAGGATTCTCTCAGACCTGTGGCCTGGGTTAGACGTTGGCAGTTGAAACCTGTCGTTAAAATATGTATCTTAAAGGAAAAATTAGCATGTAATAAGGCAAATTAAAAATTAAAAAATCAAAATAATGGTTAAGAGCCAGCTTAGGGCGAGGTGCTCAGCATGCTTTCCAGCCAAGCCGGGGCCGGGGAACTCGGCAAAGGCAGACTCCCGTACTCGGCCGAGCTGATCGACGAAATCTTGGTATGGGCAGTGTCACGGTGGCAGTCCCAGCAGGCCTTGGCATCCTGGCTTTTGACGGTCTCGTAGTCGGCACTCATCTTGGTAAACTCAGTCACCAGCGGGGTATGGCACCGAAGGCAGTTTTCCAATAAGACTTCCTTGGTCCCTTCCCGGGCCCTGATCACCTGGGGCTCGGCCCCTACAGTGAAGACAGCCGCATGGTACAGCCCATCGGTGGCTTTAAAGGCCCATTTGCGGACCAACGTGTCCTGGGGTACGTGGCAGTCATTACAGTTGGTCCAGACGGCATGGGAACTGGTGTGCCAAGATTGGTAGTAGGGCCCCATAATGTGACAGTTGGTGCAGACCGCTGACTCGTCGGAGACGTAAGTCCAAGCCTTCGAAGCGTAGACAGTGTATCCTCCCAGTCCCAAGAACAGGCCAACCAGACCGAAGATCAGCCATACCCAAATAAAGTTACGTGTAGCGAACTTTTCTTTGACCATGTCCTGGCTCCTTGGTTAACTGGTTAGCTAGCATCTGTTCAGAGATTTTTCGAAATTGTACTTTTTTTTATACTAGTCGAACCGTTTTTGGTTGTCAAGAAAATTGTAAAAAAATAGACTGACCAAAATAAAATGACATAACCCGGCCACCGTCTTCCATAAAGATGTCTTATTTTAGTGTTATAAGCGGCCTTAGGAGCCGGCCGGAATCTGAGCAATCCGTAAAACTAAAAAAGTGGCTCTTTGGAATTTTGTCAGAATGGTGTAGCTACAGAAAAGTCTTAAGCCTTTAAAGGCTTGGCCGCTTAAAACCAAGTAATATTCTTATCCGGCCGTAATATCAGTTGATTAGCATTGCCTGAAGACTGTCGATGATTAAGGCGACGGTCTTTATCTTTGTTTAGCTGAGAGGTAATCGTGAAAGACATTTACGATGACCAAATTAGCAAAAAAAGTTCTTGAGCTGGCCGAAAAACTCGGCTCAAGCCTGACCGGCATTGCCGATTCAGGTCTTAAGCCAATCCCTTAAAGAAGAGTTCAGACCTCAAGATGTCCGGCCAGATTGGCGGCCGGTAGTGGTTATGAGCTTCCACACCCCTGACGGGGCTTTAGAGATAATGCGCCGGGGTTTTTCCATTTGCAGCTGCAACATTTTTAGTTACGCCGATCTTAACCTGGAACTGGACTTTCTCATCTGCCAGAAGAGCAATTTTTTGGAATCCGAAGGGTGGCCCGCCTTGCCAATACCAGGCCGCAACTCACCCATTGGAGCCAGACCCAAGGTTGACGTGCCGGTTATCCAGTCACCTTCGCCGGAGGAGATTTTTCAGCAGTTATGGGAACAAAGAGAAGGGAGGCTTAGGTTATGGTTCTTGAGCATTCTGAGGCGGCCTTCGGGGCGGCCAATTGCGGCTGTTGGATGACTTTTTGTTCGGCTGGTCGTCAGGCTATGAAAAGAAGCCTTAAGTCTCAGCAAAGGCCAAGAGGGTATGGTGATGACTTGGTAACAGGACCCAAGGAGACTTGATTCACTTAAAACCCCGGCCTAAACGATCCGGTTTGAATATATTGGGTTAAGATCGTGGATAACCATGCTCTATTTGAGCGGGGGCCGGTCAGGTGTTGGACCCCCGCTTTAAATGAGGCACTGGTTCAACCGGCCAAAAAAGGAAATGCCGCTTGACAGACCTCAACCCACGCCCAGGAGCCGCCGCTGCAATCCCTCGTCGTCAAGCAGGAGCCTGGGTTCACCGGTGAAGATGATCTCCCCCATTTCCATGACGTAACAGTAGTCCATATGTTTTAGAAGGGTCTCGGAGAACTGTTCGACCACAATGGTGGTGGTGTTGAAATTCTTGCGGATCTCCAAGATCATTTTCATCACGTCCCTGGCTATGTTAGGGGCCAGACCCTCAGTTGGCTCGTCGAGAAGCAGAAGTGACGGGTTACCCATCATGGTCCTGGCGATGGTCAGCATCTGCTGCTCGCCGCCGCTCATCTGGGAGCCCAACTTGTCCCTCATCTCGTAAAGTTTGGGGAAGAAGCGGTAGGCGTCGGCGTAGCTGAAGAGCCGGTCACTCTTGAGAGCCTTGTTGGATTTCTCCCCGAGTTGGAGATTGCGCTTGATTGTGATGTTAGGAAAGATCTTGCGGTCCTCCGGCACCCAGCCGATACCCATCTTGCTGATCGTAAAGGACGGCTTGGCGGTGATGTCGGTGTCATTAAAGAGGATCCGGCCCTCGACCCTGGGGGGTTTTAGGCCCATGATGGATCTAAAGACGCTGGATTTGCCGGAACCGTTGCGGCCGAAAAGGCCCACGAAGTGACCGCGTTTGATATGAAGCGAGATTTTGAAGGCCACCTGGGCCTGTCCGTAAAAGACATCAAGATTTTCGATTTTAAGCATCAGGCCACCTCCCGGCCTAGATAGGCCGATTGGACCTCCTCGTTGTCAGCTATGGTTCCAGGCTCGCCGCAGGCCAGTACCTCGCCGTGGTGAAGGACTAGAATCGTCTCGGATATGCTGAAGACCAAGTCCATGTCGTGCTCGACCAGTATGACCTTGTGGGACTGGCTCAAGGTCTTGATGACGTTGGTTATCCTCAAGCGTTCGGCTTTGGAGAGTCCGGCCATGGGCTCATCAAGCAAAAGCGTCTCAGGGTTGGTGGTTAAAGCCATGCTCAAATCCAGGATCTTCCGGTCCCCATGGGGTATGGAGGCGGCTGGAAGTTCAGCCATATGGGCCATGCCGACGCGGTCGAGGATGTCCATGGCCTTGTCTCGGACGTCCTTTTGGCGGTCGTAACGGGCAAAGAGGCGGTTCATGTAACCCATATTCCTCTGAGTGCCAACGATGACGTTGTCCAAAACGGTCATCTCCTCAAAGAGGCTGACCACCTGGAAAGAGCGGGAGATACCGTACTTGATGATTTGGTACGGCTTAAGCCGGGTGACGTCTTGGTCCTTGTAGAGGATCTGCCCGGCGTTTGGCTTGATGAAGCCAGTCAACAGGTTGAAGAAGGTGGTCTTGCCAGCCCCGTTGGGGCCGATGATGCTCATGATCCCGCCATGTTCAATGTTGACGCTGACGTCGTTGATAGCGGCCATCGCACCGAACCTTTTGGTCAATCCGGTTATCTTAAACAGGGACATTTCGACTCCTAAACCTAAAAAGCCTGTCCTGAAGCGCTCCCAAAGCGATATTGAGGGAGAGGGCCAGCCAACCACACTAGGCGGGCCGACCGAGGCCGTCAAGCGGCCGAACCGGCGACCCGATGATGCGTCAAGCCTTGCTGGCGGCCCGCCTCTTGAAAACGCCCATCAGGCCGGTGGGAAAAAGGCACAGGATGATAACGAAGCTCATGCCGTAGATGAAGAGCCAATGGTCCCACAGAGAGCTCAAGAGGTTTTTGCAGATGATGAAGATGAGGGAGCCCACGATCGGTCCGTAAAAGCTTACTGTGCCGCCGCCCAGAAGGGTAGCCATGACCACGTCGCCGCTTTTGCTCCAGTCGAGGATGTCGGCGAAGGCCGACTGGGTTAACAGGCAGTACAGGGCTCCGGAGAGGCCGGCGAAGGCACCTGATAATGCGTAGACGACGAATTTGTACATATTGCAGTTGTAGCCAAGGTACTGTGAACGGATGTGGTTCTGGCGCACTGACTGCAGAGAAAGTCCGAAACACGAGCGGCTGATAGAACGGATGATCAGGGCGGCAATTACAAAGACGACGAAGCATAGGTAATAAAAGTTATGGAGGTTTTTCATGTCGATGCCCAGGAAGGTCGTGCGGACTATTCCCGACAATCCCGCCTCACCGCCGGTAACTTCGTCCCAGCGCCAGCAGATGCCGAAGCAGACCTGGGTGAAGGCCACGGTCAGCATGGCAAAGTATACGCCGCGCTTATCTTTGATGAACCAGCCCAGCAGGCCGGCCGCAGCCGTGCCCACCACGATCCCGCCTACCAATGGGGCAAGAAATCCGCCGCCTTCGCCAGAGAGCTTAAGATAGGTGATGGCTGCAGCGTAACTGCCCAGGCCGTAGAAGGCCCCGTGACCGAAGGATGGGAGACCAGTCTGACCCAGACAGAGGTTGAAGCTCAAGGTAAAGATGAACCACAACAAAAGTTCCGAACCTAGGGAGATGAAATTACCGATGTAGGGTATCGCCGGATATAAGGCGAAGACTAAGAAAATCCATAAAAGGGGATCCTTGAGAAGTCGGCGCATGTTCGGACCTCGCTTATCTATTCGTCATTCGATGATGTTCTGCTGGCCCATCAAGCCGCGTGGCCAGAAGTAAACGATGAGGCCCATCAGAATGTAGGGCATGATATCCACGAAGCGGGGGGCCACTAAAACTCCCATGGACAAGGTAATCCCCACCATGAGGCCGGCCACCAAGGTTCCTGGGATGCTGCCGAGGCCGCCCATCAGCACTATGAGAAACGAGGGCATGAGGATGGAACTGCCCATGCCCGATTTCACGCTCCAGATGGGGGCGGCCAGGATGCCAGCGAGTCCGGCAATGAAGGAGCCCAGGACCAAGATCCAGATGCGCATCTTGTAGAGGTCGTGACCGAGGGCGCCGACCATCTCGCTGTTGAACATACCGGCTTTGACCACCGTCCCGTAGCGGCTCTTTTCAGTAAAAAGCCACACTGCGGCCACCATGATTGCGGCCACCAAGGCTATGAACAGCCTGTATTGGGAATAGAGGAAATTGCCGAAAATGATGACCCCGTTGGCAAAGGAAGGGGCATCGACGTTGTGGGTAGCTGGGCCGAAAACCATGCGGATGAGTTCTTCCATGCCCATGGCGAATCCTAAGGTGATCAAAAGTCCGAATAGGGGATCTTGGCCGTAGACCCGGCGTATGACCAGTCTTTCAACGAAAAAGCCGATGACTGCTACTGCGGCCGGGGCCAGGAGCATGGCCGGCAGATACCCCACGTGTTTGTACATGGCCCAAAAAAAATAGGCTCCGAAGGTAAAGGTGATGCTATGGGCGAAGTTGATGACACCGCTCACCCCAAGAACTAAACTAAAACCCAAGGCCACCGCAGCGTATACGAGCCCGAGGACGATGCCGTTAAGAAACAGGGACAATGTAAGCATAAGGCTTTTCTCCTCGCCCGGGCCTGGGCTGTAGGCCCGGAAGGATTAGTTTGGCCGACCCCCAATTGGGAGCCGGCCAGGGAGGGGGTTATTTTTTGGTCAGATCGATCGGGTTTTCCTCGGGGGTCATGTCAAACTGGGTGGCGTCGTAAGTCCTGATGATCTTCCATATGTCACTGCCGGACCCTTGGGGATTTCCCTCGACCATGACGACCTTGCTGAGGAACTGATGGGTTCTGGGATCAACGTAAGTGGGCTTGTCCCTAAGGTTCTTGGTGATCTCCAAGCCCTCAAGGGCAGCGATTATTTTCTCGACATCGTCGGCGGTGCCGGCCTTCTCAATGGCCTCGGCCAAGGCCATGATGGCCACGTAGCCGTTATAGTTGCCGTTGTCGAAGACTGGGGAGGCGGCTTTGGGGTATTGCTGATGGAATTTTTCTGAGGCCGCCTTGAGCTGATCGTTTTCGTCCCAGGAGACTTCGGTCGCGTAATAGCCGCGGTGCTCCTGAGGCTGGAGGGGATAGATGTCCACGAATTCCTGAAGGGTATAGACGACCTTCATCTTGTCGTGGATTTTGTACTCGGCCAGCTGTTTCATCAAGGCGACGTTGTCGAAGCCGGCAGCGGTGATCATTAAAACATCGGCGTCGGAATCACGCACCTGAAGCAGTTGGGCGCTGAAGTCCCTGGTACCCATTGGGAACTTGACCTCGCCGACCTCGGTACCGCCGTTTTTGGTCAAGACGTCTTTGGCCCAACGGGTCCCGCTATGACCCCATGAATAGTCGTGGGTCAAAAAGAACCAGCGCTTGCCGAGGTTCTCAATGGCGTAGGTGCCAGCGGCCCGGCCAAGGCTGGCCATGGAGGGGGCGACCCGGAACATATAGCGGGTAGCCTTAGAAGAAGTCAGTTCGTCGCTGTTGCCGTTAGTGGCTATGTAGAGGACTTGGCGCTCCGTAGCTACGGCGGCCACGGCCATGGCTACTGAGGAGTTGACGGCGCCCATGAGGAGCTTGATGCCGTCAACTTCGATGAAGGCCCGAACTCGGCGGCCGGCGGTGTCGGCGTTAGTCTCGGAATCGGCCACCACCAACTCCACCGGACGGCCCAGGATCTTGCCGCCCAGTTCGGCCAGGGCCATTTCCATGCCCGCCCTCTCCAGGGCCCCGTGGTCGCCATAATTACCAGAGACGGGGCTTATGACCCCGATCTTGATGGGTTCCTGAGCTTGGGAAGTAGCAGCCCAAGGGGCAAAAAATAGAGCTAATGTCCCTAAAAGACAAATAAAAATCGTTTTTCTCATTGAAAGCCTCCAAGATGATTGGTCAGCAGTGAAAAAATAACCTGCCGGCCAGCGGACAGATGCGGCCGCCAGCGGGGCCGGCTTAGAAGCCGGCTTGGTTGAGGGGTGGACGTTAGAGGCCGGCCAAGAGTTTTTGAACTCCACATTAGGTGATTATGGCTACGGCCTCGAAAATCAATATTGTCTGTCCGCCTGGTTTGGGCGGACCGTTGTAAGGGGCATCAGGCATTTAGCCTTGGAAAAACTCCATGCCTCTGAGGCAACCCCTTAGATTCTGGCCACCCCGGTCGCCTTGGCGGCTTCGGACACTGCTGCGGCCATGGATGGCACCACCCGTGGGTCGAACACGGTGGGAATGATGTTCACGTTTGAGAGCTCCTCTGGCTCTATGAGGGAAGCCAAGGCCTTGGCCGCAGCTAGTTTCATAGACTCGTTGATGGTTGCGGCCCTGACCGAGAGGGCTCCTTTGAAAATGCCGGGAAAACCAAGGCAGTTGTTGAGCTGGTTAGGGAAGTCACTTCTACCCGTAGCCACCACGGCCGCCCCGGCGGCCAGGGCATCGGCTGGTGTTATCTCTGGGGTCGGGTTGGCCATGGCCAAGATGATAGGTTTGGGGGCCATGGAGTGGATCATGTCGGAATTGATCAGCCCTGGGCCGGAGAGACCCAGGAAAAGATCCGCCCCCTTCATGGCGTCAGCCAGTGAGCCTTTAACGCTACTCTTGTTGGTCTTGGAGGCCAGAGCCATTTTGGCCCAGTTGAGATCGTTTCGGCCACGATGGATGGCCCCCTGGCGATCGCAGACCACGATGTCACCCAGCCCTGCTGCCAGCAAAAACTCGCAGATGGCCGTACCAGAGGCCCCTGCCCCGACCATGGCCGCCCGTATGGAGCTGAGTTCTTTGCCGACGACCTTCAGGGCGTTGAGGACCCCGGCCAGGGCGATGACTGCGGTCCCGTGCTGGTCATCGTGGAAGACTGGGATATCACAGCGCTCGATGAGTTTTCTCTCAATTTCAAAACAACGGGGAGCTGAGATGTCTTCCAAGTTTATGCCGCCCAAATACGGGGTTAGAAGGGCAACGGCGTTCACGAATTCATCCACGTCCTGGGTGGTCAGGGCCAGAGGAAAGGAATCAATACCGGCCAGGAGCTTAAACAGGACGCTTTTACCCTCCATCACCGGCAGAGAGGCTGCAGCCCCTATGTCTCCGAGGCCCAGGACCGCACTTCCATCGGTTATGACGGCTACGGTGTTCCACTTGTTGGTCAGTTCGAAAACGCTTTCGGGCCGGCGGACTATCTCCCGGCAGGCCTGGGCTACACCTGGGGTGTAGACCAGGGCCAGATCGGCCATGTCCCGCACTGCAACCTTGGAGGCGACTTCCAGTTTGCCCTTATGCTCTGCGTGAAGCGCCAGGGAGCGGGCGTAAACGTCGGGACCGGCTCCGGTAATCGAGGCGGCGATGGAACCGCCGGCGGCGGCGGCAGACTTGGTCAGGTTGTCGCGCTCAAAGAGGGTCAAGCGCTCCAAAAGAAGGCGGTTTCGGCGGTCTAGAGCCTCATCGACCTGACCCTCCCGGGAGTAGTCGTAAAAGCCCGCCTTGGTTTTGAGGCCCAGGCGGCCTTCGGTGTTGAGCTTGGCGATGGCGGCCGGGGTTTCCCAAGCCTCACGCCCGGTCGCACGTTTTAGGGACTCGTAGATGGACTTGTAGACGTCAAGGCCGGCTTGATCGGCTACCTCGCAAGGTCCGAAGCAGGCCAGGCGAAAACCGAGGGACGATTTTACGATTCGGTCTATCTCCTCGGGTGTGGCTACGCCCTCCTCAATGAGCCTCATGACCTCGGCAACCATGGCAAATTGGATGCGGTTGGCTACAAAGCCGGGAAAATTGGAGCAGCGGGTGGGACACTTACCCATGGCCTCCACCAACTCCAAGGCGTCTGCCAGTACAGCCGGGCTGGTAAGGCCTGTGGGTATTATCTCTACGGCCGGGGTTATTTGCGGGGGATGGAACCAATGGGCCCCGATGACCCGTTCGGGGTTTTTGGTGACCTCGGCCAGAAGGCTTATGTCAAACGACGAGGTGTTGCTGGCCAAAATCACCTCGGGTTTAGTCCAGTTTCCGAGGTTTTTAAAAAGCTCCCTTTTTAGTTCCAAGTTCTCGAAAACGGCCTCAAAGACGACGTCAGACGTCTTGGCGGCGGCCTGGGCATCGGTGGTAAATTCCAGCTTGGAGAGGGCTGCGTCAGCCGCTGACCTGGTCAGGCGGCCAATGGATACCATCAAATCAAGACTGGCGACGATCATTGAGCGGCCTCGATCAAGCATACCCCGCTCCACGTCGGCGAGAGTGGTTGCGAAACCGTTCATGGCAGCACATTGAGCTATTCCATGGCCCATAGTACCGGCCCCGAAGACCGTCACCTTTTTAAAGTTCATTTTTATCCACTCCTCAGAAGGGTTATCCATCAATGGCTGATCGTCAATGAGCGGTCCAGCCGCCGTCCACGTAGAGGACTGTGCCGGTGACCATGTCGGAGGCGGCAGATGCCAAAAAGACAATGGCCCCGGTCAGATCCTCGATTTTGGCCAACCTGGGGATAAGAAGCTTAGAGTCCACGTAGTCCTTGAAGGCTTGGTCCTTAAACATCGGTTCCGTAAGCGGGGTCAGAAGGAAGGTGGGGGCCAGGGAGTTGACGCGGACACCGTACTTGGACCACTCCAGGGCAAGGACTCGGGAAATTTGATCTAGTCCGCCTTTGCTGGAACAGTAAGCCGCCCTGTACAAAAGGCCCCGGCTACCGGCTTGGGAGGAGATGTTAATAATCTTGCCGTAGCCGCGGGCGATCATGGAGCGGCCAACGGCCTGGCAGCAAAAGAAGCTGCCCTTGAGGTTAACGGATTGGACCAGATCCCAGGCCGCCTCGGTCACCTCTTCGGCCTTCTGAGGGACGTTGACCCCGGCGCTGTTGACCAGGATGTCGATGGGCCCCTCATCGGCCAGAACGCTTTCCACCATCTCGTCAATCTTGGTCTTGACAGTTATGTCGACTTGGCGCCAAGCGGTCTTGACGCTGCAATAGGCCGCAATTTTTCCGGCCAGCTCTGGCAGCGCCTCGGCTTTGAGATCGCAGAGGACCACATCCGCTCCCTGCCCGGCCAAGGCTTCGGCTGAAGCCAGGCCTATGCCGCTGGCCGCCCCGGTGACGAGGGCCCTGCGGCCTTTTAGATCGAGCATTGAGACTACGTTTGACATCAATTCTCCTTTGGCGGGGTGAAAATAATTCGCCGTCCAAGATAAACGTATATCGGACCAGCGATTATTGAATTGATCAACAAGGCGCCGGTTTTTAGACCAGATAAAAAAAAGAAAATTTATCAGCCGGCTGGTGGGGCTTAGGCCGCTGGAACCAGCTCGGGCAAAGTCGAGCCCCCGTAGGGCATGACCAAGACTTTGCCGCCGGGTCCAACACGGTCCAAGGCCGCCTTCAGGGCTCCGTCAAGGTCATGAAAAGGTTTGACAAAAAGTTTCTCCGCTGTTGCCTCTGGGAGTTTGGAGACCAAAAAAACATCACATCTTTGAAGGACCAGGGCAATGGCAGCGGCCTTGTGGCCGCCGAGCTCGAAATCGGCCTTGACCCGCTCAATGAGATCCTTGGGGTTGGCGGCCTCGTTTAGCCACCTTTCGAAGACGGCCTCACCGAAACCCTCCTCACAAGCCCCAACCCAGACGATGACCCCTCCTGGACGAACGGCCTTGGCGGCGTTGTCGAGGGCTTTCTGGGCCTGGTAGACATTTATGTCCTTGGGAAAACCTCCGGCGGAGACCAAAATCACGTCGGCCCCTGGAGCGGGAACGACCGCCTGGGAAAAAGCGTCGAGGGCTTGGCAGGCCTTACGGTGGGCCAGGCGGTGATGGCCGGCGAAGGCGGCCCGAATTGTCTTGTCCTCGCCCAAGACGACATTGACGATGAAGTCCAAAGAAAGATGATTCGTTAGTTCCTCCAGGTCCTCCCGGACAGGATTGCCGTCTAACACCCCGGCCCTCGCATTCGGCAGGACCATCATGGAATGGTTATTGCGGATGGCCTGGTGGCTGGAGACGCCGGGCAGGATGGCCTTGACTCCTCCGCTGTAGCCTGCAAAATAATGGTATTCGACGTTTCCGAGGGCGATCCGGCGGTCAGCGTTGGCCACCTCCTCGAAAACGTCGATGGGAGTGCCCCGGCTGGTCGTCCCCAGGAGGCGGCACCTGCAGGGGTCGTGATCGATTACCCGGTAACGCTTGTATACCTCCGGGCCGACAAGTTTGGACGCCTCCTCGGGAGAATGGCTGCGGTGGATGCCCAGGGCCAGAACAATGACCACATCGCAGTCGGGAACCCCGGCCCTCGCTACTTCGGACAGAACCCCAGGCAATATGGCAGCCGAGGGGCAGGGCCGGGTTATGTCCGAGGTAACGATGGCCACTTTCTCGCCGGGCTTGAGTAGCTCGCTTAGCTTAGGGGTACCGACGGGAAACTCCAGCGCAGATCGGACCAGCTCCTCAGCGGGTTTGGCCGCAGCCAGGGATTTGGGTATTAGCCAGCCGCCGAAGTTATCATCGTTTAAGGCGGCCTGAAGCGTCCCATGGCCATATTTGAGGGTGATTTTCACCATCAGAGTTCTCTCCCAGTCGGTTCTCTGGACCCTGTCAACCCGCCAAGGGAGGAAGACCCAAGACGCCTCGCAGCTGGGCCACGCCGGATTCAAGGCTGGTCAGGACGGGCTTTTTGACGTCGGTGAGAAGCGGAAGCAGCTTGTACATCGACCCCTGGGCCAAGACGATAACGTCGTTGGTTTCGGCGGCCTTGTTGATTGTGTTGATGACGATCTCGTTGTGCTTGGCCTGATCACCGGTCTTAAGGAGGGCGTCATAGGCCCCCTCGCAGAAACAGCGCTCCACGGTCACGTCTTTTCCGGCCTTGCGGCCCATAGCTTCAACCAGTTGGCTGCTGGGTTCCACGGTCGAGATGGCGGTTGCAATGACGGCGATTTTCGAGCCCAAGCGAACGGCCTGCTCGGCCATGGGTTGATCGACTTTGACGTAGGGGATTTTCAGCATGGGCTGGATCAAATCCACGGCCCCGGCCACAGAGGAACACTGATTGAGGATGGCATCCACGCCCATGCTCTGGGCAGAGAAGGCGTACAAGGCCATACGCTGGGTGACTCCTTCGGTCCTTTTTTTGTTGGCCAAAGATTCAGCGAGGAGACTGTCGTCGATGATGTTAATCATCTCGACCTCGGGGAGGAATTTTTTGAACAAGACCTTGAAATCTTCGACCGAGTAGAGGAAGGTATGGATAATGGCGACTTTCTTTGTCATTATGGTGAACTCCTTAAATGACCACTTATGGGTATGTGGGTTTCGAGCCTGGCCGGGGAGGTCTTGGGATTGATTTCCCTGAGCCTAACGTAATTAATCGTTAAAACCGGTTTTTCTCCTGGCCGGCCGCCAGCTCCTGGAAAGCAAGAGGAAGCATTCAATCAGGAGCCGGGATTTGGCCAGCCGCCTTTGGTTAAACGTTTTGACCCACTCACCTCAGCTGAGGTGGGCGCCAAGCCCGCTGCATGGCCTCAATGAGCGGCAGCTTTTTTCCCGACAGGTACTGGACCAAGGCGCCGCCGGCCGTACAGACCATGTCCAGACGGCTGGTGTCGATGAGGGACTGGGCGGCGGTGACGGTGTCGCCTCCGCCAATGACGGTGAAGGCCGGCGAGTCGGCCAAAGCCTGCCACAATTCACGGGTGGAAAGGCTGAACAAAGGTTCCTCGTAGCGGCCGGAGGGGCCATTTACGAAGACCGTGCCGGCCTTGGCTATGGTCTGCTTATATGCCGCTATGGTCAGCGAGCCCAGATCCTGGTAGAGCTCGGCAGCCATGGCCGGGTTGACCAGGACTTCAACTCTGGCGCCGCCAGACTCGAAAGCCAAATCCATCGGCATGACTATCTTGTCTTGATGACGCTCCAAATGACCTTTGGCCTCGGTTATGAAGCCTTCAAGGCCCAAGTCCTTGAGGAACTTGGCGTTGGCTGCCCCAAGCTCAATTCCGGAGGCCGCCAGAAATACGTTGGCGGTTACCCCGGCCGTAAGGACGGTGTCGGCTGACCCGTTGGCCAGGACCTCGCCCAGCATCCCGAAAGCGTCGGAGATTTTTGCCCCCCCCAAAAGAAAGACGCAAGGGCGGCGTGGACCACGCATGACCTTGTTGAGGGCCGAGACCTCGTCGAAAAACAAGTGACCAGCGGCTGAAGGGAGGAACTCCTGGAAGGCCACCATGGAAGGCGAGGAACGATGGGCGGCGGAGAAGGCGTCGTTGACGTAGGCCTCAGCCAGACTGGCCAGAGAGCGGACCAGATAAGTCGAGGCCATTTGGGCCGGGATGAGTTTGACAGAGTTCTCGAAGGTCGAGATCTCCTCGGCCAGATAACGAAGATTACCCAAAAGCAAAGCCTCTCCAGGGGCCAAGGCTCGGATAGCCGCCTGGGCAGCTGGACCACATGGGTCGTCGATGTGACTTACCGGCCAACCCAGCTTGGATGTGAGTTTTTCAGCGTGCTCGGTCAAGGGGATGAGGTTTTGATAGTCGAGACTGTCGCCCTGGTGGGCAATTATGACTATCTTGGCTTGGCGCTCCTTGAGCGTCCGAAGGGTCGGCAAGCTCATGTTGAGCCGGTTTTCGTTTTTGATTCGTCTGGTGCCCGAATCAATGGGCGAATTTATGTCCAGGCGGGTCAGAACGGTCTTGCCAGCCAGCTCGATGTCATCGAGGTTGTTTATCTTTAGCTCGCTCATGGGATCTCTTACGCCTGTTGAGGCTTTAAGGCCGGGGCGGTGGTGAGCCGCCCCTGGTTGGGGTCTGGAAAAAGGCTTTTTAGAGCCATTTGCCCAGGCCCAGGTAACTGTTAGTGGCAGCGGTAGCGCTCTCACGGTCGGGCTGAGTCTTGAGGGCGGCCCTGATGGCGTCAATGGTCTCAGGTATGGTCACCGACTCTTGGGGGATGTTGATGGCGTACATTATGTCCCGGCCAGATTTGACCACCGTGTCGGTCCAGAGGGCCACCTCGTACATATCCCCTCTGGGATTGCCCAAATCCCGGGCATACCTGAAAAGAGAGGCGTTACCTAGAAAACCTTCGGCCAAGCTGACAACCCTGACCCGGGGGTGCTTTTTGAAGAGGGCAATGGTTTCATCAATGCTTATGTCCTTTTTGGGGGTGGCCAAAACAGTGATGATGTGGCCATGGGTAACCGGCGTGTGAACCAGGATTCCCGTGGCTTCCACATGGGGCATGACCGTCATCAGGTCTTCAGCCTGGTGGCTCGGGGCCTTGTCGACTTGAAGGGCGTTGGTCAGACCACGGTGGTAATCACCGGGGTCGGCCACCCGCCTGATAATGGTTATGGCCACCTTTTCGATCCCCACAGCTCTGTCGAGGTGATCCACGGTCCGGATGAGGCCGGTGGTGTTGCAGCTGGTGAGTTTGAGGAAGTCGGCGCCCAAGCCCTTTTCGTAATTGGCGTAACCGTGAAAGAAGACGTCGGCGACCGAGTTCTTCTCGCCGCCCTGGAAGACCGCTTTCTTACCAAGCTTTTTATAAATCTCCTTGTTGGCCGCTCCGATGCCGCCGGGGGAAGAGTCCAAAACGATGTCCACTTGACCAACCAGATCTTCGAAACCGCCCGAGACGGGTATCCCGGCCGCCTCAAGTTTGGCCTTACCGTCGGCTGTCGCCGAAAAAAGCTTGTAGGGCATGCCTTTCTCTTTGAGGGCCCGCACTGCCAGGGTCGGAGCCACGTCGGCAACACCTATGAGCTCCATGTCCTTTTGCAGGGCCACCCCATCGGCCAATCTCTGGCCAATGACTCCGTAACCAGCTACCGCAACCTTAATTGTCATCATCGACTCCTTCATGCTTTTTTGATGGTCAGGGCCCTCGACGTTGGACTCCCCGGTCTGGCCGTGGTCACGACGGGACAGGCCCCATTTAAAATGTAATCGGTTACATTTTTCCTAGAGAAAAAATGGCGCCACATTGTCTTGTTACAAGGACTAATAATGTGCCAAAATCTATTTCTTGAGGAAGTTATATTAAAAAAATTATTTATCTTTTGCCGATAAAAATAAAATTTAATAAAAATTTGATTGCTTTAATTTAGATATCGCAGTTTTTTTCTTTAAAAATAAAACGTAAAACTAGATTTGCTACGTCAATGATTTTTAAGGCTCAAACCAGTCCGTTCTTCCAAGGCTTGAGGCAAGCGAAAAAATATTTAGAAATATATCTAGTCGGTGCAGCCATCATCGGAAACAGCATTTCCCAATTAGTCTCCAGCACTCACAGCCGCTAGGAAGGTATTTGGCTGGCCGTGGTCCCCTCCAAAAAACTGAAGTATCCACTCAAGGTAATCGGTTACATTGTCAAAAAATTTTTATTAGATGACCGGTTTTTTTCCCCCGACCAAGCTTGTTGTTTCTTTCAAGCTTAGATTTTATCAAAAATAATAGAGGAAATTGCAACCGCCAGTGAGGCCGTTACCGGTAACTGGCTTTAACGTTTTTTCCATGCCCCTCACATACCCATAACACCAGATGCGCAGCCTTCAGCGAGATGGACAATCAGTTTGGCGTAGTTGATGACCAGCCAAAAGGGGATTAGGTGTCAAAAAATACCTGACAGGTAACCGGTTACATTAAGGTATGTAACTTTATTTTTTTTCGTTTTTTTAAACTAGCAAAACTCAATTCGCCTGTCAAGTATTTTTTTAAGGTCAAACCAGATGTTTTTCTCAGCCTTAGAATTTGACAAAAAATTGGGAAATTTTGGCCTTCGGCGAGCGTTGACCGGTGGCTTTGCTTCCAAGTCTTAGTTTTTTTAAGTTTCTTTTGGCCCCGTTTCCAGCCCTGTCCAGACGCCACCGGTTCAGAGAGCACGTTAAGCCCGCAGTGCCGACAATGGAAAAGCCTGCCAGAACGTGATTGGTACCGGGGTTTATTAAGGGGCCTGTGTTACCACCACGGTCCTGGCAGGTTTTTTTCCAGTTCAAGCCCGTGATTGTCCGACAAAGAGGGTTGAGTATTTGTAGTAATTTTTTTGGCCAATGAGGTTAAGACGATGATGAGGATTGGAGGGGCGATGACCCGAAACTACGGCGTTTATCTAAGCATGAGGCCCATACCACCAATCTGGACTTTGGGGGGTTGTCAACTAGCGTCCAGAGGCTGACCTGCGGCGACACCAGCTGGGGGGCAGGCGGGATTTGTCGATGGGCCCCTTTAGGAGGGCTGGCGGTGCCTTGGAGGCGGCCCGCAAGTGCCGCGGACTAAAAGGCGTGTCTCAAGACATCTCTGATGGGGTTTACCGGCTCCACCTTCGAGCAGATCCATCAGGAACTCGCCCGCCACCTGCCCCATCTCGCGGCTGGGCACATAGACAGTTGTCAGGGGGGGGAAGATATAGGAAGCATACTCAATGTTGTCAAAACCGGCTATGGATATATCCCCAGGGACGTCTAGGCCCCGGTCGCGGCAGGCAGTTATGGCCCCCAGGGCCAACATGTCGCTGGCAAAGAAAACGGCTGTGGGGAGTTTACGTCCCTTAAAGGAATCCAGATACCTCTCCATGAGCAGTCGGCCGTTGGCCAGGGTGGGTTTGGCCTCCATGATTAAGTCCCCAGTGGTGGGAATTTTATGGTCCCTCATGCAGCTGATATAGCCGTTGAGGCGCTTGCTGACACGCTCGACCTGGGACTGCATGGCCCCTACAAAGGCGATGCGGCGGTGGCCGAGGCTAATGAGATACTCGGTCATCATGTAGGTGGCCCGCTCATTGTCAAATCCAACAAAGTTGTAGGAGGTGTCTGGCAAAATATCCCAAAGGAAAATGGCCGGGATGCCCTCCTGGATAAGTTCGTCAATGTAGGGAATGTTTTCGGTCATATAGCCGATAAAGAAGACTCCGGAAAGGGAGTGTTCTCTAGCCATACGCAGCTGGGCTCTCTCAAGGGAGGGGTTGAAACTGGTGTTGTTGACGATGATGGGGTGTCCGAAGGACTGGACCATCTCCTGGAGGGAGAAAATGGTCTCCGAGAGCTTGGCTGACTCCACCGTGGGGACGAAAACCCCCAGGACCGATGATTTGCGCTTGGAGAGATTGCCGGCCAGCGCATTGTATACGTAGCCGTACTTGTCGATGGTCGACAAGACCCTGTTCTTTGTGTCGGGCCTGACCAGCTTGGAGTTTTGGATTACCCTTGAGACGGTCGCAGTTGAAACGTTGGCCAGTTTGGCTATGTCGGAGATGGTTAATTTGGGCATATGTCACCTGAGGTGAAAACCCCCGATGCTCAAGAACCGGAGGTTCCCCTCAACGGCTGCGGCCTAAAAAAGGGCCATGGAGCAGTTAATCAGTCAAAATAGAGGTTAATTTAGGTCGCGGTGTGACTTTTTTTAATCTGGGAAGGAATCTGGGTAGAATTTTTTTTTAAAGGATATAGCCGTCTTCTGACGGCCAAAGATGGTGAAATTGTGAATTAATTTTTTTAGCTTCCATTGGCCGGACGCCCTGGCCTTGGGAACCATGTGCCTCACTTGATGAGGGACATTTTTTGCCGCCAGGGTAATGTCTTTCGAATGTTGATTGATGTATATCGGCCTGTCGGTCAATTTTGGACCGGAATACCGTCAGACTTGTTTTGGCGTCCCATGGCCATGTTGATTAACTCTAAAGGCCAGATTCTCATTTTGGCGGTTCCTGGCCCTTCGCCTCATAAGCCACGGCCGGGCAGCCATGGTCCCAAGGTTAGCGGCGAAAAAGATTTCAGATTCCGCCCGCAAGAGGGACCAGAGCCAGAAACCGGCGGCAACAAATGGAAAAGGTCTGTAACAGCGCCAATTGTGGCACAATTGCCGCCGTCATTCAAGCGGGCCTTCCCAAAAGCTGCTGGTTCAATCCCCCCCAGGGCCTAGTGCATGAGTGGGGTAGGGGGTTATGGCCTGAGGGACTGCCAAAAATAAAAGCCTATCAAGATGTTATCCTAATAGGGCTTTGAGACCGAGTATTGTACAGCGAACATTACCGACTTGGGATTAACCAGCCTTGCCGGCTGTCTTTTTGAAAGCTCTGATTATTTGATATTATAAGGCAAAGTTTATAAAAATTCAAGAGAAAAAAGCAGTCAAAAAGGCTGGATTGGCCCCATATTTTGTTCCGCCTTGTCGTCCCAATAATCTCGCAGCCGGGCTTTTACTTGGCCTGTCATGGCCTCAAAATCAGCCGTCAGATGCGTCAATCTTTGAGCTGTCAAAATGCTTAACTCCGCCTCAACAGCGTTAAGCCGCCATGTTTTGCAAGACAGTGGATTTTAAATTTTTGAGCCCAAGGGAGTGTTTTTTCAGGAGAAAAAGTTTATTTAGCGAGGCCAGGCCAAGTGAAAATAAGGTATCTATTATTAGAATTAATTTTTAGCCTTAAGTTGCTTGTCATTGAGTAATTCCTTCAGCAGTTCCTTTATGAAATGCTTCCTGGTCCACACTGTTGCTGGTTTCAACAATAGACGCCTCTCACAAGCCTTCCAAAGGTATGGCCGCTATGAAATAATCAGTGACCAAGCAGCCTGCCTTTAGGGGTGATCTTTGGCTACTGGCTTTGGTGAAGATGCAATTAGTTTTTTTAGTATCCTCGGCCGTGGCCAAAACAGCCGTCGCTGGAAATGGAAGCGGATTTAACCCAAGTTATCCTTGGGGGCTAACGGAGGCGGCCCGGTTTGAAGCTTGCCGATCAATTGGCCCAAGGAGGTCATATTTTCGGCTTTCAGCCAGGCCGAAAGACCCTTGATAACCCTGAGGGGGGAAGTTGGATCAGTCAGAACGGCCGTTCCCATTTGCACGGCTGCGGCCCCGACTAGCATAAATTCTAAAGCATCCTGGGCCGTAAAAATTCCGCCGATGCCGATGACCGGGATTTTTACCGATCGGGCACAAATCATGACCAGCCTCAGGGCTACCGGTTTTATTGGCGGGCCAGAGAGCCCTCCGGTAACGTGGCCCAGGATCGGGCGCCTGGTTTTTAAATCCACGCTCATGGCCGGGATGGTATTGATAAGTGAAATGCCCGCAGCTCCGGCCATTTCGACTCTTTTGGCCAGTAAAGCGATGTCGGTGACCATGGGCGGGAGTTTGACTATAACCGGCACTGGACCAGCGTACTTGACTGCTTGCTCGGTTAACCGAGCGGCTAGGTCGGGATCGGAGCCGAAACTGAGGCCGCCCGGGCTGGACAAATTGGGACAGCTGACGTTAAGCTCCAAAAAATCAATGTCAGCTGCCGCTAAATACTCGGCTGCCTTTAGGTATTCTTCCACCGAGTGACCGATAATGTTGGCACCAACCGTGGCTCCGGCGGCTTTAAGTTTGGGAAGAGCTTTTCTGACAAAAGCTTCGGTTCCCATATTCTCAAGGCCGATGGAGTTAATCAGCCCTCCGCCGGCTTCAACAATCCGGTGGCCGGAGTTGCCCGGCCAGGGGGTCCGGCTCAAACCTTTGACGATAACTGCGCCCAGGCGGTCGGGAGGACAAAAGTCTTTAAGTTCCAATCCGTAGCCGAAAGTGCCGGAAGCGGCGATGACAGGATTTTTCAGGACCAATGGTCCGATTCTGACTTGAAGATCAGGTTGATCTTCATTTTGGGGACTGACCGTCACACCATCACCTCCCAATCCAGGCGGTGGGCGTCGATAACCGGTCCGTCCAGGCAAAGCCGCAGGCGTTGTCCGTCAATACCGGCCACCGAACAAGACATGCACACCCCCAAGCCGCAAGCCATGCGGGTTTCGGCCCCGGCAAAAAACTCAACTCCATAAGATTTGGCCAGCTTGGCGATGGCTTTGAGCATGGGCAGGGGGCCGCAAGCAAAGATGGGGCGAGGGCTGTCTTGGAGGGCCTCAGCTAAGGGCAGGGTTATAGGACCCTTGGCCCCATAACCAGTACCATCATCGCAGGAGGCCGCATAATCACCGGCCCAGGAGTTGAGCCACCACTGGGAGACCTGATTTCCGGCCGTTCTTTCCCCGTAAAACAGACGAGCCTTAGAGCCCAAAGTATCGACCAGGGAGGCCATCGGGCCCAGGCCGGCTCCTCCGGCCACCAGGTACCAGGATTTTTGGATAAAATCAGGACAGGCCGCATCAAGGCCCCGGCCCAAAGGACCCAGGAGCCGGACCGGGCTGCCAACGGGCAGGGCCTTTAGCAGTTCGGTAGCTGGCCCCACGGCCCGGATTAAAAACTGCGGGCCGGCGGCAGTAACCCTGTGGACGGAAAAGGGCCGGTCCAAAAGTGCAATGGAGCCGCCTCCAGGTTCAGGCCAGGCCCGTAAGCGGGCAAAGCGGCCTAAAGCCGGAAAATCTAACAGACCTTTCGGGGCTGCCTGATCGGGGGCGGTGCCGAGGGTTAAAAGAAAGGTATCGCTGCTTAAAATAGCATTGTCAGCGACCAAAGTCTCAATGATTTGAGTTGGAGTTGAAAGGACAAAGCTCTGTCCGGCAGGGGACCAACCGTTAGTCTCGGCCGGCTCTGAGGGGCTTGGGGCGCCGGCAGCACTCGGCAGGTATTTAAAAGATCCAGTCATCGGATAACCCCGGCTAAAATGGCAAAGCGGCCAGAGTCGCCTCGGCGGTAACTGTAAAATTCCGGTGAGCATTTGGTGCAGATATTGGAAAATTCAATGTGCTCGGGATCAAGACCTACTTCTAAGAGCTGTTGGCGGCTGATGGCCGGAAAATCAAAATGAAAAGGTTTATTGGTCAAAAATTGGGTGAAACTAGCTGGAAGCTCGGTTTTAAAGTTTATAAATTCAGCACAGCACGGTCCCAGGGAAGGGGCAAAGGCGGCCAAAATGTTTTCGGGTTTGATTCCAAAATCGTTTTTCATGAGGTTTACCGTCTGGCCCAGGATATTTTTGACCGAACTGCGCCAGCCGCTATGGACCATGGCCAGGAGCCGGCTGACAGGGTCAAATAAGATGGCGCCCTGACAGTCAGCCAAGCGGACAGTCAGACTTTGCCCGGGAAAGCCGATGATGGCATCAAAGTCACTTTGGGCTTCGACCATGGAGTCTGAGGCATAGTCGGAATCAGGGTCCAGAACCAGACAGCGGTCTCCGTGGGTCATTTTGATCCAGGCTGCCGGCGGCAGACCCAGGGCCGCCTCGGCCCGGCGGCGGTTTTGGAGGACGGTTGGCAGGTCAGAATCTGGAGTATGGGAGAAAGTCCAGTCTGAGCCGTCTGGGCCATGTCTGGTCAGAACCGCATGTCTGAGCGAGGGGTGACGCTCAAGGAGGGAAAAAACATAATATGGGACGCCAAGGTTTTCTTTTTTAAGCACGGGTTTTATAGCTCGCCAGAGAAGAAGAAGGTTTAAGGCCGTAAAATTGAGGTAATCAAATTCAACGGGAAAAAAAGAGGGATTAAGAGTTGGATTTTTTTTATCAGTTCGGGGGGATCAGTTTCTCCAGCGCGTGGAAAATTTTTTCCCGGGTCAGACAGGCCGAGGGCGCCCCGGGCAGAAAACACGGCCCGTAGTCTTCAGAGTTAGTAGAGGCGACCCTGGTGACTAACCCCGCACTCTGGAGGAAGTTGATGGCCCGGCCAAGGTGGGGCAGGGGTTTTTGGAGCGATCTGGCCAAAGTCAAAATACTGGAGGGCTTGGGTGTTTCTGGGTCTTCGTAGGCTGAAATCACCTTTTCCATAATATTGGCACACAATTCTTTAAGTTCGCCCCAGCTGACCGGGGTCAGGATGGCCGAAAACCTCAGGCCTGTCAAGAAATAATCGGCCAGACGGCGGGTGAATTCCCCGCCAAAGATAACGATCAGCCAGCTGATATAGAGCCAGACCATAAACAGCGGGACTACGGCAAAGCTTCCATAAATAGCATTATAACTGGTTATGGAGATGATTATTTTGAGGTAGAATTTTTGAAAAATTTGAAATATCAGTCCAGCAATAAAGCCGCCGATGAGCCGTTCCGGCCAGCGGATGACTCCGCGGCTGAAATAAGCGTAGGTCCAAGTCAAAACCAGTGACCAGATGATGACTGGAAAGACGATTATGGTTATGGCGTGAAAAGGCTTGATTTCCAAGGCGGCGAAGGGAAGCACTCCAGAAATATCAAAGGAAGCCAGAAATAAGTTGATGCTACCGGCGGAGACCAGAAAAAAAGGGATGACCATCATGATGGTCAGGTAGTCGGTGGCTCGGTGCAGGGCGGTGCGATTAGAGAAATAACCGAAGATTTTAGAAAAGTTAACTTCGAGCTGCCACAGTAGCCCGTGGACTGACCAGAATATAAAGGCCAGAGCGGTAAAGACCAAAAGGCTGCCGGAAAAATTGCGGATCAGGTTTTCGGCAAACTTGGTAATGGTTGTCAAGATGGCCTCTTGACCGCCGAAATTCTCCGAAAGAGCCTGCCAGAGGGCTTCTTCCATGCCCATGCTTTTAGCCAGGGCAAAACAGATGGCCAAAATGGGGACTACGGCCAAGGCCGAGTAGTAGCTTAAAGCAGCTGCCAAGAGAGGCCAATTGGTTAAGCCCGATTCCTCAAGCCTGCGGTAGACATCTTGCAGGTAATCAAAGGGATTTTTCACGATAAACCTTCGACCCAATCCTTAAACCCCAAGGCTTTAAGTTTTTTGTGGAGGCTGGTGCGGTCCAATATAACCGCCTCTGCGGTCTGGGTAATGTTGTAGCCGTGGGCTTTGAGCTGGAATAAAAAATACCATCGTTCGAATTCGGCTCTGGCATCACGGTAGGGCAGTTTCATTAAAGTAGTCTCATCCGGCAGGCCCAAACCGTTGGAGCCGGTTTCGTCCTCGGAGTTTGGGGCCATGGGATCGCTGTCGATGATTGAAGTCGAGGTCGTGATGGTTAGGCGTTCAATAGTGTTCTTAAGTTCTCTGACATTCCCCGGCCAGGGTCGGCGCTTGAGGGAGGCCAAAAAGGTTGGGCTGAGGCTTTTTTGGCCGATGTTGTTGGCGGTCAGGCAGTCGGTCAGAAATTTAGCAGCTAGATCATCAATGTCGTCCAAGCGTTCCCGCAGCGGCGGCACCACCAAGGGAACAACGTTTAAACGGTAATAAAGATCGGCTCGGAACCGGCCTTCTTTTAGTTCATCTTCAAGGTCCTTGTTGCTGGCGGCGATAATCCGGACGTCGACCATGACAGTCTTGGTGCCCCCGACCCTCTCAAATTTTTGTTCCTGGAGGATCCTCAGGATTTTGGCCTGAGTTTTGAGGCTCATGTCGCCGATTTCATCTAAAAACAGGGTCGAATGGTTGGCCATGTCGAAACGGCCTTGACGGCGGCGGTCGGCCCCAGTGAAGGCCCCTTTTTCGTGACCGAAAAGCTCGCTTTCCACCAGCTCTTCCGGGATGGCGGCGCAGTTGAGCTCAATCATCGGTCTATCTGAGCGTTGACTCTTCTGATGAATAGTATGGGCGATCAGCTCTTTACCGACACCGTTTTCACCTTTGATGAGGACTGAGGCTGGGGTCCGGGCCACCATCTCCACAGTTTTCATCAGATCTCTCATGGCCTGGCTTCGGCCGACGATTAGGCGGGGGGTGCCGCTTTTGTTTTTGAGGATCAGATTTTCGGTGTTCAGGCGTTTAAAGCTCAAAGCTCTCTGAACGGTCAGGAGAAGTTTTTCCACTGAAATAGGTTTTTCGATAAAGTCGTAAGCACCATTTTTGACGGCCTTGACCGCTGTCTCAACGTTACCGTGGCCGCTTATAACCACCACCGGGACGTGGGGTGATTCTTCGCGGATGCGGTCCAAAACCTCAAAGCCTTGTTCGGAACCGCACATCCACAGATCGAGGATGACCACGTCTGGAGCTGATTCTTCAAGTCTTTCAAGGGCTTCCGGCCCGGAAGAGGCAAAGCTGACCAGATACCCCTCGTCGGCCAGCAGTCCGCCTAAGGTGAGCCGGATGTCTTTTTCGTCATCGACTACCAGGAAGGTTTCAGGCATGATTACAACGTTCCGGGTTTGGGGGTGGACCTGAGCAGGTTGTTCAGATTTAAATTCATCAAAATGGCGTCGCCCCCTTCTTGGTAATAGTTGTTCCGAAAGCCAACGGTTTTAAAGCCCATATTTTTGTAAAGAGTCTGGGCCGCTCGGTTGCCAACCGCAACCTCCAGGTGCATGACAGTCGCTCCCAGACTCTTAGCGCATTGGGCCGTAGTCGTTAACAACTCCCGGCCAAGGCCTTGACGCCGGACTTGGGGGTGGACAGCCAGGTTAAGAAGGTGGCTTTCCGGATCGATCAGCCAGGTGATGGCCATGGCCAAAAGAGTATGGTCATAAAAGATCCCAAAATTGAAGCCGATTGTTGAGTCAAGTTCGCCAATAAAGTTATCGGCGGTCCAGGCGTTTTTGTAACACAGCCTTTCGAGGGCCAAGGTACGGCTGACATCCTGAACAACCAGACGGCGGAATTTAAGTCCTCTGGCTTCCAAAGTCGGAGAAGTAAAACTTTCGGGCTCAGTAATTTTCCTCAAAAGCTGACTTTTCTGACCTTGAAGAGTCCAAGAGTGATCACCGGCTGGGTGAGTTTTGGTTATCTGGTCTGGCCCGAACGGACGGTCCCCGAGGCTAAATATATTAACCGCTATCGGCGGATTCGGCAAAATCGGGTTGGGGCCCTTGGGCTCAAGGCCGGCGCCTGATGTTAAATTTTTAATGGGCTTTTTTTTCGTAACTAGCCTCACCAAAAGGGCCTGACCAAAAACGTTGCCGCCTTTGGTCAAGGAGTTAATTTAAAATCAGATGAAATCGGTCCGTATTAGATTGATTTGAGTAAAAAAATAAAAATCAGCAAATCGGTTACATCTAACCGGGCCAGCTAACGCTTTGGCCCTCAAGGCCCGTCGGTATCAATCAAAGCTTCAATCAAAGACCACATCATGACGATAACACGCCGGCAGCTAAAATCGTGGTTAAAGCTCTTAAAACCAAGCCGTCGACCATAAAACGGCCAGAGAAACGGCCAGGGTCAGAAAAAAAAGGATCAGGTGAGACCGGTCAAAGCGGTTGGTCATGGTGGCTACACCTATTAACGGGGTCAGGGGACCGAATTGATAAAGTAAGGTCCAAAAGGATTCCGGCAGTAAAGTCAGTCCTAGTTTAAGCCAAGCCGCCATCACCAAAGAGCCTATACTCACAAATAGCAGACCAAGCAGCCAAACGTAACCTAGCCCTCGCAGCTGAAAGGAAAGGGCATCCGGGGAAAGACCGGCGGCTAAAGCCTGCTTGAGTTTCAAGGTCAATTTTTCGCCGTTGCGTCGGGAGGCGACCTCAATCCCAGCCATCAGGTGAGCCATAGGGATTACGGCAATCAAAAGAAAAACGTAGCCGGCAATATTTTTTTCCGAGGGCAGCGGGCGTCCGAGTAATTGGAACCCCAAAAGAGCTGCCGATACGGCCAGCCCGCCGTTAGGCGGCATGGCCCCGCCAAGAGGGGGCTTGGTCAGCCACAAAAGCTCAGTCCACAGCCCCAAGGTCAACCCGGCCAGAGCTTGGTCCAAAAGCAGCCCCATCAAAGCGCCGGTGGCGACCGGTCTGGACAAGCCAATTTGTCCCAAGGCCTGCCGGTCGAGGTTAATCAGCGCTGCCAAAAGAAGCGCCAGCCAGAATTCTGGCTCCATTTAAGCCTCGCCGTCCGGTAAGTCAGGCTTAAAGGGGGGGGCAAAAGGTTTGGGCAGATCGCCTGGGACCGACTGGAGGAAAACTCTGAGGCCGGCCGCCTTTAGCTCTTCCAGAATTATCAGGTCCCGATGGTTGACATGGAAGCAGTTGCTGAGCTTTTGACTCTGGCAGCTAGGGCGATAAACAAGATTGCCAAGGTTGAGGCTGTCCAAAACCAGGCCAAAGTCCAAGGCTGCCTTGACTGTGACTACATCACGAAAAATCAGCATGCGCCGGACGTTTTGATCAGGCCGTCCGGCCAGAAAAACAGCGGCTTCAACAGCGGTGATAAAAGCAGTCCTAACCTTGGCGGGCACTCCGGAGGCTAAAATCGCCTGGGTCATGTCATCACCGACGACGCAGTCGTCGATGACAACTATCTCACCGATACGCAGATAAGGAACCCAGGCGGCGGTTACCTGTCCGTGGATAAGTTTTTGATCTATCCTGGCCCAGGTCACCGGCATGGTTATTTCTCACCAATCGCCGGGTCGGCGTCCAAGGCGGCGGTCCCTTTGGCTGGACAATCTGCGATTAGAGCAATCCCGGTCATTTCGGTCTCTGCCCTAGGAGTTTGCCAGCAATGATGATGGCTTTTCGGGAATACTCCATGGTGTCATTGGCCAGTTCGGCCAGGGTCATGGCCGGTTTTTCTCGGAGCTGAAAGACCCGCAGCAGCATCGGCAGACTGACCCCGGTCACTACCTCCACCTGATCTTCTTCCAAAAAAGAAAGACTGATGTTGGAGGGAGTCCCGCCAAACATGTCAGTCAGGATTAAAACGCCCTGACCACGGTCTTGGTTTTTAACAGCCTTGGCGATGAGGGCCCGCAAATAGTCGGGGTCGAGGTTCATCTCAATGGCTACCGACTGGCATCTTTCGCCCTCGCCGGCAGTAGTTTCTCTTTCCCCAACTATAAGTTTGGCGGTATTGTAAAGTTCAGCTCCCAATTGGCCGTGTGTAACGATGACTAAGCCTATCAAGATGACCTCTGACTTCTTTCGGAGTTGTTGAGCCGGTTATCAATTTGCGCCTAAATTTGGCGACATTACTTTAGTTTAAAAGTATACTAAAGGGTGGGAAGTGTCAAGTTTTGGTCTAAACTTTCTAAACATCGGGCGGCGGCCGGGTTATGGATGACCGAGTCTAAGTTTGACAATTTCCAGGTAAATTGGGAAAATCAGGCCAAAAAAAGATGGTCTTAGAGTTTTAAGAAAACAGTCTAAAAAAAAAGCGCGATTGGATATATAAAAAAATGTCTCAAAAAATCTGGCTGGCTGTGGATTATTGTGGGCTTATCAATGGGGACTTAGCAAATTCCCTCACCGATTAGGCCGCCAAAGTGAGGCCTCAATAAAAAAATGGACCGGTTTGGCAACCGGTCGTGTATAAAAATCTTGATTTGTCTATTTTTAGGGGCGTCCCCGGCCGCTTAGACGATGTCGCGGTGCCGCAGCATAAGGCTGCCGGGAAAACTGTCTTTGAGCCGATCCCAGAGGTAGCAGGCGATGGCCACGCTTCGGTGTTGTCCCCCGGTACAGCCTACGGCGATGGTCAAGTAGGATTTGCCCTCCCTTTGGTAAAGCGGCAGCAGAAAAAATAAAAGATCCAGCAGTTTTTCCAAAAAATCAGCCGTTTCCTTAAATGACAGGACATAGTCGCTGACCCGCTCGTCGCGGCCGTCAAGGGAACGGAGTTTTTCGATGTAAAATGGGTTGGGCAAAAAGCGGACGTCCAGCATTAGATCGGCTTCCGGAGGCAGGCCGTTTTTAAAGCCGAAGGACAGGACTTCGACGGCCAGATTGCGTCGGTTTTGAGCCTGGACAAAGCGCTCCAGGACCATTTCCCTGAGGGTCGGGGCCTTGATTTTGGAAGTGTCGATAATCAGATCGGCGATTTCCCTTAAGGGAGCCAAGCGTTGGCGTTCTTCGTTGATGGCGGCAGTCAGCCCGCCATCGGGGGCTAAGGGGTGGGGCCGTCTGGTTTCCGAAAAACGTTTGACCAGGACTTGGTCGTTAGCCTCCAAAAACAGGAGCCGGAGTTCGTAGCCCATTTCACGCGATTGGGTGAAGGCGTCCTCGTAATGAGCCATCAGTTCAGTTTCCCTGGCATCCATACCTACGGCAATACGGATAAAGTCGCCGCTTTCTTTGCGGATAGCCAAAAACTTGGCCAAAAGCTGAACCGGGAGGTTATCAATGGCTAAAAAACCGTTATCCTCCAAAGATTTAAGGGCTGATGACTTGCCGGAGCCTGACAGGCCGGTAACTACAACGATGAGGCCGATTTTATTGATTTCGGACATGGCTTCTTAGAAGGCTCACTGGGCCGGCGCCTGGAGGCCGGGGATGATAGAAAGGGTTTCCAAAAATGACTTGGCGTCTTTGGCTTCCAGCATTAGGTTTATGTTTTGGGGCGTACGCCAAAGCCGGCCCAAAGCAGCCAGGGCCCGCAAATGGTCTTGGTCAGGTTTGTCCGGGATCAAAAGCAGGGCCAGGAGACGAACTGGGCGGCCGTCGGGACTGTCACAGTCGGTTAGTTCCCAGCCGGGAGCGGTCCGGGCCAAGAAAAGAAAAACCTCGTCGACCAAGTCGGTTTTGCCGTGTGGTATGGCCACTCCGCCGCCGACGGATGTTGACCCCAGGTTCTCACGTTCCACGACCACCTCAAGGAGCAGGGCTTTTTCCAGGCCCAGCGCCCGGGCGGCAAACCCGCACATCTCGTCAATGGCCTCGGTTTTGCTGCCAACCTTGATATCAAGCCAAACGGATTCTTGGTTGAAGTATTTAAAAATATCCATGGGACCCAGCTCGTTAGTTCTCAATGATCGGCCAAGATCAGCCGGAAATATTGGTATCCATCAGGGAGACCGCTCCAATCGTGGATAACAATCAATTTAAAAACAACAGTCAGAGCATAAGTCAATAAGCAAAGAATTTCAAACGTACCGTTGGAACGTTTGAAATTAAGTAAATCAAAAAGTATACAACAAAAGTATAAATAACCGCCTTAAAATCAGAGCGGCGCACCGGTCGGGATAATCGGCGCGCCGTCTTTTAAAAAACCAGTGGGGAACCTAACAGTAGCTAAGGGAGTTTAGGGGGTCCAGGGGAGGGAGGGAGGCCGCCGGAATCCCCTGGTCTGCTCAGGCGTGGAGCCTGAGCAACTCCAAAGTGCCGCTCTGCTGCTGGTGCAACAGACGCAGCCCACCGTCTTGATTGTCGAGAAAGACCACAAAAGGAGTTTTCGAATGAGCCAAAATTTCGGCGGCCTCATCCAAGCCCATGCGGTTCAAAGTCAGATCGCGAGTCCGATCGGCAATCACTGCGTCATTTTCAGATCCGTCGTTCTTCGATTTGGCAGCCTGGCCGTTTCCGCCGGAGGCTTTCTTGGTGGACGCCTGGCCGTTTCCGCCGGAAGCTTTCTTAGTGACCGCTTGGCCTTTGCCGTGGCCCTTGAGTTTTTCCCGGTGGCGTTTGATCTGCCTTTCGAGCTTGTCGAGCACCAAGTCCAGGGAAGAATACATGTCTTCGGTTTCTTCTTCAGCCTTGATTTTAAGGCCGTCGGATAACAATACCACCTCGGTCTTGTGCCGGAACTTTTCGATGGAGAAAGTGACGTCGGCATCCAGGACCGAGTCTAAATATTTTTCCAATCTCGACAATTTGTCGCGTCCGTACTCCTTAAGGTGTTCGGAAGGTTCCATATGTCTGAACGTTACGGTATATTGCATAGACTTCTCCTGCCAATTAAACAAAGCAGTGTTATTTTGATGATTTTCCCTCCCCCAAAAAAATGGGTGGCTTCCAAGCTGGTCTGCGACGATCGTCGGCCGATCATGCTATCCCAAAACCCGGACGGCGATCGAATCATTGTCCGATAGTGTATTATATGTTACCAAAATCCGTTGGTCTTTAACAACAATTTTCTGATAACCGCAGCTGGGCTTCTTGGTCCAGGCGGCCTCCAAAGAGGATTTTAGAGTTTGAAAAATCGGCACTGAGATTTATTCGGAGCCTGTTGAGTCAAGGCCAGTCTTTGGCCAGATTATGGAACCGGTTTGGGGGCGGTTTGGTCGGAAAAAGCCTCCACCGCCTTGGTGACCTTGCTGCGTTCGCCCAAAACACCTGAGCCCCCGGCGCAGCCGCCTTCACAGGCCATGACTTCCACTAGATTCCCGGGGCAGGTTTGTTTAGCGAAAGACGAAAGCTGCCGGAGATTTTTGAGCGAAAGTCCGCTGATCGGGATTGGATTTAAACTGACCCGGCCGTTGACCCCGGCCAAAACCGCCGCCGCAACCCCGCCTGACACGGCGTAACGCCGGGCTTCTTTGGACGCCCCGGCCCCGAGGTCGGTCGGGGGGACTTCGGCTAGGTTGATGCCGGCGGCTTCAAATAGAGCGCCGAGTTCCTCAAAGGTCAGCACCAAATCCACCGCTGAATCTTCCATGCCTTCAATTCGTTTGGCGACACACGGGCCGATGAAGACAGTTTTGGTGCCGGGATTTTCTTGGTCGGCCAGGACAGCCGTATAGTGCATGGGCGTTCGGGTCTCGGAAATAAAAGGCTTAATCTCAGGTATATGTTTTTTGGAGGCTTGGATGTAGCCTGGGCAGCAGGAGGTGGTCATAAAGCGATCGCTGCGCTCCATCCGTTCAATAAATTCCTCCGACTCATGCTGGCTGGTAACGTCGGCCCCGGTGGCCACTTCCATGACCTGGGCAAAGCCAAGTTTTTTAAGGCCGCCGAAGATTTTTTCCAAGGACACGGGAAATTGGCCGGCAATGGCCGGGGCCACCATGGCGGTAACGTTCTGGCCGTCTTTGAAAAGGCGGATAAGGTCAACGAGCTGGCTGCGTTCCAGCACCGCCCCAAAGGGGCAGGAACGCATGCAGCGGCCGCAGCTGATACACTTGTCAAAGTCGATTTCAGCCCGGCCTTGGGCACTTTTAATTATGGCTCCAACTGGGCATGATTTCTCGCAAGGGACCGTTAACTTAACGATGGCCTGGTAAGGGCAGCATTCCAAGCATTTGCCGCAGTTGCGGCATTTGGCGACATCAATCTCGGAACGGCCGTTGATGAGGTCAATGGCTCCGAAACGGCAGGCGCCCAGGCAAGGATGGGCCACGCAGCCCTGGCAAATATTGGTGACAAAATAACGGGCCTTGACGCAGCCGTGACAAGCCACGTCGCAGGCCGAGATGACGAAGGAAGCTAAGGAGTTTTTCCGCTGCCAGGCGAGGGCGGCATAATCGGTTAATGGAGCCGAATCATCGGGGTCATCTTCCAGCAAAAAACCCATGGCCGCCATACAGCGGTAGCGAAGGATGGCCCGGTCCTTGTAAGTGCAGCAGCGGTCCGATTCAGCATTTTTGGGTCGAAGGATAAAGGGAATCTTGGAAACGGTCTCTCCGGGATTTTCATCAAGCAAAAAGGCTCTGGCCACCCGTCGCAGGACGTCCCGCCGAAGTTCTTCTAAATGATTGCTTGCCACCATTTAAAGCGCCTTTCTACTCTCTGCTTTGGAAAACTAAACCAAAAACTGTTTCGACTTAAGCCCCAGGGCGGCAATGGCTTTTGGGCCAGGAGGCCCGTAGCAGCGGTCCTTTGGAAAAAAGCGGTCAAAATTAAGGTCCCCAAAATAAAAATTATTGATCTTGAAAGAAAAAATGATCGGCGGTCCTGGTCGGAGACTCGGGAGAATTTCGGCGGAGTTTTTCAACCAATCCAGTGCACACTGGACAAAAATCATAAAATCAATTTTAGCAAACATCTAAACTTTTGTGAACAGCTGATTTGACGAACTTGTTTTTATTAATTTTTTTTGAAATTTTTAATAAAAGATTAACCGCTCAATAGTTTATCTATTAAACCAGAGTACTAATATCAAATTATTCAAAGGGCGGCCGGCTTGGATTTGGGAATATCACCTCTTATCTGGTTGTGTCTCTTCTCTGGTTGGTCAATGAGCCTGGCCTGTGAGCGGACCGCAGGTTAAGACCGCAAGTTAAGAAATAATTAAATGGGTCAGTTTAAGAAGGCCCCGGCCGGTGCTTTTTTAGGTTTATTACCCATTATTCCCTTGACACCGCCTGATAAACCAATTAAAATCGAAAAAAGGCCCAAAAAAACTTTTTATGTTATTATTTGAAAATAAATATTTAGTTTCTTTTGTCATATATTGAATTATTTTTGACCGGGAAAAATTAATTACTGTAAAAATTGATATATATATCTGAAGATAAAAATATTGCCAAAACTGAAAAAAATAGCTCAATGATTTTGATAGAATACCGATTGACTATATCACTTCGGCGGCAGATTCAAAATATAAAACTTCACTATTTCAAATTATAAGTCGCTACTCAATAAGTTGAGAGTGGCCACCGGCCGGCCTTTCGCCGCCTTGAAATCAGTGACGATGGTGCGGGCTAGGGATTTAGATGGATGGCAGAGGCATCAATAGCAGTCAATAGTTAATAATAGGGTTAAGGGCGGCTAAGGGTCTGGCTGGATAATTGCCAGGTGTTATCGTTAGGCGGGTAATTTTGTCTTTTCGTCAATACACTGACATTAAGAAGTATAAATTTATATGTTGTGATTTTATGGGAGCAAAATTAAGTTTTTTAAAAAAATTTAGGAAAAAAATATTTTTGCTGTTGGGTTCGATTTTAATTGTCCTTTTGAGATCGGACCCTGAGCTAATATGAATTTAGAGGATTCCAACTTTAATTGACAAAACTAGTCTGGCGTTTTATTATTTTACAATAGCCAAGTCATCGTCTAGCTGGCGGGTGACTCGGCGGCCGAAGTCAGACTGGTTGGCACTTATGGTAATATTTGATTTAATTTGTGCAAATGGGCATCAATTTGAAGGTTGGTTCAATTCTCTGTCCGATCTTGAGGCCCAGGTTTCGTCTAAGATTTTGACCTGCCCTATATGCGGAACCGATAATATTCTTCGCCGCCCCTCGACCTTCGGTTTGGTTAAAAGCCGTCCCCAAGCGCAGCCCCCCGCCGTTTCCGGCGGGCCGCCTCAGGAATCGGACGACGAACAGACTCTTTTGTTTAAAGCTTTGCAGCAGCTTAAAGCCATAACACAGACCTTGGAAAAAGAATTTGTCGATGTTGGCGGCAACTTTACCAACGAAGCTTTAAAAATGCACTTCGGAGTAAGTCCCAAACGCAATATTCGTGGTGTATCGACCAATGAAGAGGAGAAAGTGCTGGAAAAAGAAGGGGTAGAGTTTTTTAAAGTCCCGATGTTGTCCAGAAAGACAAATATTTCATCTTAAAGCTGGGATCATGGTTGGTTTAAGGGTGCCTTTTGACTAGGCTTTCCCCAAAAGGATACCTCCAAAGATACCTCCAAAGTTAAGGCTTTCCAAAACGGCCAAGGTTGAACTCTCAAAATTAAGGTTTTTCCAAGTGAGGGCTCCTCAAAGCTGAGCGGGGAAAGTTTTTTCGAAAGGATTCAGTGGTGGAAGTTAAGGAAGAAACCTTACCGGTTGGACCCCGGGCCCTTAAAGATCGGTTTTTGGCTGTTGAGCGCCGGCTCAGGGTTATGGAGCTGGAACGGATAGATTTCGTCCAGTCCATGAGGATGGTTTTGCGGGCTTCGGCCTCGATCCTGCAGTATCGCGGTTTTAATGATGATCTGGTCGATAATTTAAAGAACCTTGAGATGCGGCTTGGTACTGAGACCGGGTACCTTGAATTAGTCGAACAGGCAGTTAAAGCCATCACTAAACTCAACGGCGGCCGGGGAAGCGCCGCCGTCGCCTGGAGCTTTGGGGAGGGTGCTATCCTTAGCGACCCTAAGGAGACTCACCTTAAAGAGGCCATCGGCAGTCTGGCTGAGCAGCTCGAAAAGTTCAAGCATAACCGTTATCAGCATTGTGGGCAGACCCTGAAGTATTTGATAGAAACCGGGGCCTCTTTGGAAAATTTTCTGCCCGTTCTAGTCGATTTGAGCTTGAGGTTTTTGCGGGATTACGGCAATGAAATGAGTAAAATTTCATTCCGGCTCACTTCGATCATAAAAACACTGATCTTTACCGAAAGCGAGTATGCCAAATTTTTGGATCGCTCGATTGAATATTTCGAACGCAATAATCGGGTTTTTAACGATGAGTTGTCAGCTGATTTAACTGAAATTAAGACAGTCTGTACCGGGGCCGTGCTTCTAACCGAGCCGGATTCCCTTTTAGGCATCATTGCGGACAAGATTGACGGCCTTTTTTCGGCTATTCAGAAAAAAAACCTCAACGACGAGCACAAATTGGGTGAACTTAATATTGAAAAAGAGAAGCTGGCCAACTCTTTGGAAATCGTTCGCCGTGATTACGACTCCTTTGTCAGCCAGAGCCACTCAGCTCTCCACGAACTTGAAGCCATCAAGAGGATCTCTTTGCGTGATCCCCTGACCAGTGTTTACAACCGCCGGGCTTACGATGAGCAGATTATGTTGACGGTGGCTAATTTTAACAATGGTTTTCTTTCGGCCTTTGGTTTTATTATTTTTGACATTGATAATTTTCGTGAGGTTAATAACACTTACGGTCACCTGGCCGGTGACAGTATCCTCAGTCATATGGCCAGATTGATCAAGGAGACCTTGAGAAACGACGATTTCATTTTTCGTTATGGGGGTGATGAGTTTGTCATCATCCTGCCGGAAGCCAAACTCAATGACACCATCAATGTCGCTGACAAACTCCGTCGCCAGGTTGAGCTGATGGATTTTTATCTGAGTAAAACCAGCGATAAAACCATCCATGTAACTATTTCGGTCGGTGTCAGCCAGGCCGTCAAGGGTGATACAGCGATTTCGGTTTTGACCAGGGCCGACCAAGCTCTGTACAAGTCCAAAGAGCAGGGGCGAAACCGAGTTTCCATTGGTGGCTGAAACATTTAGTCTCAAACTCGTCTCAAGCTCGTCGGCCAAGCCGACTTAGGCGACTGGCTGGGGAGCAGTTTTGGGGCTCAGTCGGAGTTTCGGCGCCGGTCCCGGCGGGTTCGGATTTTCCAGTCCGGGGCGTCGTTGTATTTGCCCTTTTTTTGATTCTTCTTGTCCCCATGGGTGACTTCGACCTCGGCCAAAAGCAGACTTGAGGCCCCCGGAAGAGCCGGGGGTTTGGCGGCGGTCTTTTCTTCTCTGGGGAGAACGGGCGGGCCGGAGAGCCATTGTGGTTTAAGTTCCGGTGATGACCACATATTGCCGGCGTAAAACTTAATCTGAGCCTGATCGTCGAGGGCCTGACGGACCCGGACGGTGATGGTCAGCGGGTCGGGACAAAAGCGCCCGGCAACTTTAAGAGCGCTTTGGGCATCGCTAAAGAGTCTAAGCTGTTCTTCCCCCGATTTAGGGAGCAGCCCGTTGGCGGCCACGTGAGGCCAGACCGAGGGTTTGAGACCAAAATACAGGATTTTAGGCGGGGCCGGAGTATCTTGCGGCTCATCACGGTCCCAGGCTTGACCTGGTTTGATCCTCAACCGCCGTTCTTCAAGGTCGAAAGGTGAGGCATCGCCGGGCTGGCGGCAGATTTGGACTATTCGGGCCTCGTTTACGCCTCCGAAGCCGGCCTCGCTTTTGATGGCGGCTAGGACCTCCTTGAGCGGCAGATAGCCTTCTCGGTCTGGTAGAAGCCCGAATTCATGGGGGGCGACCCCGAGAACGTAGACAAGGAGCTTTTCGAGGTTGTCGGTTTGCCGGCTCAGTTTTTGCTTGGCCATAAATCCTTGGCGGAAGAAGTGATTTTATCTGTCTTCCTGCAGAAAAGCGCTCGGCTCTGGTCTGGAGAAAAGTAATCCGTCACGATGGTAGCCGGGCGGCCTGAATTAATAATAATATAACCAGACAGGCGTCAGTTGAGGCCAGGCCATGGTTTATTTTAAGCCCGGGCGGAGTTTATCCTCAGGCCGGGTTATTGGTCCCAAGTTTACCGACTATTAAGTCCAGGGCCTTGGCGGCCACCGCGTGAAAGCCGTCGGTAAGGGCTTGTTCAACAATTGGACGTTCATCAAATGTAAGCTGTTAAGGCAATCTTAGTTTTTTTTAAAGTTTATATATAAATCCAATGCCCCATATATTGTACTCAAATTAATGACCGATCACAAGGCTTTTTTAGTTTTCTTCGCTTTTGGCCACCAGGACACTATTTGAGCCGGAGCTGGCCTTGGGTCATTGGGATGGCTTGGGGTGAGGCTTGGTGCCGACTGGGCTTACAATTTGTCGGCCCAATTTAGCCATCATGCGAAACAACCAAATAGGTTAAAAAATTGGCAACTGTTCAGCTGAAAGTGGTTTATAGTGCTAGAAGAAAAATATTTGCTCTGAATATTTATCGCAATGCTATTGATTATCCAATTTTTGGCGGAAAAGTCTCCATAAAATAGTGGTCCATTTTTTTGACCTATTTTGTGGACTTGATTTTTGTTCAGACCTTTATTATCAAAGAACAGTCTGCTAAAATAATCTTATCAGGATAGGCCTAAAACTTGTCTTGCTTTTTTTTGACAGTTGTCGTCAAAGGGAATTAGCCTAGCGTTTTGGTCGTTATTTCGGTCGGACTATAAAGGCTCATGCAATAAAAAAAATCCGTTTTTAACGGATGACTAGGTTGCCGTCAACGCTAAGAGGCTCGGATGGTCGGGTGATGGGTTTGGAGAATGTGAGTCTCCAACCCTAGCTTTTGTGGCTCCGGGCATTTTGCCTACCGGTGTGGGAAAGCGGCAATTTGATAATGTAATATAGAAAGGAGAACGTTATTTCCCTTTTTGACTTTTTTGGTAAAAAGGGATTTACGCAGACAAATTTATGATCGAAACAAGGTTTCACGGTCGCGGGGGACAGGGGGCTGTTACGTCGGCTGAACTGATGGCTCAAACGTCTATCAGTCGTGGTAAATACGCCCAAGCCTTTCCCAGCTTCGGCCCGGAAAGGCGTGGAGCTCCGGTTACCGCTTTTTTGCGGATTTCCGACCACCCCATAAGAATCAGGGAAAAGGTGTACGAACCTCGAGTTGTTGTAGTGCTTGACCCCACCGTCATGAATGTTACCAAGGTCGACCAGGGCCTTAAGAAAGACGGGATCCTTCTGATCAACACTACCCATTCCATCGAGCAGCTCAGAAAGCTTTACGGCTTTACGCAAAAGATCGCCACCATTGATGCCATGCACATTGCCCTGGAAATTCTCAAGGTTCCCATTACCAACACCGTTATGTTGGGCGCTTTTTCCAAGGTCCTCGGAGTGGCCAACCCGACCGATGTTATTGAACCGTTTAACCATCGTTTTGGGCCATCATTGGCCCCCAAAAACCTCGACGCCTTCAAAAAGGCTTATGATGAGACGAAAGTGGAGGCCGAGCTATGAAAAAGCCCAGAGCTGACGTTTTGCAAAAGGTGAGTGATCTGCCTTTGGGTTTTACTGCCCAGCCTGGGAGTACTGTCGCCTTTAAGACAGGTGACTGGCGTTCAGTCCGGCCGATATTGGATCGAGAAAAGTGCATTTACTGCGGTTTCTGCTACTATTACTGCCCCGAGGGTATCTACCAGGATATGGGAAAAGACGAGAAATGGTATAAAGCTGATCTCGACTACTGTAAGGGCTGTGGGATCTGCGCTCAGGAGTGCCCCAAAAAGGCCATAACCATGACCTTGGAGGAGGTGTAACCATGAGTAAAAGAATCGGCATTGAAGTATCTTTGGCCGTGTCGGAGGCCGTCAAATTGGCCAATACCGATGTTGTGGCCGCTTATCCCATAACCCCTCAGACTCACATTGTCGAGCACCTCTCCGAGCTCGTGGCCGATGGCAGCTTGGATGCGGCTTACATCCCGGTGGAAAGCGAACACTCAGCCATGAGTTCCTGCATCGGCAGTTCCGCCGCCGGGGCCCGGACCTTTACCGCCACCAGCAGCCAGGGCTTGGCCCTGATGAATGAGATGCTCTTCATCGCTCCAGTGCTTCGGACCCCCATCGTCTTGGCTATCGCCAACCGGGCCTTGAGCGCTCCCATCAACATCTGGAACGACCACTCCGATATCATGAGCGTTCGGGACGCTGGTTGGATCTGCCTGTTTGCCGAAAATGGACAGGAAGCCACCGATCTTACGCTGCTGGCCTTCAGGATCGGAGAAGATCCCGCAGTCAGTCTTCCGGTGAGCGTCAATATCGACGGTTTTACCCTTTCTCACTTCATTGAGCCCATCTTGCTCCCCGAGCAGGCCGAGGTCGATAAATTCTTGCCTCCCTACAAACCCAGCCTCCAGCTGGACATCAAAAAGCCAATTTCCATCGGCCTTTTGGGAGGCCCGGAATGTTACACCGAGAGCCGCAAGGCGGCCGACAACATCTTGGAAAGCTCCAAAGTCGTGGTCAAAAAGGCATTTGATGAATTTGCCGCTGTCTTTGGCCGCCAATACCATGTGGTTGAGAGTTACCGGACTGAGGATGCCGATACCATCGTGGTGCTCATGGGCTCCATTGCTGAGACGGCCATGACCGCTGTTGATGAGTATCGCCAGCAGTCCGAACACAAGGTCGGTTTAGTCAGGCTCAGGTTGTGGAGGCCCTTCCCGGCGGCTGAATTGCTTGAGTCCCTGGGTAAGGCCAAAAACGTAGCCGTTATTGACCGCCATATGGTCTTGGGAAGTCCCTCTGGCCCCTTGGGCTTGGAGATCAAGTCGTTGCTGTACAGCTCTCCTTTACGGCCTAAAGTCACCAATTTTCAGTTGGGCTTGGGCGGGCGTGACGTCACCCGCGACGATTTTAAGTATATTTTTGACAGAGCCGCCTCTGATGAGGCCCAGGCTCGCTGCGAATTGGTGGGGGTGTACGAATGAGAGCCGCTGATGTTCCGTTTGAAAAGGTAACGGCAAAAAACTTTCCCAAGGGCCCCGATTCTCTGGCCCCGGGCCATCGGGCCTGTCAGGGCTGCGGTGAGGTTTTAGCTTTAAGGTTGTTATTAAAATCTTTGGGCACTGAATTTATTGCTGTTTCGGCTACTGGTTGTATGGAGGTCTGTACCGGCCCCTATCCGCAGTCGGCTTGGCGTATGCCCTGGATTCACGTGGCTTTTGAAAATGCAGCGGCGGTGGCTTCCGGGGTTGAAGCGGCTACCCACGTGCTCCGGCGTAAAGGCCGCGGCTATGACCAGCGGATTCCGGTGGTGGCGGTGGCTGGCGACGGCGGGACCGCCGACATCGGCTTGCAGGCCTTGTCGGGGGCTTTGGAACGGTTTCACGAGAACTTCGTCTATATCTGTCTCGACAACGAGGCTTATATGAATACCGGTATCCAGCGCAGTTCCTCGACGCCTTTTGGAGCCAACACCACCACTTCCCCGGTCGGTTCCCATTCCAAGGGCCAGTACACCTGGAAGAAAAATATGCCGGCCATCGCCGCAGCCCATGGCATCCCGTACGTGGCCACTGCCAACCCGGCCTTCCATCTTGATCTGATGAACAAGATCCGCCGGGCTGTGGCCATTGAGGGTCCTGCCTACATCCACGTCTACGCCCCCTGTCCTACCGGCTGGCGGATGAAGCCGGAACTGGCCATTGAGAGCGGAAAACTGGCGGTTTCCACCAGGATCTTCCCTCTATATGAGGTTATCGAAGGCAACTACGTTATCAACCGCAAAGTTGAAAACCCCACGCCCATCGCCGAGTACTTCAAAATTCAGGGGCGGTTCCGGCACCTTAAAGAAGCCGATATTGCGACCATCACTGATCGTGTTAATAAGGAATACGAAAAACTCGTAGCCCTCTCCGAGAGGTTCCCAGTCTAATAACAGTTTTGATCGGCCTTTAGCCCAAAAAAAAGAGGGCGTTGTCCCTCTTTTTTTTGGCCCTCTTTTTGGCTGCCCCTGAGGATATTTGGATGGCCTTTAGGCGGATTGTAAGCTGATTCTTTCAAGAGGCTGGCAGTTTTAAGCCGGTTAGATATTGGGCGCCCAAGGCATTGAGGCAATTTCTATTTCCGGCTCAGCTTGGCCTATTTGGATGACAAGGACTTTTTTAAGGTTAAAATCAGCGAGCTTAAAGTCAAAAAAAGCCCGCATCAAAAAAAAGCCCGGCCAAAAGGCCGGGCTTTGGGCTCCGCCAAAGACATCTGGCGGGATAGAAGAAACTTTATAAGTCTTATCGCAGAAAACCGGTAGACTTTAGTCTAGCGGATGAATGCGTTCCGGTCCTGATTAACCTTGATGCCGAATATACTCTTGTATTGTCGATAAACTCGCTTGCCC
>JAISWF010000134.1 GCA_031271165.1 Deltaproteobacteria bacterium
AAAATGCGAACCTATAATCTGTCAAGCGGACTGCCGACTTTCTTCAAATCTTTCCGGGCGACTTTCGCGTAAATCAGCGTTGTCCCGATGTCGTTGTGTCCAAGCAATTGCTGAATATAGCTAATGTCCGTTCCGCTTTCCAACAGATGAGTCGCGTAGCTGTGACAAAAGAAAAGGGGTGTGTTAAAATAGTCCAATATTGGACTTTATTTATATTGACCGTCAAAGAAGGGACGATTGACATGGACGAGCAAATTATCCGGGAGCAGGTTGCTGAGTATTATGCGCTCTGGAACAGTGCAACAACCATTTACGACGAGTACGCCAAGTCATTGGATCTGCCATACTCAGGACTCCGTGTCCTGTGTTGCATCTGTTCAATTCATGATGCTCGGGAGCAATGTACGCAGAAGGAGATCAGCAACCGGACCCTTTTCCCGAAACAAACTGTTAACGTCATCGTGACTGGCTTTCTGCGGCAGGGGCTGATTGAATTGTCGGAAACATCTTCCGACCGGCGGGTCAAAGCAATCCGTCTGACCGATGCTGGGGAAAAATACGTACAATCCATTATCCCCAGAGCGATGCGGGCGGAATTTGAGGCGATGCGTAAATTGAGTCAAGAGCAGCGGGAGGCTTTGATTTCTACCACAAAAATTTATATGGCCCATTTGCGTAAATGTTTGTTTGACAATCAATAGCAGCCAGCGAGTCGCAGAAAAGCAAAGGGGGCGTTTTTCCGTGAGCAAGAGAGTTTTGGTGTTGTCGGGCAGCCCACGAAAAAGGGGCAACACTGACGTATTGGGCAACGAATTTATACGTGGCGCAGCGAACGCTGGACACGAAACTGAAAGAATCTTTATTGGCGACAAAAAAGTCAACGGGTGTCTGGGCTGCTTTGCATGTCAGAAAAATGAAGGCCTCTGTGTACAAAAAGACGATATGGACGACATATGCACGAAGATGGTCGCAGCCGATGTCATTGTCTTGGTTGCGTCGGTATACTTTTATACCTTTAACGCCCAAATGAAAGCCGTGCTCGACAGAACCATCGCCATCACCGGGGCGTTCCGCGACAAAACCGTATACTTGGTTGCAGCTGGGCAAGCCCCGGAAGAAAAATATTTTACGATCATGATCGAAAGTTTTCGCAAATACATCGGCTGTTTCCAGAATATGAGGGAAGGCGGGATTGTATTCGGATACGGTGTTTCGGACGCTGGCGACATCAAAGACAATCAGGCGATGGGGCAGGCTTATGAAATGGGGAGAAATATCGGTTGAGGGGAAATCAGGGGAAATGTCAGTTTGGGCGTCACCAACCGGCCCAAAGCAGAACAGGGCTCAGGAGAAATAGGTTATGTTTACGAAAAAATTGGGTTTTGGCCTTATGCGCCCGCCGCTCAATGTGCCGAACGACCGTTACGATGTCAATATGGACAAGCTCAAACTCATGATCGACACATTTCTCGAAAGGGATTTTTGCTACTTTGACACTGCGTATGTCTACGCCAATTACGAGGAGTGCATCAAAGAAGCTTTGGTCAGACGGCATCCGAGGGAAGGCTACAAACTCGCAACCAAAATGCCGCTGTCCAAGCTCAAAACGGCGGCCGATCAGGAGAGGATATTTGCCGAGCAACTTGCAAGAACTGACCTTGATTATTTTGATGCCTACCTCCTGCATGACATGGGTCAGGAAAATTATGCGGCGGCTAACAAATTTGACAGTTTCAGCTTTCTTGAGCAAAAAAAGAAAGACGGCGCAATCAGGCGCATCGGTTTTTCTTTCCATGACCATGCGGGTCTTTTGGATGAAATACTCACCGAACACCCCGAATTTGAGTTTGTCCAGTTGCAGATAAACTACTTGGATTGGGACAATAAAAGCATACAATCTGGGAAATGCTACCAAACAGCTCAAAAGCACGGAAAGCCGGTCATTGTGATGGAACCGGTCAAGGGAGGTATTCTGGCCGACATTCCAGAAAAGGCGGCGCGGCTTTTCCGTGATTTCAACCCGGATATGTCCGTTGCGTCATGGGCCGTCCGTTACGCTGCGAGCCTCGACGGTGTGAGCGGTGTGCTTAGCGGCATGTCGGACATGGAACAGCTATTGGACAATACAGGTTATATGCGGGAATTCCGGCCGCTTTCTAGTGAGGAACGGGCCGTTATCGCCGAGGTGCTGGCCATAATCGGCGAAAGCATAGCTGTTCCCTGCACTGGCTGCAGTTACTGTGCAGACGGCTGCCCTGAAAAGATAGCGATACCCAATTACTTCTCGCTGTACAACAACGTGAAAACAGCTCTGCCCGCTCCTTTTTACGTGGAAAGTGTCTATTACAACCGTTTGGCGCAAAATCACGGCAAGGCTTCGGATTGTGTCGGATGCGGCCAATGTGAAAAAGCCTGCCCCCAGCATATCGCCGTAACGCAGCTGCTCAAAGAAGTGGCTAAAACTTTTGAAATCCGATGACTGCCCATGATTTTTCAAACCGAGTTAAAGGACAGGGGATACGAAACCACCGTGGTTACTGCAGCAGATTGGAGGTTGCTTTTGTTTAGAGCCTGATTTGCCGCTGGTGGACTTCTGCCTTGGGAACAATGGGTTTATTGGCGGGACTGGTAAGATGGTGCCAAGTTATCAATACTCGGGAGCCTGAACAATTTTATAATATTGGTGCCTCCGTCCAACTAGGTTGTTGGACGGAGGCAAGAGGCCCGATTGGGCTAAGAAACGACGGCCACAAGTTTTTTTACGGAGTCAAGCTCCTAACAAAACCCCGTGTACTGTGCATTTTTTTTCATGCTCCCATGATCTATGATAACATATCGCCTGGGTGAGGCTTGGGCCTCAAATATGTTGTTTCATCGGCCGCAGGTGGGACGAAGGGCATCCTGGAGAGTTTTTATAACCTCTCCAGGAGCCAGTCTTCATGATTGAAACCCCTGATAATATGTCGACAGGTATTTTGGCGGCCTTTACTCCGAAAATATTTTTTTAGAACTTGACAACACCAACTTATTATTTTCAGCGGGTGTTATTTTCAATCGAGCCCCAAAGGACACCAAAGGGCATGGCTGGTAAAAAAATACTTCAAGAAAATGGGCATTATTAGGTCCTTGGTGAGAATGATATTGAACATGTTTATGTTTAAAGCGCTCAAAACCCGTTTCTGGCCATAGACCTCCCGCCAATAATTGAAGCTGAAAAGTTTGGAATGCTAAGGTACTAAAAGCGGCCATAAAAGGTTAGGGCCGGTCGCCGGGTCAATAAACTGCCATGATTTTTATCTCGCCCCCCCCGTTGGCAATGACTGCCTCAAAAACCAAAAGGAAAGTCTAAATGCGCCATAACTACCAAACTAAAAAGGTTTGCTCCAATGCCATTGATTTTGATTTGACCGATGGGGTGGTCAGCGGCGTTAGCTTTCAAGGAGGCTGTGAGGGCAACCTCAAGGGTATTTCTCAGCTGGTTGAGGGGAGATCGGCGGCCGAATTGGTCCCTCTTTTGGCCGGGATCAAATGTGGAAAACGAGGGACTTCTTGTCCGGCCCAGTTGGCTATTGCTCTCAAGCAAGCTCTGAAGGAGGCTGTCGAAAAATCGAAAAAAAATTCTAAAATTTCTAAGGCTTCTCCGCGCCCCCAAAGCCCAAAGCCGGCCAAAACCTCAGGTCCTCAAAAAGACGCCTCCCCAGAGCGGGCTCCCTCTGGGGTTGCCCCGGCCAAGGCTAAACCTAAAGACTCAAAACCTAAAGCTGGCCAGCCGACTCCAAAGCTGCCGTCTTAAAGTCCAATAGGCAAACAAACCTCCGGCAGCACGGATGGCTAAAGCTTTAAATACTTTCCCCCTCATCAATTTCGGGCCTCCGGCCTTAGCTGCCTGTCATCAAAAGGGGAATTCATCCGCTAAAATCGAATCTGTAGTTTTTTTCTGCACAGCAGGCTTGGCGGTTTGTTGGATATAAAGGCCTTCGACGACGATGGCCGCTACCGGCCGAACAGGGCAGGCTTTCTGGCAAGCCCCGCAGCCGATGCAAAATTCTTTTTCCAAAAAAGGTTCCGGTAGCTCCGACGACTCCAGGACCATATTGACGGCCCCTGAGGGACAAAGCTCGGCGCAGGCCCCGCAGCTGGTGTGGTTTTTAATAACCACACACTCTGAGAGGTTAAGGCTGGCTGTCCCGAGCCGAGAGGTTCTTTTGACCTCTGGAGTCAAGGGGACCAAGGCTCCGGTGGGGCAAATCTGGGTGCACAGAACGCATTCGTACTGACAAAATCCTAGATAAGGGCTGATGATCGGTTTTCCCAAAAGCCGGATGTCATCCGCATCATCAGCTGGCTCCAAGGCTCCGTTCGGGCAGGCTTGAACGCAGCTGTGACAGAGGGTGCAGTGGGCGTTGAGGTGGGCTACTGATAAAGCCCCTGGCGGGAGGATCGGAGCGGTTTCTGGAAGCGGTCGAGATGAAAGCCTGATTTCCTCGCCTGTCAGATAAGCCCCACCGACGGCGGTGGCTGCGGCTGTCAGTCTTAGAAAGTTTCGGCGCCCGGGTGCCTGGTGACCTAAAACATCGGCCGCCCCAAAGGTTAGCGAGCCGTTGGGGCAAACGGCGGCACACTGAAGGCAAATCAGGCAGCGGCCTCGGTCGAGCTTGAGACCGTCAGAATCAATGCAGCTGGCTGGACAGACCTTGCGGCAGGACCCGCAGCCCAGGCAAGTATCTTTTTTAAGAAAAAAGCCGAAAATAGCGCTTTTGGCCAGTATTTTTAAAACCCAGCCGGTTGGACAGACCGAGTTGCAAAAGGCTCGCCCGCGCCAGGCAGCGATTATTAATAAAACCGGCAGAAGTGGAAAGAGGCCGGAGATTATGATGCTGTAGGGCTCCAGCTGGCCCATGGGGATGGTTAGTCCGACCCAAAATGTACCCAATAGTAAGACCGGGACTAAGGAACGCCACCAGCGGTCAGGGATGAAGGCAAAAGTCTTCCTTTTGATTTTGCTGCGGATGAAAACGGCCAAATCCATGGACGCACCCAAAGGGCATAAAAAACCGCAGAAGAACCGGCCAAAAAAGAGCGCCGAAAGCACGATTATCAAAAAGGGGATGACGATCCTGACTGGGCCGCCAGAAAAGAACCCAGCCAAAAGCTGACCGAATTGAAGTTTTGGCAGGAGCTTTAAAACAGGCTCCCAGCTTTGGGGATTGATAAAGGCCGCCCACAAAAGGACCAAGATGGTCAGACCCGTTAAACGGCGAATTAAACACAGAGACTTCCAGCCTTTTTTGGTCATGTTTTTTTCCATGGATTGGTTTGGTTTGGTGGATAGGAGGTCAAAGTCAGTTCGGCTCAGAAGCTGAGCTCCCAGCCAAAAGGCGGGGGTATTTAAAAAAGTTTTCCAATCAGCCGGCCACGGGTCAATTATTTTGGTCAAGTATTTTCAAGCCTATTGACGGCCAAGCCTGTTGACCATAATGATGCTGGGCTTAAAATCGGTTAAGTCTTTAACCCAACTGAGCCTTGGGCCGGCTTAAGGTTCAGACGGTCAGTCTCTGGATGTTGACTTGACTAAGATCGCTTTTGCCCAAGCCCAGCTTGGAGGCATGGTCAATATAAGCCGGGGTCGTTATCCCGGCTTCGGCAATGATCCTGGCTGAGGCGGCATCGACGGCTACGGGATCGGCTGAGGCCAAAAGAAGGCCGGCGGCCAAGTATTTGGAATCGCCTCGGCCCCTGGGGCCTCCGGTGAGCATGACCCGCTGGGCTTCGACAATGTTTAAGGCCGGTTTTTTATTTAGAAACAATTCTGGAATAGTTGTATCAAGACCGTTGCGGTGCATCGCTCCCCGATCCCAGACTGCCCCCATGAGGTTTTTGAGGGCCGCTGTCATCCTGGCTCCCCCGTGGTGTTTCAAAACCGGGACATTGATGATGACATCAGCCTCCAAATAAAGCTCGTGAAAGGAGGCGCTGGGTAAGGAGGTCGCCCCAGCCAGACTGACCTTTTGATAATAGCTCTCTTGATTGGCCGGGGCCACCTCGGCTCCGGCGTCTTTAGCCGCCTGCTCAAGGCCGGAGCGGCTGTAGGCGCTGCGCCAGTTGTCGCAGGTGTTGTCAAAGACCGAGACCTTAGAAGCACCCAGGGCCAGAGAGTTTTCAATTAAGGCGGTCAGAAGGGCCGGGCTGGTATTAGCCGCCGTTGACGGCTCCATCGCCCAGCCCATGTTGGGCTTAATTAAAACTTTTTGCCCTTGGCTCACAAACCTTTCCAGACCACCAAGGGCGGTCATGGCCCGTTGGTACATCAGCCTGACATCGGCCCCCTTGACGGCCACCAGATCCGGAAAAATATCTTCCGCCGCCAGAGCGTGGTTAGGCGGGGACCAGGGGCGGCCCAAGGAAGCAGCGGCAGCGGCCGCCGCCAGAGATTTTAAAAAGAAACGACGGTTCATTTTTATTTTCCTTGTTGAAAAAAAGCAGTGACCGAGATTTAGAATGGATTCCAACGTGGGGCTTTTTTACTGCAACTTAGAGGGCGCAAGGACTCTACCAAAATTTTGACCGGGGCCGGCCGTTTATTTCAGGTTTAGTTTATGGCCGCCGGCGTTGATAGTTTCCATGGTGGGCTACCATGATGATTTCATGGTGATTACACGTTGCTCAGGTTACGGCGTCCTCTAATCCAGATATCTGTGTTCAGCTGAGATTATATCAGGCCTTTTAAAAAATGCCAAAGCCCAAAACCGGCGGCTGTGGTGACCATATCGGGGGTCAGGTTTACCAAAAGCAAGCTCAGGACGGCCTTTATTCGAAGTGGCCCTGAGGCGTCAAGCTTTTGGCAGCCCAAAGCCGAGCCGATTTTGTTGGCGGTTTTTCCTCCCTGTCAAGGACTGGCCAGCTCGGTCAATGGCTGCCGAAAATAATCCCGGTCAGCCAAAACATCTGAAATCAAAAAAGTGTATAATAGATCCGGTTCCGCATCCAGCGGGGCGAGTTGGCCGCAAGCTGGTGAGTAGCGGCGCCCTGAAGGTTTAGTCGGGAGGCAAATCTCATACCAACAGACCGGAAGCACTCTGGTCTGGGCAAGGGTGATTATGTCAGATTACTATGATTTAGTGGTTATAGGCGCTGGGCCGGCCGGATTAACTGCGGCGATTTACGGGTGCCGAGCTGGTCTTTCAGTTCTGGTTATCGAAAAGAACGCCGCCGGGGGCCAGATGCTTTTGACCGGTAATATTGAGAATTGGCCCGGGACTGCTCTGATCACCGGCCATGAACTTTCCGAACAAATAAGGGCCCAGGCCGAGGCTTTTGGTGCCAAATTTAAATCCGGAGAGGTCGAGTCGCTAAGCTCCGCTGAAGGGACCGAGAGGCTGATCACCACCGCCGACGGCAGCGTCACCGCCCGGGCCGTGATCGTAGCTACCGGAGCTTACCACAAGAGTTTGGGCTGCCCTGGAGGCCAAGAGTTTCATGGGCGGGGAATCAGCTACTGCGCCATCTGCGATGCCGGGTTTTTCCGCAACCAAGAAGTCGCCGTGGTTGGCGGCGGGAACACCGCCCTGGAACAGGCGATGTATCTGACCAACCACGCCTCTAAGGTCCATCTCATCCATCGGCGCAACAAGTTTCGGGCGGACAAGATGGTCCAAGATCGCTTGGAAAAATTCCCCAAGATTCAAAAGGTCATGGACACCGTAGTTGATGCGATCCACGGCACCGATGAGGTCGAATCCGTTAAAGTCAGACACTTGCCAACGGGTTCAGTTCAAAATTTAGCCGTTAATGGAGTGTTTTTGTTTGTCGGAAGTGCCCCCAATTCCGAATTTCTGCCTCCTGAGGTCCTCAGGGCCCCGGGCGGCTGGGTCAGCACCGATCGCTCCCTTCAGACATCCTGGCCGGGCGTTTTTGCCGCTGGCGACGTTCGGGACACCGAACTCCGCCAGATAGTGACTGCCACCGGTGACGGAGCCTTGGCAGCCATGAATGTCTACCGCTATCTTGAAGGCGACCTTGAGTCAAGCCATGAGTGATTGATTTTTTGGCAGTGAGTTAACCAGGCGGTTTTTTTCCCAAAAGTCTTTGTTTTGTCATCTGGTTTTTGGCCGTTACCGGCTGAGTAAAAAAAGCGGACGTGACCACTGGGTCGCGTCCGCTTTTTTTAGGTGCTGGGTATGAGAGTTAACGATTAAAACAAACTGTCGCCCGGGCCCTTGGACTTTGGCTGGGGCCGGCTTTCCTCGGCTGGAGAATAGGAGCCCAAAACCCTTGCCTTGACCGCTTCGGCTTCTAGGGCTTCGATGGCCCTAACGACCTTGTCGTCCATGAAATGCCCTTCGAGTTCCAGGAAAAATAGGTATTCCCAAGGGGAGTCGGTGTTGGGGCGGCTATGGAGCCGGGTGAGGTTGACCTCCGCTTCGGCCAGGGGCTGGAGGCATTTGTAAAGACTTCCGGAATTATGAGGGGCGGCAAACCACAACAGAGTGCGGTCACTTCCGGTTGGCAGGCTGTCGTCGCGGCTGAGGATCAAAAAACAGGTCTGATTGTGCTGGAAATCCTGCAAGTCCCCGCTGACCACGGTAAGGTTGTAGAAAGTGGCCAATGACGGGTGTCCGATCACTGCGCAGCTCTCGTCAGCCAGAGCCATTGAGGCCCCGGCTGCCGTGGAGACCATGGGTCTGAGTTCAACACCGGGCAGGTTTAAAGCCAGCCAGTTGCGGCACTGGGCCAAAGCCTGCGGGTGGGAGCAAATAGTTTGGATCCGGGCCAGATCGCCGTGGGTGCACATCAGGGTTAAACTGACTTTCAGCGTCAGCATCCCCTGGACCTTGAGGTTGGTTTTGGAAAGCAAATCAAGAGTCTGACCGACGATGCCTTCAGTAGTGTTTTCAAAGGGGACCAGAGCAAACTCCGCCTCCCCCTCTTCGGCGGTTTTAAATACCTGAGCTAGATCGTCTCCGGGGATGAAATGGGCCAGCCGTCCGAATTGTTGGAGGGCCGCAGCGTGACTGAAAGTCCCGGCCGGGCCCAAAAAGGAGACCTTGGTGGGGGCCTGGGCGGCCCGGCAAGCCTTGATGATCTCGTTGAAAACGCTTAAGACCGCTTCTGGGCCCAGACCGCCGTCCTCGGGTTTGATAGCCTGGGTCAGGCCTGAAAGGACCTGCTTTTCCCGGAGCAAATCCATGATGGGCAGTGAGCTTTTCTTTTTAAGTTTACCCAGTTCAATGGCCGTCCGGGCCCGTTTTTGGATGAGGGCCAAAATCTCAATGTCCAGCCGGTCAATTTCAGTTCTTAAGGGATTGAGGATGGCATTAATTTCGGCACGTTTGTCGACAGACATGCTATTTTCTCCTCTTACCGTTGATTTTGGGCCAAAAGTTCGGGGGTCAGGGTCGAGATCCGGCGGCCAAAGGCCGGGGCCAGTTCAGCTAGGTTGACCATCAGATCGCGGAATTGACCGGGTTCAATGGATTCTTCCCCGTCACACAGAGCCGACTCTGGGGCACAGTGGACCTCGATCATCAGCCCGTCGGCCCCGACGGCTAAGGCCGCTCTGGACAGGGGCGCTACGTAGTGGGCCTTGCCGCTGGCGTGGCTGGGATCGACGATGACCGGCAAATGACTTTTTTCTTTGATTGTCAGGATCGAGGAGAGATCGAGAGTGTTGCGGGTGGAGGGCTCGAAGGTGCGGATGCCGCGTTCGCATAGAATGACCTGTTCATTGCCTCCGGCCAGTATGTACTCAGCTGAGGACAAAAGCTCGTCGACAGTGTTCATTAGGCCCCGCTTGAGGAGGATAGGTTTTTGGCACTTCGACAGGCGCTTTAAAAGCGAGAAGTTTTGGGAATTGCGGGCTCCTACCTGGATGATGTCAGCGTAGGATTCCACCAGGTCCACGTCGCTGGAGTCCATGACCTCGGTCACGATGCCCAGGCCGGTCAGTTCTCTGGCTTTAGAAAGCATTTTCAGGCCCTCTTCAGCCAGCCCCTGGAAACTGTAGGGGGAGCTTCTCGGCTTGAAAGCTCCGCCTCGGATGATGTGGGCGCCTCCGATTTTAACTTCCCAGGCTGTCCCCAGCATCTGAGGATCGGCTTCCACTGAACAGGGGCCGGCCATGATGACGAATTCATCTCCGCCGATGGCGTAGGGACCCAAAGGGATGACGGTGTTTTGGGGATGGGTCAGGCGGCTGGCTTTTTTGTAAGACGGGAGCTTCAGCGGCGGAGTGCCGGGCTTGGGGGCCGCTGGTGAATCTTTTTCGGACATGCTTGAACTCCTAAGTAAATATCAGAAATTTGAGCCCTAAAAGGACCATTTTGAAAACTTGTTGATGGGGCACCCTGATGGAAAGCGCTGGTCTCAGTGAGCTTGTCTGAGAGCTGGATAAATTAAATGTCTTGGAAAAAGTCACAAAAAAAAGCCACCAGCGATTTGAGGTTTCGCTGGCGGCTTTTTGGTGATCCATTATTGAGTCACTCACTAAGCTTTTGGCGAAACCTCCCTGGGGGCCCAAAAATAAAAATAGAAAAAACCAAAAAAGGAAAAACCCAAGTCAGACGCCGCTGGTAAAGATCCTGGGTTGCCCATTGAGGCTGACCGCAGCTTTAGCGCCGCCGAAACCGGGGAGAGGTTCAAAGAGGGACTTAGTGATTTAGTGTCTAGTAACAACATAATGGATAAGTTTAAATTTTTGGTCCAGGCTTGTCAAGAAAAAAATGGGGCCCAAAAAATCAGCCTCCAAAGTGAGCGAGCCTGCTAAGTTGGCCCCAAAACCAGTTTCCGGCTGGCAAATAGAGGGCGGCTTGGGGGTAGCCAAGCTCCAGATTGCAATCCGATCGCCTGGTAAGCCCGCCGGCCGCCAGCAGAGCCTATGATGCTTGGCCTTGGCCAAAAGGGCGTTTACTGGCGGTCGGTGTTGTCCGAGGTCAGATACTGAGAATTGGTTAGGTTAACCACCTCCACCCTGCGGTTTCGTCCGTCTTCGGGATCGATGTTGGGGAGGGGCCGTGATTCGCCCAGGGCTTCGGTCAGGAGCTGGGAGGAGGGAATGCCAAAATGCTCAACCAAATATTTTTGACAGGCCAAGGCCCGACGGCGTGATAGGTCGATATTGTAGTCAAAGCTCCCTTTGGCGTCGGTGTGTCCTTCTAAAAGGAAGCGTCCGCCGGCCAATTCACTGGAAGTTATGGCCCGGCCCAGGGTATCAAGGACGTCGCGATCATCGGAGGTCAAAATGTCTTTGTCAAAGTCAAAGAGGATCTGCAGGGCCAGCCGGGGCTGGTAGTCGCCCTGAGGCTCGTTTAGATATTTTTCTGGAGGCGGAGTCCCTCCCCGGGCAATGGTCAAAGCGGCTCGCTGCTCTGGAGTATAGGCCGGACGCCGATTACGGTCCCGGGGACTCAAGGCGTCGATCATCTCCTGAGTGGTGGGATCTCGGGAGGCGGTTAAATCGGTGAGCCGCCGGCTGTTGACGTACTGGAAGGGATAATTGATGAAAGTCCAGCGGGGCAGAGGAAAATCAGAGAAAGCCGGCTCCTTGCTTTCAAAGGCCCCGCTTCCGTCATAGTCCACCACCTGATAATCCCAGGGCTCTTCGAGATCGTGATCAACCACGTAGCAAAAGACTCGGCCGTTGTGGCTCAGTCTCAGAGAGCGGCCCTCCTCGTCGGGCAGGATAAACTCCTCGCGCCTAGTTTCCTCGCCTTCAACGGTGATGTCAAAGTCGATCATTTCATCGCTGGTCCTTAGAGAGCCGTAAAGGGCCGGTTTAGTCCAGCCATAGGGGAAGTATTCATGGTGGTTGGTCATGGCCAAGGCTTGGTCATAGGAAAATATTATCAGGTTTAACACCACGATCATGGCGGTTTGGAAGGCATTATGTCCGATCATAAGAAAACAGGCTCCTAATAGCGGTCCAGCCTCGGAGGGCAGGCTTTCTAATTACTTATCGGCCGGATAGATAAAAATGATTAGTCCCTATTGATTTTCTAAAATTTGACCTTATTATGTAAATGATCGGCCATAGCCTTGGCTGGGCTCTTGAGGTTGAGCTAAATTGGCTCTCCCAACCCAGGGTTTAAATTGTTTCAATTGGCTTTAAGTTAATTGCAAAAGCGATTGTTTTTCTGAGTTTAGGGGCTAAATTTGTTCCATGTTGGACGTAATCAAAAGGCGTAATTATGTTGTCCCAACAGGTAACAATGCTGATTTATTTTTTAATTATCTTAAAAAGAAATAGAAATATTCTGAACTAAAGCTATTAAAAAAGTAAGGCAATTAATTGACTGTATGACAGCTATTTTATAGTTTAAAAATACATCCGGTACTGGACTCTTCGGCCGCCGCCAACGGCCGTCGATCTCAGTCGAGCTTTGGTTGAAGCTGACCAAGCTGCCCGAGGGAGTTTTATCAAAACTTAAAATTTTTTGGTCTGCTCGCATTTTTGTCAGAGCCTTTAGTGACCAAAGCCGCCTGGTTGGAAGTCAATTATTGCCTTTTTTTGCACCGGGGGCGCCAGGGAGGAATATTGCTTCGGTATCCCGAGGAGCTCATAGACCGGATCGCCAAACAGACCGATTTGGTTGGGCTGGTCAAGCAGTACGTCGACCTAAAAAGGGTTGGGGTCTCCTGGCGGGGCCTGTGTCCTTTTCACGCCGAGAAAACCCCTTCCTTTTACGTTCATCCAGAGAAGGGAAGTTTCTATTGTTTCGGCTGCGGGGAAGGGGGAGGACCTTTTAAGTTTTTGATGATGATTAATGGTTTGTCCTTTCCTGACGCCGTTCGGGAGTTAGCCGGCCGGGTTTCCATTGATCTTCCGGCCCTTAGCCATGAAAAAGTTCCGACCCTTGACGGCCGGCCCCTTAAAACGGTGCTCTATGAGGTTATGGACAAAGCCCAAGAGTTTTATCGGCACAATCTCTGGGCCGACGGCGGTAAACACGCCCGGCAGTATCTAACTGATGAGCGGGGCTTGGATCCCCAGGTTATCAAGCATTTTGGGCTGGGCTTAGCTCTTGACAGCTGGGATTCTCTCTTGCGTTATCTGGGCGGACTTAAATACTCCGACCGGACCATGGAGGCGGCTGGGCTGGTCAAGCCACGCTCTTCGGGAGCCAAGGGCTTTTACGACGCTTTTCGGGATCGCCTGATGATTCCGGTGGCCGATCCTGAAAACCGGGTGGTGGCCTTGGCCGGGCGGACCTTCGGAAAATCGGATAACCCTGATTCTCCCAAGTATATAAATTCCCCGGCCACCGACATTTACATCAAAGGGCGCATCCTGTACGGCCTCCATCAGGCTCGTCCTCACGTCCGGGCTGGCGGGCTGATATTTTTGGTGGAAGGCTATTTCGATCTCATAAGTTTAGTTTCCGCCGGGGTCAAGCCCGTTGCCGCCGTCATGGGGACCGCTTTAACCCCTTACCAGCTTTCCAGCATCAGGAGCATGGCCAAGGAGGTCCACCTGGTCTTTGATTCCGATCGAGCAGGGGAGGAGGCCACTAAAAGGGCGCTACCGCTTTTGTACAATGCCGAGCTCAATGGGCGGGTTATCCGGCTTCCAGCCGGCCATGATCCTGACAGTTTTATTCGGCAGTTTGGACCCAACGCTTTTTTTGATTTAGCTGATAAAGCCGCTGATATCGCCGACTATTACGTCTCCCGGCTGGTTAAATCGCCCCAGACAACCCTGACCGGTGAGAGCTATCTAGTTTCCCAGGCCGCCGAGATCCTTGCCCAGGTTCCAGACGGAGCCAAAAGCCAGTACCTGAGAAACAAGCTAGCTGAAAAACTGGGGATCTCCAAAGATCATTTGGAAATCAAAGGCGGGCCGCCCAAGCACCTTGGGCCGCCGCCGACCGCCACTCGGCTCCCGACCGGGCCCGATTTCGATCCCATGGCGGCCCGGCTTTTAAAGCATGTTATCACTCATCCCGAAAGCGCACCGACTTTGAAGCCGGATTTAAAGGAAATCTGGCCCGACGACCGGACTAAACCGGTTTTTGAAGCCATTGTCCTTCAATTGGAGCAAACTTCGGTTTTGGTTCCTGAACGCTTAAGGTTCGATGACGATGCCCAGATGGCCTCCCTGATTTCCGGGGCCAGCGCATCTGGCCGGCTGCATGACGCCCAGGAAAGTGTGATGCTGGCTCAGAACCTCATTATCAAACTTAAGAGCCAGTATAGCCGAAAGGTTCAAAAAGAATTGACTCAGGCCGTTCGGGAAGCCGAAAATGCCGGCGACCAGGAGCTGGCCCGTCGGTTGTTGGCCGGAAAATTGGGCTGAGACCCTAAAGTGGTTTAGAGCGCCTTTTGTAAACAACATCCAACGAGACGTATCCGGCCGGGAGCCGGATTGACGGAGGTCACGGTGGACAGCTGCTTCGACGATGCCATTAACCCCGGGGGACCTTTCGACTCGGAATACTCAACCGTGGATTTGGAGCCGGAATCAGGGGAGGTCTCTCGCCTGGACACCGTCATGTCTTTTTTTGACGAGCTTGAGCTGCATCTGCCCGAAGATCTGGCCACCGTTAAAGAAGAAGATAAAAAAAATGTCCTGGAACCAGGCTTGGGCGATGAGCGGGAGGCGGCCTTACCGGCCGATCCGGACGAAAGCGATCGTTTTACTGATCCGGTCAAGGTTTACCTGCGGGAAATGGGTCAGGTCAACCTGCTTTCTCGGGAGGCTGAATTAGAGCTCGCCCGCCGCATCGAAGAAGGTGAAAGCCAGGTCATCAAGTCCATTATGCAGACCGAAGTTGGGCTTGAGTGCGTATTAAGAATCCGCAGTCAGCTTTTGGCCGGGGAAATTCGACTTAAAGACGTTATCCGCAATTTCTTTGACGATAATTCGGCCGATGGGACCGAAGAGCAGGCCGACAAAGGCTTTGATGTTTTTATTAAAACTATCAATGAGATAGAACGGCTTTCCGCCAATCTGGACCGCTATGGCCAAAATTCCGAGAAAGAAGAAAAAAACGCCTCCACCGAAAGACTCAAAAAAATAACCAGCCATAAGACCAAAGCCCGAGCCCAGATTGAAAAGCTCTTTCAGAAGCTGGACTTGGCCAAAAACCAATATGATTTCATGGTTAACCGGTTGCGAACCTGGGAGGCCAGCTTTGATGACTTGAACAAGCAGCTGGCCGAAACCCTGGCCAAGCTTAAAATCGAAAACCTGGCCGCTTTTCGAAAGATGGTCCAAGCTCTTAAAAAAGATCCCAAAACCGTGGCACGCACCAAGAGTCGGAGTTTGGGGATGTCGATGGCCGGCTTTAACGCTTTAATTGAGGGTGTTAGTGATCAGCTTAAAAACTTAAAGCAGCTTGAGAACGAAACTCACCTGACCTTCGATGAGCTTAAATCCATCATTTCCGGCATTACCGACGGCGAAAACCAAGCCAGCGAGGCCAAAAATAACCTCATCAAAGCCAATCTCAGGCTGGTGGTCTCAATCGCCAAAAAATACACCAATCGTGGGCTCCAGTTTCTTGATCTCATCCAGGAAGGCAACATCGGCTTGATGAAGGCAGCCGATAAATTCGAGTACCAAAAAGGTTACAAGTTTTCTACCTACGCCACCTGGTGGATTAGGCAGGCCATCACCCGGGCCATTGCCGACCAAGCTCGGACCATCCGCATTCCAGTCCACATGATTGAAACTATCAACAAACTTCTTCGGACCTCCAGATACTTGGTCCAGGAACTGGGCCGGGAGGCTACGGCTGAGGAAATAGCCGGTAAGATGGGGCTTCATTTAGACAAAGTCCGCCGGATCATGAAAATCGCCAAAGAACCAATTTCCCTGGAAACCCCCATTGGAGAAGACGGCGACAGCTTCCTGGGGGATTTCATTGAAGACGAGATTAACCAGACGCCTATTGATACGGTCATCAACAATAATCTCGTTGAAATGGCTTCTCAGCTTCTGACTACTTTGACTGCCCGCGAGGAAAAGGTCATCAGGATGCGCTTTGGGATCGGGGAAAAAACCGACCATACTTTAGAGGAGGTTGGCCAGGAGTTTAACGTTACCCGCGAACGCATCCGGCAGATTGAAAACAAAGCCTTAAAAAAACTCCGGCACCCTAGCCGCAGTTCCAAAATCAGACCCTTTGTTGAAAACTGATCTTGCCAAGCTGACCTAAAATCATGCTGGGAGCTGGCCAAGAGTCCCCAAGCCCCTTCCCCAAGAGTTTAATTCCGGCCTTAATATTGCCAGACTCCCCCAATCATCCCAATATTGTCGCCCTGGAGTTTTAAGGCTTAGGTGGCCGCCAAAGGCCCTAATGGGATGAAGTTTTCTTTTGATAATTCCAAAAATATCATGATGTTGAGTGCAGCATCAAAAGGGATGCGGTTTAGCTGACAATCGGCCAACAAATCAATGAAAGATCAAATGTTTTCTGACCGGCAACCAAACTGGTCTTGAAACGGGAAAGCCGGGGTCTGGTCATTGAGTTCTGAGCCTTCGTCTTGGCTTGGTTGGCCTATCATGTCTGGAATAATATTAAACTTTGGCCAGATTTTTAATCGGCTCCGAACATCGTTGATGAATATGAGTTATGGCCCAGAGCCATAATTAGTATTTTAAAAGCCGGTAATTTTAAAGTATTTTAGCATTAAAACGATGAAAAGACAGAGCCAAGGCCGGATATCTGGGCCTGGGATGGGTAAATTTAACAACCATCTCTTATGTTCCTAAAATTTCAAGATTTTGACGATAGGAGCCGAATTTAGCCGGTCAGCTTGAAGACTCTTGCGGCCGCCTCAGGAGTGCGGAATCACTCTGTTTTGGTGTTTTCAGACCCTTTTTTGGAGTAAGTCCTCCTGACAGCCTAGGGGAAGAGATCTAGATTTTTGGGTTCGAATAGGTGAAAATTTTTGATTTTTTTTGTCAAGTGGAAGGATACAACTTTATATCAAGAGTCTGATCAGCTGAATAAAAACTTGTTTTTTTATAATGTTGCCTGAAAGCCAAAAAATATTTCCGACAAATATTCGAGCCTTAAAAATACATGGACAAATTTTTTTAGTGTGTTACAATCCATAGATCTGCTGCGGATGGACGCAGCATCGCGGAGGTGTGCCAGACCCTCCGTTAGGAAATCTATTTTTCGGGGACAACATGGAAAACAGTTTCAACAACCAGAGTGCCAGCTCTTACCCATGTCCAGAAGAGGCGGAAGTCAGCACTGATAACGCCGATTCGTTAACTTCTGACGAGTTTGATGATTCGGGGAAAAATGACTCGCTTGATAACGAGCAGTCGATGGAAGAACTCTTCAAAGAGAGCATTAAGTGCCCTTCCGAGGGGGACGTACTGAAGGGAACGGTGGTCCACGTCGGCAATGAATACGTAATGCTTGACGTGGGGGCTAAGAGTGAAGGACGCATCGCCAAACATGAATTTCGCGATGCCGACGGCAATTTTAACGTCAAAATCGACGATCAGGTCGAAGCCTTGTTGGTCCATTGGGACGACGAGGATGGCGAAATTATCCTCTCCAAGGAGAGGGCCACCAAGATGAAAGTCTGGGAGGAAATCGCCAGGGTCCACACTGAGGACGGTACTATCAGCGGTATCATCACCAGCCGGGTCAAGGGCGGTTTGTCGGTCGACATCGGCGTCGCCGCTTTCTTGCCGGGTTCTCAGGTCGACACCAGGCCAATTAAGAATCTTGAGAGCTTGGTTGGGAAAACTTACGACTTTAAAGTCTTAAAGTTTAACAAAAGGCGGGGCAATGTTGTTTTGAGCCGCCGGGTGATCTTAGAGGCCGAGCGCGAACTCGTCCGTAGCCGCACCATGAGCACCCTTGAGGTCGGCAATATCATTGAAGGTACGGTTAAAAATCTGACCGACTATGGCGCCTTTATTGAGTTGGGTGGTTTGGACGGTCTTTTGCATGTCACCGACATGTCCTGGGGCCGGTTGAGCAGCCCGGCTGACGTTTTTAACGTTGGAGCCAAGGTTACCGTTAAGGTCCTGGCCTTTGATAAAGATCGGGGCCGAGTCTCACTGGGCTTAAAGCAGCTGACCGAAGATCCGTGGCTGACCGCCATGCAGAAGTACGAGATCGGAGCCAAAGTCAGCGGCAAGGTCGTTTCGCTGACCGATTACGGGGCTTTCGTGGAGCTAGAGAGCGGCTTAGAGGGCTTGATCCACGTTTCCGAGATGAGCTGGACCCGTAAAGTCCGCAACCCCGCTTCGGTGCTGAAGGTCAACGATATAGTCGAGTCGGTCATCCTCAATATGGATTTGACCAACAAGCGCATTTCCCTGGGAATGAAGCAAATTGATCCCAATCCCTGGAGTGCGGTGGCCGAGCGCTATCCCATTGGCACCATCATCGAAGGGAAGATCAAAAACATCACCGACTTTGGGGCTTTTATCGGCATTGACGAAGGCATTGACGGTTTGGTCCATATTTCCGATATCTCTTGGACCCGCCGTTTTAAGCACCCCTCGGAGGTCTTTAAAAAAGGCGACCAGGTCAGGGCAGTTATTTTGGCCATTGACCGGGAGCAGGAAAGATTTTCTTTAGGGATCAAGCAGCTTGAGGAAGACCCCTGGGTGGTGGCTTTCAATCGTTTCCCGGTTGGGGAGACGGTCACTGGGAAGGTTACTAACGTTACTGATTTTGGGGTCTTTATCGAACTGGCCGATGGAGTCGAAGGCCTCATTCACGTCTCTGAGTCCGGTGTTCCCAAGGGCAAGACCTTGACCGAGTCTTTCCAGGTTGGTGATACCGTCACGGCGAAAGTGGTTTCCATTTCGACCAATGACCACAAGATCGGGCTTTCAGTCAAGCGTAAGGCCAAAGATGAGGAGGAAGGCACTTTCAAGGAGTACGCCGACGGAACCAAAGCCGCCGGACAAAATGGTAACTCCACCTTTGGGGCCGCCTTCGGCAATCTTGATAAACTACTAGCTGAAAAAAGCCAGTCCGACGACGTCGAGACGGGTGATAACTAAAAATCGCCGGAGAGGCTGCAATAGCAATCAATGGCCGAATTTGACAACAACAACCCGGATCCAAACGGGCTCGGCTCTGCCTTGATTCCCCCTTCCTCCAGACCGACTGAAGCCGGCTTGGAGGAAGGCCTTTTAGCTAAGCCAACGCCGCAAGTCGCCAGCCAGCCTGTTCAAGGTCCGCCTGACGGCCCCCCCTTCAAGCGCAATGTTGGCGGTCCCCGCCCACCTGCTCCGCCTAAGACTCCAGTCTCCGCTTTTTTTAATTGGCCGCTGGTTTTTCTGATCGCCTTCTTTTTGTCAATTGGGAGCTGTAATTACGTCGTTTTTACAGGACTTAACTCTTTATCCCGTCCTGACGCTCTGGAGCTTCTTGAAAAACCCGGCTTGGGAGTTTTGGACATTGAAGGTGAGATTTACGACACCCGTTGGGCGGTGGAGACACTCCGGGAATTTGAAAAAAACGATTATATCAAGGCCGTTATATTAAGGATTGATTCCCCCGGCGGGGCGGTGGCTCCCTGTCAGGAGCTTTACCAGGCCCTGGTGGAATTTTCCAAACCGGTGGTTACCTCCATGGGTTCGGTTGCGGCTTCCGGCGGCCTTTATCTGGCGGTGGCCGGCAACACAGTGATTGCCAACCCCGGAACTATTACCGGCTCCATCGGGGTCATTATGGAGACCTTGGAGTTTGACGGAGCCATGGAAAAGTTGGGCATCAAAAGTCAGGTCATCATCAGCGGCCCTTTTAAAGACATGGGATCACCTTTCAGGCCGATGAAGACCGAGGAGCGGGAACTTCTCCAAACCATGGTTACCGACGTGTGGGAGCAGTTTGTCCGGGATGTGACCTCTGGCCGCCAGAATTTGACCGAGCCAGAGGTCAGAAAAATGGCCGACGGCCGGATTTTTAACGGTCAGCAGGCTCTGGATTTGGGTCTGATTGACGAATTGGGTGGATTCCAAAAAGCCATTGATAAAGCTTTGGCTCTTGGCGGGATAACTGACGACGATCCTCAGTTAGTTTACAGGGATGGTCGGGACGATTCTCTGATCAGAGAATTACTGGAATCAAAATTGGGCTTTTTGAGCTCTCGGAGATCAGTACTTGGCTCAAGTCCTTCCCTTAAATTTCTTTATCGGCCAGGTCTGTTTTGAGTACGGTTGGTAACAAGTCTGACAAACCCGCATCGGTCAGCGTCAATAAAAAACGACTTACGGCCATGATTGCCCAGCGTCACATAAACATTCCCAATGATGTCGTCGTGGCTTCGGTCAATGTATTGGTGCGGACGCTTAAAGAAGCCATGGCCGAAGGGCGCCCGGTGTCCCTTAGAGGTTTTGGCCGTCTGATTCCTCGGCGGTACGATGGGCCGAGCCTCAAAAGAGTCGGACTCTTATTCCATCCTTCCGACCAATTGATTGACCAGGTCAACCTGATTCCCCCCAAATAGCCCGCCAAGATCCTTTTTGGCCGAACTTGGCCTTCTGTCCATTTTTTTGTTCTGTTTTGATCAAAAACTACCAGCTATTTTTCCATCCTTGATTCGAAATTTATCCCTATATTGAACTAATTGGGCTAACGCTTTAGCTTTTTCAAATAACCAGTGTTCATTATTGACCTCGATTACGATCAGGTATTCGGCCCCGTTATAGAGGCTGGAGACTCCGGCGTTCCTTCGCTTGGTGCACATTGCCTTGCCCAACCCCGCGTCACCCTTGGAAGAGTGCGAGCAAAAAGCCAATACCTCAAAGCGTGGTCGACTTATCCATTTGCCATTATGTCGCAGTTTTTTTGTTTATTAAATTTTTAAACTATACGATTTTTATACCAAGCAATAATATTGAAGCTATATAATAAGATTAAGATGTTTTTCATAAACTTTATCTTCGTAAGTTTTAAATATATAGTTATATTTTAATTAGGATATTAATAGTCTTGAAATGCCAGCTAAGAGAGATTTGCAGGTTGTTGATAATTTCATTGACATGGCATATGTTATTGATGGTAATTTTTAAAACAATATGAAGTTTAATTGCATCTTAAGACGGGGAAGAGGTCTGGTTGAACATCAATACTCCTCATTTAAATGTAACCGTTCACGGCTGAGGCGATCACTACCAGGTCATTTATATTGTGTGCCGGCAGGCGCTCACTACCAACTTCACTAACCAGAAATAAACTCACGATTACTAAGACAGCTTGAGCCAAGATTATTATCGACTGATCTTAATTCTATAAACCTTTTTGGGGTTGGTGCTTTCTGGTTAGCTTTTTTTGTTTTTGCCAAACGTTATTAAGTTAAAGCAATCCAAACGAACCCGATGATTCAGATATTGATGGGAAGCCAGGATAGCTAAGACTGGTTAAGTCTTGAGGCCAAGGCGAGAAACCACCCGGAGATTCAGACAAGAGCCCTGCCCCGATATCAAGTAGGCCAAGATCTTGGCCAAGCGATTGACCCCATTGGCCGGATGACTACTATCAGACATTTTTGACCGATGAAAGGCTGACTTTGGACATTGAGCCAGCTAATATGCTGCCGAGCAGAGTGTGAGGTTCGTGAGCATAGACCGCCACCTGACACAAAACAACAACCAGTAGCGATTAGATGCGGCATCGTCTGGACTCAGCCTCTTTAAGGAGGAGGCCCGCAGAGGCCGGAAGGAGTGTCTTTGGTGTAATCAAGCCCCTTTGGTGAAGGGGCTTTCGTTTTTTTCGACCGAGCCAGACTTACCATTATCCCATCCGGATGTAGTATGGCCACAGCGAGCGAGCTTTTTTCGATTCCTAGCCGCCACCAGCAAACTCAAGGCCTGCCTCCGAGCTAAAGCCTGTTACCCCAGTCAGCCCATTTGCGTAGGTTCTGAAGTTAATTGGACTTGGTCTATTCTAACATTTAGTACCTAAACATATATTTAAAGACTTAATTTTTTAGGGTTTTGAGGCAACCGACATTTCCTGCTCGACCCCACCAACCCTCATCAATTGATGTTGTAAAGCATTCCATATTTTGACATAATAAACTAAACAATGAGAGGCCCCCACGCTATTGACCATCGCCAAAGCGTATTCAACAGAGGAATTGATGAGCGTCCCTAAACCAAAGGCTTAGATTTAAAGCCGCTATCGCCCAATTCAGCCGAAAGAGCAGGCTTCACCTGCTAACAAGCCAGTAGAAAAACCAAAAGACATCGGTCTGGTGTTAAGATATAAACGGTGGTTTATAGCCTGAATCACTCCCCAAAGCATTTTTTACTCCACCTGGAGGGCAGGGAGCTTTTAACCATGCCATTATTATTACCCACTGGGATAGCCAAGTTCTCAACAATACGCGGTTACGACAAAGATAAAAAAACCGATCAAGTCTTTATTTATGCCGATAAAACTGAACTACTCTACAATCTCATAAAATCTAAGTCCCCCTATTTTTTGTCTCGACCTCGGCGTTTCGGCAAATCCCTTCTGG
>JAISWF010000156.1 GCA_031271165.1 Deltaproteobacteria bacterium
CTTAAGCCATTTTGTTACCTCCATGACCCTCAAGGTTGCTACCGGCTGGAGCAGTTAAGTTGCCGGACGGGTATTTCAACCCGCTATGGTATATGCGCCTTTCCACGGCGCACTAGATAGTTTTGAAAAAATCTACTTCGCAGCTTAACTTTTGACTTTCTCATGAACCTTCAAACCTATTTCGTACCAAAACCTGTTTATCAATTAGATGCAAAAAATTATCCTGATTGTTTCTTAGAGCACCCGATAGTGATGGTTGATTTAGCCGAGTTGAATTTAAATGACAAAAATGTTTCCCAGAAATCAAAGTTTTATTATGGGCTCTCCAATCTGGGGCCACCAGTAAATTTGACGCCAACCTTAACTCTAATAGTCAAGCCAGTTCCCGTCGTTAAAACAAGAGAGAACGTTACCTTATTCTCTTATCAATATGATTCATTGTCAAGGCCTCGTTAGAGACGCATATTTATCGAATTTAATAATTAATATCCTTTAAATGTTAGCGCCAAATCTTTAAACAAAAGCTTAGTCAATCACCGATCTCTTTTAAGAGGGCGATGGCGTTAGCATTTTGCTGCGAAGCTGACATGTTGAGCCATTTTAAAGCCAGGGTTCGGTCTTCCCGAACGCCCTCGCCTTTGAGATAGCATAGTCCCAGGTTGAACTGAGCTTCTGAGCTCCCTTGGTCAGCCGCTTTGCGGAACCATTGAGTAGCCTGGACTGAGTTCCGATTGACCCCTTCGCCTGATAAATACAGGTTGCCAAGATTAAACTGGGCATAGGCGTTACCGGCCTCCGCCGCCGTTTGAAACCAGCGAGCAGCTTGAGCCAAATCTCGCTTCACCCCTTGTCCGTTAAAATACAGACCACCTAAACTGACTTGGGCGTTATCATCACCCTGTTCTGCGGCCAGTGTAAACCATTTAGCTGCCTCGGCCAAGTCCCGACGTACTCCTTGGCCGTTTTGATAAAGATAGCCCATGTTGGCCTGGGCCACTATGTGGCCTTGATTGGCAGCCTCACGATACCACTTGGCAGCCAAGGCTTGGTCAGCCGTAACTCCGTCGCCGCTTTCATAAAGAGCCGCCAAACCAAACTGAGCAGATGTTAACCCCTGAAGAGCCGCTTTTTCAAACCACTTGACCGCCTCGGCTTTATCAATCTCAACTCCGTCACCCATGTAATACATTTTAGCCAAACTGTTTTGGGCTGGGGCGTAGCCGGCTTCGGCTGCCTGCTGACAGAGGCGAGCGGCTTCGGTTTTGTTTTCGACGACTCCGTCGCCACCGGCATACATGAGGGCCAGGCTATATTGAGCCAAAGTGTCACCCGAGTCGGCAGCTTGCTTATAAAATTTGGCCGCCTTGGCCTTGTCCATCCGTACTCCTTGACCGTTGAAGTATAAAACAGCCAAGTTAAATTGAGCCGGAGCGTAGCCACCCTCGGCTGCCCTTTGATACCATTTAGCAGCCTTACTCAAATCCAAGCCGACACCTTCACCTTTTTCGTAAAGGACTCCCAAATTGAATTGGGCCGAGGGCAAATCATGCTCGGCGGCTTTAAGGTACCAGCTGGCGGCCTCGCTTTTGTCGACCGGAACGCCTTCGCCATTGGAGTACAAAAAACCGATATTGGCTTGAGCTATCGGATCGCCCAACTCAGCGGCTTTGAGATACCAGCGGGCGGCTTCAACTTTATTAACCGCCTCCCCCAAACCAGTATCGTAGATGATCGCCAGCTCAAAAATAGCCGGCAAATAATCTTCCTGGGCAGCTTTTAAGTACAATTCCAAAGCTTTGGTCAGATCCTGGGGCACCCCTTCGGCACCAGAAGCGTAAAGCTGCCCCTCTTCAAACAATTGAGCGGCCATGATAGCCTCAGGCGGCTCGCTCGATGACTTAAAATCTGACGACGATTCCGCCAAACCTAAGGTGGGACTGAGGCAAAAAACTACCAAAATGGCCAAAAAGAGTACAACCATAGGCAACTGAGTCGAAGGAATTTTTAATTTTTGACTCATTGTTGATTTTAAACCAATGCTCGGCCTATAGGAAAAAATCAATTTATAAAAAAAATGTAGCGTCATTTTATTGCTCTTATGCTCTTTCAACAATTTTAAAAATATAATGCAATTTAATGCGGCATATTAATAAATAATTGCAAGCAGTTTAGTTTCAAAAGCGACTCACTGGATTTTAACCGACATTGGTGTTGGTCGTGCGTAGGTCGGCCCTCCTATAAAAGGTCCTTCCACCATCAACCCTAAAGACCCTTTAGTTTCAGCCAAGGTAACTTGGAAAAACGCCAGATTAGGCCGGATTTAAAGGGCCCAGGAGGCGGGGGCTGGGATAAGTCAGATCCATAGCCATAAGAAGGCTTAGCGCCCGATCCATCGCCTCAGCCGCTGGAAGCAGCCGCCTAAGCGGCTCCTGAAAATCAGGAACCGGTCCTAGAGGCGAAACCACCCGGCTTTAATTTTCGGCCAAAATCCTCTGACTTTACTCAGGAGAGGAAATCAATTTTTGAGTTCCTTTAAAGCCTCTGCGGCTTCAAGGCTGCCCTGCTCGGCCGCCTTTTCGAACCACCGGGCCGCCGCAGCCTCGTCTTTGGCGACGCCATTGCCAGAGAGATAACAGTCGCCAAGATTATACTGAGCTTCTACGCTGCCCTGCTCGGCCGCCTTTTCAAACCACCGGACCGCCTCGGCCTCGTCTTTGGGGACGCCGTTGCCCTGAAATAACATAACCCCAAGGTTTAGCTGGGCGCTGGCCATCCCCTGCTCAGCCGCCTTTTCAAACCACAAAACGGTGGCCTTAGGATCTTTAAGCCGTCCAATACCGTTATGGTACATAAGAGCCAGGTTGAATTGGGCCTCCGCCATCCCGGCCTCGGCGGCTTTTTCAAGCCAATCAGCCGCCACCCCCGTTTCGACGGGAACGCCGTCACCGTTTTGGAGCATATTGGCCAGGTTAAACTGTGCTGCTACATTGCCTTGTTCAGCGGCCTTTTCAAACCAGCCGGCGGCGGCAGCTTTATCTTGAACTACCCCATCGCCTTCGTAGTACATCATCGCCAGATTAAACTGCCCCCCGGAATTGCCCTGTTCGGCGGCTTTTTGAAACCACTTGGCGGCTTCACTTTTGTCGGCTTTAATTCCGGAACCCTGGGCATAAGCAAAGGCCAAATTTATTTGCGCCGGGATATAACCTTGCTCGGCGGACTTTTGATACCACTCAACCGCTTTGGCTTTATCGGCGGCCACTCCTTCGCCGTTGGCGTAACTGACTCCAACGTTAAACTGAGCCCCAGGGCTACCCTGCTCGGCCGCTTTCAAAAACCAGCTAAACCCTTCGGCTTTGTCTTGTGGGACTCCGTCACCGGTATGGTAAGTTACCCCCAGAACTAGCTGGGCCTCAAGATGGCCCAGCTCTGCCGGTCCCCGAAAGTATTTAACAGCCTCGGCTTTGTTTCTGGCCACTGTGTGGCCGTTAAAATACAAACGGCCTAAAGTCACCTGAGCCTCAAAACTCCCTAATTGAGCGGCTTTATTGTAAACTTCCACCGCCTTAGCTGTATCCTGAGGCACCCCAAGGCCTTGGAAATACATCTCGGCCACCTCGAAAATGGCCGGGACATAACCGCGTTCGGCAGCTTTTTGGTATAGTTCAAAGGCTTTACCCAGATCCTGAATTACCCCGTCAGTGCCGGCGGCGTAATGCCGGGCCAGAACGTAATCATTATCCGGCTGGCCTTCAGAATCTTGAACGGACGGAGACGGCGAGGCTGGAGGGCTGTCGGCTGGGGCCGCATGGGCCGCTGATTGGGCCCAGAAAACGATCATGGTAATGAGAACTGAGGCCAGGAGTCGGGACATTAAAACGGCATTTTTCATAGTGAAATCTGATCTAATAACAATTACTTTCTTATTAATACCAAAAAGACACTTAAAATAACATAAAGACATGATTACATTATTCCTTTTGTTGCAAAAATAAAGTACAAACTAAGTTGTTTACCAAAAGTAAAGACAGCCATTAACGTCTGACCAATATTCCACCCTGGCCGAGCAGTTGCCTAACTCCGAGAATTGTGACCTGAGTATAACACGGACCGGGAAAGTCTGGCAAAAACGTCCGCAAAACTCCCAATAAAAACCAAAAACAATAGTCTCCCAACGACCAATTTTCTAATAAATCAGCTCGACCAAGGCCAAGGCAACAATCTGAAATTGCACAGGTTTTAAGCTTGACCCCTTTGGGGGCTTTTCCAGCAGAAATTTGAATATATCTCCGTAATAACTGATAAATTTGACAGTAAAAAATTGAACCATGATATCTTTAAAATTCTGTTAAAACGCCTGTAAAGACAGATTGAAACTTGGTGTTTTATTTGTATAATATGACTTTGCGAAACGATACGGTCGTTTTCGCTCCCTCCGGCGATGAGCAAAACGTCCCGGTCGCCGGGCCAGGTTTATTTGATGAATGACATCTCAGAGAAGAAATTTTACCGCTCTCTATCGGCCCTGATTAGGCCTGGACAAATCTTAAAATCTGGCGGCTGGCCAGCTGTTTTTGGACGCCGGGCTCCTCTGGAAATGGAAATTGGCTTTGGTAACGGTGAATACTTAGCCAGAGCCTCGCAAGCCGCTCCCGAACGCGATTTTGTGGGCGTAGAATTGGCCTGGAACAGCCTCAAAAGGGCTTTGAGACGCCTAAACGCCCCGCCCAGAAACAACGTCAAACTACTTCACTTGCCAGTCAAATCTGCCTTGAGGTATCTTTTTGAGCCGCAGAGTCTATCAGCGGTGCGAGTTTTTTTCCCCGTCCCCTGGCCCAACGAAAAACAAAGCAGCAAACGAATTTTTTCAACCATTTTTTTTAACCTTTTAGCTGACCGACTAACCGCCGACGGCATCTTTCACCTTGTCACCGACCACCAGGGCCTGGCCCTGTGGACCAAAGAACAAGCCCGAGATTCGGCCATTGAGCTCGACTATGCCGAGCACCAGGCCCTCTTGGATACCAAGTACGAGCGCAAATGGCTTTCCAGCGGCCAGGAAGTATTTTATCATCTCAGCGGCCGCCAAAAGAACCACCCCAAAACCCAAAGCCCACTGGAATTATACGACATGTCACCCCGTTACAGCCAATTAATCGATCCCCAAAATTATCACCCCTGCGACCTGTCGGGCGAACCGACTGTGGTTTTTGGTGACTTCCTCTTTGATGATACTCGTCAGGAGGGCCTGTTGCGAACCAAGGTCGTTGAGGACCATTTCATTCAAGAATTCCACATCAAAATCTCCCGCCAATCCGACCGCCGCTTTAAACTTTGCTGCGCCTTGAACGACCAAGTCCTACCTACCAGGGGAGTGGCCCTAGCCATAGCCCTGGCCGCCCTGGAGGAGCCCAGCAGCTGATGGACACGATTTACGGCCAGATCCAAAAAGTAAACTATTTCAGCGACGAGAGCGGCTTTTCCATCGTCAGTCTCAAAGTTCAAGGCCGGCCCGAGGCGGTGACCGCCGTCGGCCGGCTCAATTTCCCGGCGGTCGGGGAGCTGGTGGAATTAACTGGGGAATTTAAACGTCACCCCAGGTTCGGTCAGCAGTTTGAGACTACTGCCTGTGTCTCCAAGCCTCCTCAGTCCGAAAACGGACTTTGCAAATACCTCGGTTCCGGTTTAATCAAAGGCGTAGGTCCGGCCTGGGCTAAACGTCTGGTGGATACCTTCGGGACCGCAGTCTTGCAAGTACTTGAGCAGGAGCCGGAAAGGCTGACCGAAGTGTCCGGCCTTGGCCCTATCCGACGCGAGAGGATAATTGAAGCCTGGCGATCGGTGGCCGGCCTCAAACAGCTGGTCTCATTTTTGTCAACTTTTGACTTGGGCCCGGCCTTGGCCGCCAAAATTCTCAAACGTTACGGCAGTGAGGCCGAGGCAGTCATCCGAGAGGATCCCTACCGTCTCTCCGGAGAAATCTTTGGGGTCGGCTTTTTAACGGCTGATAAGCTTGGCAAAAGCCTGGGTTTTGCCGCCGATGCTCCTGAGCGCCTGGAAGCGGGCCTGCTGTATCGGTTAGAAGAAGGCATTAGAAGGGGCCATGACTTTCTGCCTTCGGTCGAACTGGTCGAATCAACTCAAAAACTTATCCCTGAAGCCAGCCTCAAAGATTTAGAGGCTGCCTTGGCCAGGCTCTCCCTTTCTGGCAAAATCATGGCCGAAAAGCGCGAAGAACCGGGCGGACTTTACATTTATACCATCCAGACCCACCGAGCCGAGAACTGGGTGGCCAAATCGCTGGCCGCCCATATGGACGCTTTTTTTGGAAAAGCCGTACCTAGGCCCCAGGCGGCCCTCCAATGGGCCGAAAAGGCCATGGATTTGACTCTGACCGAAGATCAGAAAGAAGCCACTATCCTGGCCATTACGAAAAAAGTGGCCATCATCACCGGAGGCCCGGGAACCGGTAAAACCACCATGACCAAGGCAGTCTGTGCCATCTGGAATGCGGTGACCTCCAAAATCGCTTTGGTCGCTCCCACCGGACGAGCCGCCAAACGTCTCAGTCAGGCTACGGGCCTGCCGGCCAAAACTATCCACCGGCTTTTGGAATACTCACCCGCCGGCGGCTTTGTCCACGGACCCGAAAACCGACTGGACCTGGACGTAATTTTGGTGGACGAAGCCTCCATGCTGGACATCCTTTTGACCAACCAGCTACTGGGGGCTCTGCCCCGCTCAGCGGCTGTGATCCTCATCGGCGATCAGGATCAGCTTCCCCCGGTTGGACCGGGTCGGGTCCTGGCCGACCTTTTGGATTCCAATCTGATCCCCCGCAAACGACTCACCCAGATCTTCCGGCAGGCCGAAAAGAGCCAAATTATCACCGCCGCTCACCTGATTAACGAGGGGAAAAGCCCCGAGAAACTGCCGGCCAATACTGACTCGGATTTTTATTTTGTCGCTGAAGAAGATCCCGGACGCATTGTCGATAAAATTGTCAAATTGGTGTGCGAACGAATCCCCCGCAAGCTGGGCTTAAATCCGGCCAATGACATAATAGTTTTGTCACCAACCCGCAAGGGAGAGCTGGGAACAGTCAACCTCAACACTCAATTGGGACGTTATCTCAACCCTGGACTGGGCCCTTCAGTTAACCGTTACGGCCAAGTTTTCAAGGTGGGCGACCGGGTCATGCAGATTCGCAACAATTACACCAAAGACGTTTTTAACGGTGACCTGGGCCGGATCACCAGCCTCGATCCCGAAGCCCAGGAACTGAGGGTCAACTTTGACGACAAAAAGGCGGTCTATGATTATTCCGAGCTTGATGAGCTCCTTTTGGCCTGGGCCGGGACCGTCCACCGGGCCCAGGGTTCAGAATTTCCAGCCGTCGTCATTCCTATCCACGCCTCCCACCACATCATGCTAAGACGCAAACTCATTTATACAGCTGTCACCCGCGGCCGGCAAATGGTCTTTCTGGTCGGCTCCCCGGATGCCCTCCGTCGGGCGGTAGCTAATAACGTCGAAGACGACCGCTACAGCCGCCTGACTGAACTTCTGGCCCAAAAAGTCCGGGAGTTGCAAAAAAAACCAATAGCGTAGGATCCATTTTGATATCACCTCACTTCCACCTGCGGCCAAAAGTTTTCCGAACTCCAAGCCTGGCCGGAGCTGTTACCTGATGAAGCTTTACTCCTGGAATGTCAACGGACTGAGAGCTGTTGCCGCCAAACCCACTTTCTGGCCATGGTTTAAAACCGCCCAGGCCGATCTGTTCGCCTTTCAGGAAACCAAAGCCCGCCCCGAACAGCTGGACCCGAGTCTCTCCGCCCCGGCTGGCTATTGCCCCTACTTTTCCTGGCCGACTGAAAAAAAAGGCTACAGTGGCGTAGCTGTCTATAGCTTGACCGAACCAATCCAAGTGACCAAAGAACTCCCCGAAGAGCGCTTCGCCCGTGAAGGACGACTCCTTCATTTGGAAATGGAGAAGTTCCATTTTCTTAATATATACTTTCCTAACGGGCAAAAAGACGAGGATCGGCTAGATTTTAAGATGGGTTTTTACGAATCATTTCTGAGCTACAGCCAGTTTTTGCGTAAAAGCAAACCAGTGGTAATATGCGGCGATTTTAACACCGCCCACCGGGAGATCGATCTGGCCCATCCCGACCTCTGCCGTGAAATTTCAGGTTTTTTAGATCATGAACGAGCTTTTTTATCTTTAATGATTAGAAAAGGCTATATTGATACCTTCCGGCACATTAACGGCGATCTTGAAGGCCAATATTCCTGGTGGTCCTACCGGGCCGGAGACCGGATCAGAAACGACGGCTGGCGCATTGATTATTTTTTTGTGTCCCAAGAGCTGGAAAAAAACTTAACCCGAGCTTGGCTGGAACCTCACGTCACCGGCTCGGACCATTGTCCCATCGGCATCGAACTCTCTTTTTGACATTTATTCTCTTAATTGTATGTCAATAAATATTGTTTATTTGTTTATTTGTTTATTTGTTTATTTGTTTATTTGTTTACTTGCTTAATTGATTCACTAATATAACAATATTTTTTATTTATAATATTATTATTAATTGGAGAGTTAAAAAATGACCATACCTAAGCACAATAAAATTTAAAAAGATATTCTTAGTGCAGCTTCAAATGGCGATCTTTACAATCTTGAAAGCATTCGAGCTTCGGCAGCCAAACAAAAAAACGTTTCAGCCGAAGAACAAACGATTATGCTTGACATCGGAACAAGGACCGTCTTTGCCGACCGTTTAGAGTGGGCCCGCAAATATCTAAAAGAGGCTGGGCTTATTGATTATCCAAAGCGCGAATTTACTCGGATAACAGAAGAAGGAAAAAAACGTACTGGTCGATAATTCGCAAAATAACTAGTATAATTTTTCCTGATATGTTATACTATCCTCATCAGCCATGAGGAGGTGTAAACATGGCCAGGAAACGGACGACACAGATCGTTTTGGACGATGAGCAAATAGCGATATTAACTAAAATCAGTAAATCCAAAACAGAAGAAATTAGGAGAGTACAGCGGGCTAATATCCTATTGATGGCTTC
>JAISWF010000190.1 GCA_031271165.1 Deltaproteobacteria bacterium
TTCAGATGTTTGATACTCTCATTCCTATCAATGAAAATTCCTTTGCTTCCATAAATGTCAATGAGAATAGAGATGCTCTTGTTGCTTGATTACTGCAATTACAATCGCTCGCTAGTATAGCTTGGAAGAAAGGCATTAACAGAGCAAAAGGCAGGGACGGCAGGATCTTGAGCTTAAAATGATCAGCCCAGCCATTAACGAGCCCAGAGAGCCTTTTCTCATTGCCGGGCTTCTTAAGTGGAGCGGTCCAATTAAACAGTCTAGGGGTTTGTGATCTTAATTGCCTCATTTGACACCTTAGTCGTGCTAATTGCTGAATAAGATCATAATACACGCCAGGTTAATAGTCAATAGAGACTTAGCAAATAATGATCTATCTAAGAAATTTTTTGGAAAAAAAATTAAAATAAAAAATCAGGTCGAAATGTTGAAAAAATTGTAGAGCACAACCAAGGCCGTCGGTGACTTTTTACCGATCGATCAAATTTGCCACGAACGGGATTTCCTTTCCCTGCCATGCAACGCCACAAAAAATAAGTGTCGCATGGTTGGGCCTTAGCTGTCGCTCATAAAACCCAAGAGACAAAAAAATTAAGAAGGGAAAAGGAAGGAAGCCAGTTTGGTAAGATTATTAAGCTATGCTCTTCAATTATGGTGAATTCGCCATAATTGAAGAGCATAAAGATATGCGTCTTCGGCGCGGCCTGTGAGAAACGTCATATCATTCTTGCTCCAACTGCCAAAAGTCTGCAACAGACATGGGTTTGGGGCTATCCATATCGAGTTTCAGAAAATGCTTGTCGCCGCTAACAATAGCGTCCACTCCGGCCATGATAGCGGCGTTCAAAATCGGCTGGTCTTTGGGGTCTGAAATCAGCTTGCTTGGCTCTTTGGGAGCAATCACCATTTCATAAGAAAGTTGAGCGAGGAGTACATCAACATCAGCCAGCAAATCCGGGCGTTTCCAGGCAACCACATCACGAATTTCCGCCACAATATGATCACACAACACCAGTTCGTGCTTATCAGCGATATGCAGCAAAACTTTTGCCGGGAGCGAGGCAGGGAAAAGCAGCGTGGAGATATAGATATTCGTATCGGCCATCACTCGCATGATTACTTGCCTATTTCGTAACGGACTTCATCAACCAAGCCCTGTACGTCCTCCACGCTGGAAACGCCAAAATCTTTAGCGGCTCCGGCAAAGGCTTCCTGCGCCCGGAGAATGGCCGTGGCGGAAGCGTTATCGATTACAATTTGCCCATCCCGCTCAATAAACAACAGCTTGTCCCCTTCCTTGAGTTGCAGCCGCCTACGGATTTCAACGGGAACGGTCACTTGGCCGTTTGCTGATACTTTTGCCAGATTCATACATCCTCCTCAAAAATTCTTGATATTCTTTGTTTTCTTTATGTGGCTGCCAAGTAAAGCTGTCAATGCCCCTATTCTTTCAAAATGGGCGTATCTCATATTTTAGCATACACAAGCATAGGCAAACATACTTTGCCATATTCTATAATACGGAAACATAGACAGTAATGAATGGCAATGTTTAAGAATAAGTAAGTATAATTTATGTATTTATATTCTAAAATATTCTTGTGTGTGCTGTTGTATGTGCATTTAAGAGGACAGGACAGAGGGAGTGTACCCACCTTCGGCGGTTCTATCCCTGTCATGCCCTGCGGGGCTTGCTTATTCGCTCTGCTCAACGCCAAAACAAGAGACAGTTACCCCACGAGAAAGACACTCGCGCTAACCGTTCAGCTTTTTTTGCATACGCCCGTACTCGCAGCGGAACCGGGGCCGTCCGCGCAACTGGTGGAAGCCATCACCCGGCAGGAATCTGGCTTGAATCTCCTGGCGGTCATATCGCCGAGAAATCGTACTACCCGGTCATGCGGGAAGAACCGGAACGGCTGAGCCGAGACGCCCTGGCATCCGGAAAGAGCTTCGACGTGGGAAAGATGCAGATAAATACCATGTTGGCCTCCCCCATATATCGGTGGCATAGCCAAAGCCGATAAGGTAGCATCTTTCACAAGCAGGGTACTAATTGAGACAAAGCCTCAAATCATGGCGAAGGAGGCCAACATGATTATAGTAGCAAAGAAAGGCGGCAAAGGAAAGCGGACTCAGGAAAATTTTGACGGCAAGGCCTGCTGGATAGGCGTTGATGTGCACAAAGTCAACTACGCGGTGGCAATACTTGATGAAGATGGACAGAGATTGGAATTTTCGACCCCGGCAGGGCCGCAAAAACTCCTGATGCAACTTGTAGCAATGGGCATAACCATAAAGGCATTGGCCCATGAAAGTGGGCCTACAGGATACGCTTTAGCCTGGACCTGCATTGAAAGAGGTATTTTCAAGGCTTTTCTTATGTTTCGATAAACTTTTTGGGTTGATTGGACAAAACACCTTGACAGCACGACGTCGAGAAATTGTTTTCAAAACATTAGTACCCATGGGGACCAGCTAACCGATGGCGTTGTCAGGTGGGATTTCTTAAATTTTACATATTCTTGATCCATTGGTAAAAACCCTCAAACCATGAAATTGATAAAATTTTTATCAATAAATCCAATATATTAAAAACGGGATTTTGCCAAAAAAGGGGTTTTTACAGGAGCATCATTCTTAAATTTTATAGAAATTTTTGCTATTTAATTTTTTAACCTATGGTGTGGGCTGTATTTTTTAGAAACAGAAGCTAGATTTTATTTTAGAATTTTATTTGGTTTAAGTATGTTAAAAAATTATATAGTATTAATTTAGGCAATATTTTAATAATAAAAATACAGCTAAGTCTATTAAGTAAATGCGGTCTTTAATTTTTTCGGACCCCTGGCTAAACCTTGCGTTGGTCTGGAAATACAGCTAAAATAATAATTATGGATCCTTTGAGCTTTCAAAAAGAAATCGTTTCCGAATCCCGCAAAACTTTCTATCTGATTAACGGCACCGAGCCCGGGGCAGTGGCGCTTTGCTTGGAGGCCGCTCGGAAGGCCGTTAGCCCTGCTTTTTTTCAGCTTAACTTTCGAAAATACCATGCTGAGGAGCTAAACAAAAACGGCTGGAACCGCTTGGCTGGAGAGCTGGCTACCAACCCATTTGGCGAGCCCCCAAGGGTGGTTATGGTCCGATTGACTGAAGGCGACAAATTTTCCTCCGATGCCTCTGAGGTTCTCACCAAGCTTCGGCCCAAAATCAATCCCGCCACCTCCTTGGTGATGGTGGTTGATTCGATCCCCGATGAGCGGTTTAAATTTTTTAAGCAAGTCGTCAATGAAGGACTGGAGGTCGACTGCCGGCCCCCAGTTAAGGGGGCTCTACCCCAGTGGCTGGTCGAACAGTTCGCTTCCCGCCAAACCAAACTGACCCTTGACGGGGCTAAGGCCATGATCGAACGCGTTGGTGACAACGCTTTAATTTTGGCGGCTGAGGCCGAAAAACTGTCGATCTTCCCTGGGTCGTCCGTAGTTTTTGGCCCTAAAGAAGTCCAGCAATGGGTCAGTTTGGGACCCACCGCTGAAATCTATGAGTTAGGTTCCCCGCTTGGAGCCGGGCGTTTGGATAAAGCCCTGCCGACACTATTGGATCTGCTGAGCCAGACCGACCCGATGCCTCTTTTGTGGGCTGTGGGCACTCATTTCATGCGTCTTTTGCGCATGAAATCGTTTATTATTGCTCAAAGAGGTCAATTCTCAGACCAAAAACTGGCGGCCGTGGCTGGGGTTAGCCCAGGTATGGTTTATCGGCTTAAACCGCAGCTTGAGAACTGGAGTCTTGGCAAACTCAAAAAGGCCCTGGCGGCTTTGGAAGCCGCCAACCGGGCCATGGTTACCAGTAGGTCGGCACCTCATTTGATTTTAGAGGAGCTCTCGGTCCAGCTGGGCCTTTTGGGGGCCTCCCGCTGAAGGGTGATTGATATCCAATTCAGGAAGGATAGGTGGTCGACTAGCCTATCATTTTTGATCGGTTATGTTTTGATAGCTGATGCGACTGCATAAACCGCAGCAGAATTGAGGGTGCCTCATCCACGGGGAATCTACAATCACCTCATGGATGATAGTCCCTCCGGTGTAAGGAGTAGCGAACCGCACTGACCACG
>JAISWF010000206.1 GCA_031271165.1 Deltaproteobacteria bacterium
TTGCGCCAGGTCGCAACTGTATTTGGGTCCATGTTAAGCGTTTTTGCTATTTCGGAGTCAGGCTGGCCTTCAACACTTAGGAGAACTAACTTGGCTCTCTGTACCATTCTATATTCTAATGTCCTGCTCTGACTGAAGCTTTGCAGCATAGCCATTTCTTCTTCAGAGCATAAGGGTTTTTCTGCTAAACGGGCCATAAGGAACCTCCATATTGACCCATTATAAATTATATTAATTATTTTTGCAACTAAACACTAGGTTTAAGGGCTATTTTAATACCGCTCAGTAAACCGGCTTTGGCCGGGCTTGTTTAGGTTCTTAAATTGACAATTAGCATCTTGGTAAAATTCGTATACTGGAGTATAATAAAGCTAAATTTATTTGAAAAAATTGGCCAGCTCTTTTTGTTTCTTTTGAGCCGGTACTTAGGCCGAGAAAAGCGTCATTTGACTCAAAAACTTGGCTGCGGGGCCCAAGTTTTTTCAACCGGTTGGAGGTTGTGCTGTGGAAACCGTGTTGGTGGCCTGTCAAACTATTGAAGATGAGATTCAAGCGGGTTTAGAGCGATTCAGTTTGTCTTATCCCATTATCTGGCTGGAGGGCGGACTCCATAATAGTCCTGACAAGCTCAGAAAAAGAGTTCAGGAGATCCTCGACTCGGTCCAATGCCAAAGGCTCCTGATTGCTTTAGGCTACTGTGGCGGGGGAGTCTCGGGCCTCAGCACCGGAAATTTTCAGACCGTCTTGCCGCTGGCCGACGACTGTCTGAGCTTGTTATTGGGTTCCATGGAAGCCCGCCGCCTGGCTTCCCGGCCAGCCACCTATTTTTTGACTGCTGGCTGGATGCGCCATGAAAACAACCTGGTGACCACTTACCATCATGCCGTAGAGAGATTTGGCAAGCGCCAGGCTGACCGTATTAATCAGCTGATGTTTAAACATTACCGCCGAATCGGCCTGGTCCAGACCGGTTGCTACGATCCCCAGGAGGTGAACGTCCAAGTTGAACCTCTGGCTGACACCCTGGGGCTGACCATCGAAACCCTTCCGGGTGACAATGACTGGCTCGGAGGTTTTCTGACCGGTCCCCACACCGATCGGGAGCGTTTTTTGGTTGCCGCCCCGCACTCGGTTATTTCCTTTGAGGCTTGGTCTAAACTGTTGATGGGTACCGAGTCCTCCTCCCAAGTCACTCAGTTTGATTCGGCCCCGGTTTTTCCGGCCGTCCCTACGCTGCTGAGCCCGCCTCGGGGCGGCCGTCCCGTGGAAGGGGTCTGAGCCATTATTGGAACGGCTTGACGTTCGGCTCGGCCGAGCAAGGCATAAGCCTTGGTGGCGGTTTGATGTCCTTTGGGCCGGGCTCACTTTGGTGCTATGGCCGCTCAAAGCCTGGGCTAGGTTCCAGCCCGATCGACCATATATAGCGCCGAACCCAATTATGGCTCGCCTTCTCTGAGCGCTTTTGATTACTCCTCGCCTACAACTCGGTTGGGTATTAAGCTTAAGGTTATAACTCTTTCGATGGGCTTAGAGCCTTTTTTTGGCTGGATTTAGCCAAAAAGAAAGTTCTTTTCGTCATTTACTGTTGAAGGTAAGGTTGATTTAACAAATGTCCTCAGGTAGAATCAGAAGACTGGCCGGAGTCTGGCTCAGCTGGCGGTAAAAGAGTCTGGCCTATGCCTGATTCTGGCTATGGAGGCGGCGTGGCCCGTGCTGTAGCTGTACTTTATAGCGGCCGGCTATGGCTGGTTAGTTTTTGGAGTTATTGTTACAGTCGGCTCGGTCCGGTTGAAACCGGAGGAAGGATTATTTACTTGGGGGGCACATGTGAATATGCCGCAAGCCTTGAAAGCGGAGAATTCTAACATCTCTGAGGCTGAAAATTGGCACGGAGACAATAGTCCGGCCTATCAAAGGTTGGCTGAGTCTATCCGGCAAAACATAGTCGATGGCACCTACAAGTCCGGGGAAAAGATTCCTTCGGAGGTAGCCTTGTGTCGGTCTACTGGACTGGCCCTTTTAACTGTCAGGCAGGCTCTGGGCGTATTGGTCGACGAGGGCCTTTTGGAGCGCTTTCCTGGCCGAGGCACTTTCGTCACCGAGCTCAACTGGCGCAAAGCCGTATTTGTCATGCATGGCCTCGACGACAAGGTCTCTTCCGATGACATCAGGGTGCGCATAGTTTGTTCGGACGTCCGCCGAGCCACCGAGGAGGTGGCCAAAAAGCTCGGGCTAGGCATTGGGTCAGCAGTGGGCTATCTTAAGCGGACCATCGGCATTCAGAATCGGACCGCCTTTATGGTCCAGGAAGGTTTTTTGCTTTTGGACCCCTTTCGGCCGATTATGGAAGCGGAATTGGCCAGCACTTACCTGATCGGTCTTTTTAAAGGCAGCGGTCAGGGTTTGATTAAAACCGCCAAAATGCTTTTTAAGCCTGGCCTACTGTCCCAGGAGGACGCCGTTCTTTTGGGGCATCCGGAAGGGACAGTCATTTTTCGATTGGAGTATACTTTTTACGATTCAGCGGCCAAGCCTTTGGCCTTTGGTTTTTTTGTTATCCCTGAGGACGCTTTGACTCTCTCATCGACAATCGGGGTACCCCTGCCTTTGGAAGGAGATTACCAAAATGGCTGAATGCCAGCCAAAGCTGGCCAAATTGTGCGACAAAATTGTCAACCTCCGGGAGCAGGAAGTCTTGAGCGACCTTCATCAATTTTTGCAACAGGGAGTGCCGCCTTGGGATCTGCTTGATTGCTTTAACTCCAGTCTCGGACAAATTGGCCAAATGTTTCAGCAGGGGACGTATTACATGACCGGGTTGGTGTTGGCAGGTGAGATCATGCGTCAGGCAATGGAAATACTGATGCCCCATCTGGCCAATAACAAGCCGTCGAAAAAAAGCGGGCTGGTAATTATTGGTACCATTGAAGGCGACATCCATGAGCTGGGTAAAAACATGGCGGCCTGGTTTTTGGAGGCCGACGGTTTTGAGGTCATCGATCTCGGAGTTGACGTTCCACCCAGAGTATTTTTAAAAGAGATCCTCCAAAGGGAACCCGATGCGGTCGGGGTATCGCTTCTTTTAACTTCTTGCGTCGAACCGGTCAAAAGGCTGGTTCGACTTTTGCGGGATGCTTATAGCGATCGGCCGGCTCCGCCGCTCTTTGTTGGTTGTGGATTTCTTAGTTCCAACAGTGATTCTCCAGGGCTTATCGACCACCACCTTTTGGAACGTCAGTGGTTGGAGGTCGATCACGTGGTGACCGACGCTTATGACACCCTTAAACTATGCCGCGAGCTTGCCGGACGCAAACGTCAGATGGTGGGCAGTTTTTAAATATCTTTTTGAACCATTTATCTGGATTAAAAAAAGCCGTGCTTTCCGAGCGCCTGAAAAGTACGGCTCTTTTTTTGGCTTATTAGCATTAAATCCGAGATCATAAAATTGCTTTAGGCTTTAGGAGCTGAAGCCTAACTGCGAGGTGTCGCCAAAATAAAGTTTTAACTTAATACATTATTAACTCCTAGCAGATTCGCTTGGTTAAATCTATCTGTCAAGTTATTTCCAAAGTGGCCACGACCTGCCCAAAACCAAAAAGACGTTCAAACCAATGCCCTGGCCGAGGTGACGAGGCGGGAGCTACCCGACGAAATTGAGGCAATCTTACGGGCCGAACTTCCCGACGATGAGATTGGCGATACCGGGGCTCAAATCAAAGATAAACTGGCTAAGGCCGCCGAAGAAGCCCTCAATAATATTGTCGACCGAGGATACCTCGGCCTATTGGGTCATAAAGCCAAAGAAATTATTGATTTGGGATTGGCCATTTAAGAGCAACCGGTAAAAACCCTCAAAAACCTGCGTTTTTATATTTTTCTGTCAGTAATATTAGGATGTTAAAAATGACAAAAACGAAAAAAATAGACTTTTTACTGGTCGATCATATATGAGGTGGATTTTAAAGACTACTCATATGGGTTTAGGCCAAATAGAGGATGTCACGATGCACTGGATAAACTATATCTGGACATAACCACCCGTAAAGTGAACTGGATTGTAGATGCGGATATCAAGTCGTTTTTCGATTCTCTCTCCCACGACTGGCTAATCAGCTTTCTGGAGCATAGGACTATACTGACCGACGGATACTCTGGTTAATCAAGCTATGGCTTAAAGCCAGAGTGATAGAGGAAGGCAAGTGGAAGAGTACGGAGCTTGGGGCCACTCAAGGGTCAAGCGCATCACCGTTGTTTACCAATGTTTTTTTGCATTACGCATTGGATCTTTGGGTTGAATGTTTTGAAAAGGAGGCCAAAGGCGAGGTTCATTACGTCAGATATGCGGACGATTTTGTCGCAGGCTTTCAATACAAGGATGAAGCAGTCAAGTTTTTGGAGTCATTGAAGGAGCGATTGGCCAAGTTCAGCTTGGAGTTGCATCCGGCCAAGACCAGACTCATCGAATTCGGCCGATTTGCAGCGGAAAATCGACGCCAACGAGGCGAAAAGAAGTCTGAAACATTTGGTTTTCTGGGATTCACGTACATATGTTCAATAACTCAAGGTACCGGAACATTCAAACTGCTACTGAAAACCATCAGAAAACGCTGGCAAATGAAATAAAAAGTCTCTATCAAGAGATGCGGGAACGTATCAATAAACGGCTAGAGGAAGTTGGTAAGTGACTAAATAGGGCAGTTAGAGGGTACTAACTACTATGCTATCCATGATAACCTGGACACACTGGGGACATTCCGACATGCTTTAGGAGCACTATGGATGAAAGGGGTTCAGAGGCGAAGTCACAATACCAAAAGGAATTGGGATAAATTCAAATGCATAGAGAATAAATAGCTACCGTTACCCAAACTTGTGCACCCTTATCCCTCTTAAACAGTGGCGTCAAAATCTAACTGAGGAGCCCTGTGCGTCAATCGCGCCAGCAGGGCTCTGTGCGGGGGACGAAATGTGCTGCTGATAAAAATGTATATATTGTCCCATTACATAGTTTTTATCACAGCTGTCCAAGAAAATCGCCAGACTGGAGGTTGGGTTGGCTAAACCCTAGGAAATAAGCCCTCTCATCGTCCAAAAAGGACTATTTGAAATCCTAACCCCCTTTACACCATCTCTCCCAGGTACTGGCCAAGAAAAGATGTCAAGCAGCCAAGGTGTAGGAACCCTCCGTTTTCCGACACACAAGCATAGAATTAATCAACGATTTGTTCTAGAAATGAGATAGCTTCTGAATCACCTTGGTCAGCAGCTTTAGTTAGCAATTCAACGGCCTTCCTTTTATTTATTTCCACACCCTCGCCCAAATAATACAGTACCCCAAGGTTAAACTGAGCATTTGCAAGGCCTTGGTCAGCGGCTTTTTGATACCACTCTGCCGCTTTCCTTTGGTCGACTGAAACCCCGTCGCCAATATCATACATAAACCCAAGGTTATGCTGAGCCCATGCATCGCCTTGGTCAGCGGCTTTTTGGTACCACTCTGCTGCTTTGGTCATATTAAGCAAAACGCCATCGCCATTAGAATACATATACC
>JAISWF010000004.1 GCA_031271165.1 Deltaproteobacteria bacterium
CTTTTTGTTTCTGATGCGGGTTCGCGCCTGGATCACACGGGAGACGCCTTGAATTGGTAAGTGGCCGTGTGAAAAAAACCGCCTTTCGTTGCCTTGGACAGGGGGGCTGAATAGTTACCGGATTTTTCGTTTTGGTGCTCTCCAGAAAGTCAGTCCTGATTGAAAAAATTTTTTTAATTATAATTAAAATCAACCTGATTTTGAATACTATATAATCAGACAAGCTCCTTATTTCTAGAATAGCCCGGCACCGTTTAAAGCAAGAGTAAAAGCTGCATCCCGAAAATTTTTTGAATTACTGCCAATTTTGTGATATATTGAACTCGTCTCCTAAAATTGACATAGGGTAAAAGGTTATTTGTTCAAAACAGATTTCGCAATTGAAGATTCTCTATAATTTCAGGCAAATAATTTCTGCACCACTTATGATAACTGGATACCGAAAAATGATCTGGCCAAACTGTAAATGAATCCAGAACCAAGGTTACATCGGAGAATAGACAGGAATCCTGTTGGTTGACACTTAATGACATCTGATATATTAAATGCTTTTTCATATTATAACCATAGATTTATTGTTTTCTTTTATTGACATACTTTGGAACAAAATAACAAGCCACTTTTCTCTTTTACTTATATAAAACAATATAAAAAACGGGATAAAAATTCATGGATAGATCAGACTTTCAAAAGATAGAACACATCAAAGTTTGGTGTGGAAAAATTATAATATGCACCCAAAATATTAACAATTCTTGCGATACATTTAAAGATAATTTCATATATCAAGATGCTATATCTATGGCTCTGCTTCAGATAAGTAAACTTTCACATGAATTATCTGAAGATTTTAAAAAATCTACTGAACATATTATATCTTGGTCTTGGGAAGAAGTTTACGATTTGCGAAACCTGTTTAACCATGGCAACTTAGAATTGGCTCTGGATAAGATCTGGCAAATCGCCGTTGACGACATTCCTCTTTTCTACAACTTTTGCATCGAAACATCGTTAAAAAGCCATCATTAAACGAAAAATTTAACTAAAACACCCTATACTATCGAAATAACATTAATACAACAACCTTTACATGTCAATTATATAGAAAAACTATTCTGTTTTTATATTATTGTCTTTTACCTTTTGTTTGTTTATTTTTGCACTTATATATGTTCGCTATATAACAATTAATATGCCATATTGTGTTTTATAGATAACTATATTTAAGATAATATTTTAGAATCAAAATAAATTTTATTTTTATCATGCTAAGAGCGCTAATTTCGATTTTAAGCTCCTTATTTAGTCTATATTTTTTATTTAGCTTTTTATACGCATATTAAATATCTAAGAAAATAATTAAATCGCAGCCGTCAAAATCAATATAAATCCCCGCCTTGGGCCTTGAACTTGAAAGATTGAGCTTTAAGGACCTATGATAAACACCTGGTCAGATACTTTTTGACCAATTCTTTTTTTGTCCCAGAATTCCGGCCTTTGCGGTCGAACTCCCACGGTGATATATATGAGCAGATGGACCCCTAACCAAGTCGCCTACATGAAAGAAGCCCTCCGGCTGGCTCGTCAGGGCTGGGGCCTAGTCTCCCCTAATCCCATGGTCGGAGCCGTCTTGGTCAAACGAGGGAAAATCATCGCCAAAAGCTGGCACACCGGACCAGGTCAGCCCCATGCTGAGGCCGGCGCCTTGACTGAAGCCGGCCGCAAAGCCGACGGCGCCGAGCTCTATGTCAACCTTGAGCCCTGCTCTCATCACGGGCGCACTCCTCCCTGTACCGAAGCCATCATTGAAGCCGGGGTGGCCAAAGTTTACTACTCGGTATCCGATCCCCACCCCAAAGCTGCCGGGGGAGCGTACCTTTTGGAAGAAGCCGGGATTGAAGTTGACCGTGGACTCATGGCCAACGAAGCCTGGGAACTCAACCAATTTTTTTTCAAATGGGTCTCCAAAGGGCTACCCTTTGTGATCCTTAAAACTGCGGCCAGTCTTGACGGCAAAATCGCCACTCACACCGGAGAAGCCCGTTGGATCAGTTCCAAGGCCGCCCGCAACTTCGGGCACATTATCCGAGCTGGAGTCGATGCGGTCCTAATTGGCCGCTCGACCGCCTTTAAGGACAACCCCGAGCTATCCGCCCGCCCCTGGGGTCGCCGTAAAATGCACCAGCAGCCTTGGCGTATTGTTTTAGATCCCTCGCTTAAACTTCAGCGGACTTTAAAACTCTTTGATCCCCAGCTGGGCGGCCCAACGGTGGTCGTTTGTGCCCCGGACGCTCCCCAGGCTGACAAAGAAGCCATTAGGCGTCTAGGCCATACGGTCTGGGAAGTTCCCAGACTCGACAGCGGACTTTTGTCTCTGACAGCCCTCCTATCCAAAATGGCTAAAGCCGACCTTCAAAGTGTGCTGATCGAACCCGGGGCTACCTTGGCCTCCTCCGCCTTAATTGAGGAACCGATCGTGGATCTGGTTCACATCTTTTTAGCCCCGAAGTTCTTAGGCGGCACTAACGCCCCCAGCCTATTGGGAGGGCCGGGACTGGGCAGCCTTAACCTGGCCAAAGAACTGGAAGTGCTCAAAATCGGACGCAAGGGTCCTGATATCCACCTAATCTTGAGACCCAGCGGGGCCTTCGGTCCCGGATCCGATCAATTATTTGCTCCGGTCAGCGGCTATGCCGGTATCGACGAGGAACTGCTGTCCGATGACGCTGGCAGGAAATAAATGTTCACCGGACTGGTTCTAGGCACTGGCCGCATTACCGCCCGCCGGTCTGGGCGCGATGAGACTGAACTGACCGTGGAACCTGACTTTGAGTGGGACGAACCCTTAGTTGTTGGAGAAAGCGTGGCCGTCTCAGGCGTCTGCCTGACCGTAACCACCCTTCAAGGGCCCAAGTCCTTTACCGCTTACGCCTCTTCGGAGACTCTCAAAGTCACAACCCTGGCCCGAGAAAACCTGGTCAACCTGGAAAGGGCCCTCAAATTATCCGAGCGCCTGGGAGGCCATTTGGTCAGCGGCCACGTTGATGCTCTGGGCCGCCTTGAGAGCCAAACAGCTCGTGGCAAAAGCCTTAAATGTATTTTTTCCTTTCCCAGGGAGCTGGCTCCCTACATCGTCCCCAAAGGCTCCATCGCCGTTGATGGGGTGAGCCTGACTGTTAACGAAGTGACTATCGATCGAATGACCATCAACATTATTCCACAGACCTCCTCAGTTACTACTCTTTCCGGCCTTAAACCGGGTCAGCAGGTTAACTTGGAAACAGATATTCTGGGTCGTTACGTCAAACGTCTTTTGGAATTCGGCTTAAAGCCGGCAGCTAATGAGCCGTCATCGGGGCTGACCATTGAAGAACTGATTTTGAATGGATTTTGAAGAAAAAGCCTTGACCAGAATTTTTGTCGGCGGCTGCAAACGACTAAAAAAATATCAGGCGGAGCCATGTGTTAATGGATCCGCCTGAAACCTGTCGCTTTTAAGGTAAGGACTCGTTTAGAAGGGGGGACGCTGCCAGGAGGCGTTTTCGATTTGTACTGCTAATAACAAACATTCATGGGGATGGCCGCAGATATTTCGGGAAGGGGCGACAGGCCCGGGAGGCCGGTTTTTCCTGGCCACGAAGTCACAATGATATTTAGCAAATTGCATGCCAAAAACCCAGCCAGACCGGCTTGATTGATTTTTCAGCTGAAATTTTTTGGAGCCCAGCCGCCAAAAAAATTACTTTTTTTCCCCCCCCCCCCCCCTTCAGTTATCAGCTTGACTTTAACCTCGGCCCTGATTTCCAGACCACCAAAAAAAATTAAGAAAAAGAAGACACCATTAAATAAAGAAGGTAAAAAAAACCCTTTGGCAGACCAGACCGAGCCTGTTTTTGGACGTCAGGCCAAAAAAATTTCTGGCTTTTTTATAAACCATTAAAACTAAAGGAAAAAATTTTTTTCTTTGGCTATTGCAATTGAGATTCAGTTTTAGTAATATTTGACTCAGGCCGACACGACGGATTAAACAGCGCACAGCCTCCCACCTGTTAACCGCAAATCCTGTTAGTGTTGTCCACACCGGGACTGGACCGGAGTGCGGGAAAACCTGGCTTCCTGCCTCCGGTCCTTTTTTTCTGTAATCCTCTTTTCCTTTTTTCAGAGTCAGCCTGCTAAAACCCACCAGGACTAAAAACTGCCCCTGACAAAGGAATGCCCCGGCGGTTTTCGCGTTTTTGTCCCGCCAAAAAAGACCCAAGTCAGGACAGAATATTTTATTGGGGTAGGAAATTTTTAATTTCTCTGGACTTTTAGTCGATAAAGTTTTAATATCATTAATTGGAGACAATGACCGTCCACCAATTCCGACGATGCCACCTGTACAGGGCTGATTGCTGACGGTCACACCCGCCATCTAGGACCATATTTGGCTATTATAAGGTTTATTTTGGTTGTTAGTGACTCCCATTGGACCTTTTCGGCCCATCACGGTCGACGCCAGCTAATGTTTTTCAGGGAGGCCTTCGATGCTCTGCCCCAAATGTGGCTTTAACAGTTTTGAATACAACCTCAATTGCCCCCGCTGCAAACGTGACCTTCAGGCCGTCCGTCGTCTTCTTTCCATAACCTGGAGCCGACCGAGCGATGTCAATTTCTTTTCCGCCGACGGCAATGGAGATACTTTCAACTACGGCTCCGAGCAGAGTGACAAGTCTGAAAACGACAGTGATTCGTCCTTCTCTTCCTTTGACGGACCGATTTACAACCCGGTTCCGCCAACCCAGATCATGACTGCTTCCGCCAATTCGGTGCCCTACGAAACATTTTCTCCCCCCCAGCCGATGGCCCCTCCGCCTCCCCCTTCGCAGCCTTTGGCCCCACAACCGCCGCCGCCGCCAGCTCCTCCGACGGTGAAAACGGCTCCAACGGATCTGACCGGAGCCTCGGCCCCCCCGCCAAGGACAGCACCTCCAACGGTTAGAATGTCCCCATCAGCTCCCCATGCAATACCCAACACCCGACCGAGTCCTCCGCCGGTTCTGACAGCCGAGCCTGATCTTGAGGAACCTGAGGTCCTGTTGGAACCGGAAATTGATGATCTTGACATATCAGAGACCGCCGCAGCCGTCCAGGCGCCCCCACCTAAGGCGCCGCCTACCCTAAGGGATACCCCGGTTCCTAACCAGTCCAAAATACCTACGGCCCTGACTGATGACGACATTGATGTCGCCTTAGACGATACTTTAGGTCCGGTCGAGGTTGCCGTGGTGGCGCCGGCAGTTGCCAGAGCAGCTCCATCGCCGCCTCCTTCGTCAACCAGGCCCATCACACCGGTTGGGACTAACACTCCTAACCAGACCGTCAGTCAAATCCGTCAAACCCTGGAGCCAACCGGCGATGTTAACGCAGCGCCTTCGTCCCTCAACCCTTCCGAGACCTTCATGGTCCCTCCCACAAACCTTGAGGAAGCCGACCTTGAATCGGCTAACGACCTAAAAGATCTTCCAGATCTTGACTCGGACGACGACACCCTTGATCTCGGCGATGGAGAGTCTCTTAATCTCTCCGACAGCCTTGATGATTTGGATGACGAGTGAAATTAAACCTGATCAGAGATTCTAAGAATCCGGCCACCCATTTGGTTTTCCCCCTTGACGTCGCTCATCGGGACGAGGCCCTGGATCTGGCCAGCCAACTCTCCGGCCTGGTTGGTTTTTTTAAAATTGGACTGGAACTTTTTATTTCCCAGGGTCCGGATATCGTCGATTCCCTTCGTTCTCGGGCTCCAGATACCGGGATATTCTTGGATCTTAAACTGCACGATATCCCAGCCACCGTCAGCCGGGCCATGAACTCAGTTGCCGCCTTAGAGCCGGATCTTGTCACCGTCCATGCCCAGGGCGGCCTGGAGATGATGAAAGCCGCTGTCGACGCCACCCCGGAAAACACCACAGTTTTAGCGGTCACTCTTTTGACAAGCCTCGATCCTGCCGAACACGATGAACTAACCAGAGAGTACCGCCGTCCGGGTCTGTATGCCGCCCGGCTGGCTCAGCGTTCGATAGTGGCTGGCTGCCACGGCTTGGTCGCCTCAGGTCACGAAGTTTTTGATCTTAGGGCCAGGTTCGGACCAAAGCCTCTTTTGGTCATTCCGGGCATTCGGCCCAGCTGGGCCGAAGTAGTCAGTGACGACCAAAAAAGGGTCGGCACTGTTGCCGGTGCTTTGCGCGACGGAGCCGATCTGTTAGTCATCGGACGCCCCATCCGGTTGGCCCCTGACCCGGCCGAAGCCGCCCAAAAAATTGTTGCTGAAATCGCTCAAACCCTGGCTAATTAGCCTTTTGCCGCTTAAAGTTGTTTTTTTGCCTTATATCACTATAGACTCGAAAGAGTTCCAGGCCGGGCCAATTATAATGGGCCTCTCTATCAAAACGGCCTGGGTCAAGACTTTTGGGTCTTCAGCTGCGGCCGAGTCAAAAGGGACGCCCACTTGACAAACCTGGCCCTTTCCAAGCTGCCGGACAGCATTGAAAACATTTCTAGACTAAAGTAAAATTAGCAACAGTTGGGATTGGAAGCTGCAAAATTTTAGATGGTTGGGCGGCTCAGCCGGCCACCCAAGAAGCCAGAACCCGCCCCTGAGGCCCAAGGCCCTCTGCTTTTATTTTCCGCTGAAATCCCTTTCCTTCAGGTAGGCAAGGATGTCAATTCCCGTCGTATTCCTGCCTTTTCCCGGTTCCCGGAGTTTTTCAATTGTTCGATGCCTTACCTCCCGAAGCCAGACCCGCCCTTTTGGCCGGCCTGGAGCACCCTGCCCGTTACCTGGGGACCGAGCCCGGAGCCAAACCAAACGAGCTCACCGATGCCCGAGGCCGTCTGCTGACCGTAGCCCTGGCCTTCCCTGACGTTTACGAGATCGCCCATAGCCATCTCGGGCACAAAATCCTCTATCACATGCTCAATTCAACGCCAGGGTTCCGAGCCGAAAGGGTCTATGCCCCTTGGGTCGACTTGGCCGAGAGGTTGGAGAAATCAGGAAAACCCCTTCGAAGTCTTGAAAGTACAGCTCCGGTCAAAAATTTTGACCTGGTCGGCTTTTCTCTCCAGTATGAGCTGGCCTATACTACTATTTTGGACATGCTCTCCTTGGCCGGGATCAACCCCTTGGCTGCTGAAAGAGACGGAAGACTCCCGCTGGTGGTGGGCGGAGGGCCGGGGGCATCTAATCCAGAACCTTTAGCCGACTTTTTTGATTTTTTCTTTTTAGGCGATGCTGAAGCTTTTTTTCTGGAAGATCTTGAGATTATCAAAGACTGGCGGGACACCAAAGCCGGGAAAGAAGAACTGTTCGACCGCTTGGCCGGCCGCCCGGGAATATACATCCCTTCTTTGTTCCGACCAGTCTACCAGGGAGAAAAACTTAAGTCCATTGAGCCCTTAAAAAGCTCTTATTGCTCTGTCCGCCGGGCGGTGGCCCCCAAACTTTCCCAGACCCCGTTTCCAGTCTGCCAGATCACACCTTTTGTCAAACCGGTCCACGACCGGGTGGTAGTCGAAATCGGCCGTGGCTGCTCCCGAGGATGCCGTTTCTGTCAGGCCGGCTTTTTATACCGGCCCGTTCGCGAACGTAATCAGGGGGAGGTCCTCGATCTAATTTCAGAAAACCTTTCTTCCACTGGTCACGATCAGGCCGCCTTTCTGTCTCTTTCCGCCGGAGACCACACCCAGGCCGGCGAGTTGGTGGAAAGATTCATGAATCGCTATGCTGACGACCGGGTGGCCCTTTCGCTTCCGTCGCTCCGGGTTCGAAGTCTTTCCGGTCACTTGGCCGAGCAGATTAAAAGAGTCAGAAAAACTGGGTTCACTCTGGCGCCTGAGGCTGCCACCGAACGCCTGCGAGCAGTCATCAATAAAGATCTTTCGGAAGACGACATTTTCCGAGCGGCGGAAACGGCTTTCCGGCTAGGCTGGAAAACTATCAAGCTTTATTTTATGGCCGGCCTCCCCACCGAGTCCGAAGAAGATCTCCGGGCCATCGTCAGTCTGGCCGCCAGACTCAGCCGCCTGGGCCGGGCCAAACTCAACTTGGGACTGGCTCATTTCACGCCCAAAGCCCACACTCCTTTCCAGTGGCACCCAGCTTCGACTATGGAGACCATTGAAACCCGGTTGGCCATTGTCAAGGCCGCCACCCGTCACCCTTCTTTGGCCGTCAAATATAATGACCCCGGTATCTCGTTGGTCGAGGGGATTTTGTCACGGGGAGACCGCCGACTGGGACCGCTTTTGACAGAAGTCCGCCGGCGAGGGGCCAGATTTGAAGCCTGGAACGATCGATTCCGAGTCGGGCTCTGGCTTGAAACCATCAAAGATTTTGGATTTTCCCTTGAAGAATTAATCGCTCAAAGAAAACCTGGCGACGTTCTGCCCTGGTCTCATTTATTTTGTGGGGTCAGCCCTGAGTACTTGGCTCAGGAGTTAGCTAAGGCCGGACAAGAACTGACCACTCCCGACTGCCGTCTGGCCGGCTGCTTGGGTTGCGGGGCCTGCCACGACGGGGCCAGCGTTGATTTGGCCGATCCATCGGCCTTCAATTCTACTGACTGCATATCTTCCCAGGAACCAGACAGCCGGCTGCCCCATCCAGTTTCAGCTGCCGGCCAAGCTGCTGAAGGACCTGCTAAAACCGACGTCCGCTGTGTTGCTCAAGGCGCTGCCGAAACCACCCTCAATCAGCTCAATTCTCAACTCAATGCTAAACCAAATCAATGCCCACCAGCCGCCTTACCCGTTTCGCCCGGCCCTGCTATCCACCAGCCGTCACCCAACCGCTGCGCTCCCAGTCCCCGCAGCCGCCTGACCGGCCCAACTCCGGCCCACCAATCAGGCCGCTACTTGGCCCAGTTTGCCAAAGAGGGCGGCCTGGTCCTGCTGGGTCACCTGGAAATGGTGGAAATTTTTAAAAAATCTTTCCGCCGGGCCGGCCTCAACCTCAAATCATCACAAGGTTTCCACCCTCAACCCAAGCTTTCATTTCTGACCGCCCTCCCCTTAGGTGTGGCCAGTCTTGATGAACGGGTCCTGTTTGAACTTTGCGATCACCTCTTGCCCCAGCAAATTTACCAGGCCATAACTCTCCCTGAGGGCCTAAGGCTCCAATCGATCTCCCTTTTGGGTCCTAACTCGCCTAAGCCACGAGCCACCGCCGCAACCTGGGAAATTGAGTGCCCCGGTTCGGTTTTCGCCAACCCTCCTCTTCACCCCGAGGCCCACTTAAGTTATACTGGTACCAAAGGCAGCCTTCGGCAATTCAGGCTATCGGAATACGTTCTCTCGGCTGTCCCCAAAGATCCCGGCCGAGTTTGGCTAACCATTCGGATAGCCCCGGACGGCACTCCTAAGCCGCTACCATCGGTTCGAGCCATGTGGGGTCTAGCCGAAGACATCCCAGCTTCCCTTAAAAAAATCGCTACCATTGTCGATTCGTGGCCCAGCGCCTAATTTTTCCCGTCGGACCGTATCCAGGTCGATTTTTGATCTTAGCACTGTTGGAACCCGGCCTAAAAACCGGGCCCAAACCCTGGGCGGCCGTAGGAAAAAAACGGCTGCTAGGCCAGCACCAGCTAAATAAGGACTCAATCTGACTTTTTTGGAATCTTTGGCCCGGCTTTGGTCGATTCTTTTCTGAAGTTCTTTTTTTCAGAGCCGCCGGTGGTCGTTAAGCCGAGTTATTTCGAACCTTGGGCCGCTTGGGGATTCCCTCTGATCACAAATAGCGTGTCAAAAACAGTGTTTTCCCAAAATGTTTGCAATGTTTTACTTAATTTATCTATAAAATACACCAACTATGTCATCTGAACTTTTAATCCACTATCGCCCGTATGAGACCCGCATCGCCCTGATGGAAAATGGAATTTTGGTCGAATTCCAACTGGAGCGCCGGGCCAGAGGTTCAGGCCTTTTGGGCAACATTTACAAAGGCCGGGTTATCAAAATTTTGCCCGGCCTTCAAGCCGCCTTTGTTGATATTGGCTTAGAGAAGGCCGCTTTTTTGTATGTCGATGACGTTAGCGGAGGGGAAAAAGAATTTTCCCGGCTCCTGGGCCAGGCTTCCCTGGGAGCTGACGACGAGGAAGTGACCGAAAACTCGACCAAAACAACGGCCGATTTCTCCCAGCCCATTGAATTGATGCTCTATGAAGGCCAGGAGCTTATGGTCCAGGTCGCCAAAGAGCCCATCGGTCAAAAAGGGGCTCGAGTCACCACCCTGATATCTCTGCCCGGCCGCCGTTTGGTGATGATGTCCATAGTCAACCGCATGGGCGTAAGCCGCCGCATTGAAGACGAGGAAGAACGCAAAAGACTCCGGGAAATCTTGGAATCACTCAATTCTACCAGAGGCCTCATTGCTCGAACGGCGGCCGAGGGAGCCACCGATTACGAGCTGAAGGCTGAATCAAGTTTTTTAGATCATTTGTGGGCTAAAATACTAAATGAAGCCGAACAAAAACAGGCTCCGGCGCTGATTCATCAAGAGCTTGATGCTAGCCTTAAAGCCGTCCGCGATCTGTTCACCGACCAGGTCGATCGGTTGGTCATTGATGACCGCGAACAATTCGAAAAAATCCACCGGTTTTTGGCGGCTTTCTCCCCCGATCAGACGCCGGACGTAGCCCTTTACGACGGCCCGGTGCCGCTCTTTGATGCTTACAACGTCGAAACCGACCTGGCCAGAGCACTCAACAAAAAAGTTTGGCTTAAAAGCGGCGGTTACGTGGTCATCGACTCGACCGAAGCCTTGACCGTCATTGATGTCAACACTGGCCGCTACGTGGGCCACCACAACCTTGAGGAGACCATCCTTAAAACCAACCTGGAGGCGGTCCGGGAAATAGCCTACCAGCTTAGACTTAGGAATATCGGTGGCTTGATCGTAATCGACTTCATTGACATGGAAAAGGATTTTAACCGTGAAAGAGTATTTCAGTCACTTAAGGATAACCTCAAAAGAGACAAAGGCAAGACCAAAGTCTTACCAATGAGCGAATTGGGTCTCATTGAGATGACCCGCAAGCGGACCAGGGAAAACATCGACCGGTTAATGCGCCGGCCCTGCTTTTATTGCCAGGGCCAAGGGGTGCTGCTTTCGCCGGTTTCTATCTGTCACCAAGCTTTTCGGGACATAGAAATGGCCGCCTGCGACTATCCTGGCCAACCCCTCACCTTGATCGTTCACACCTCTATTCGTGATTTGATCTTGGATGAGGGCCGGCCGGCTTTGGAAGACCTGGAAAAACGCCTGAAAAGGTCCGTCTTTATCAGATCCGATGATAACATGCATACTGAAGCCTATACCATCGAACCGGGGATTCCTAAACCGGACGCCAAATGCCGCTGAAAGCGGCCCCAATCAAGCTGCGTTTGGGTCCGAAAGGAGCACAAAATGTACGATAACCCTTATATACTAACAGGAATAAGGCTCCTCAAAGTTGTTTTTATTATTAATCCCGATTTTGATCTGGAAGCCAACTCTATCCCTGGTCAAGGCATTTCCATGTCCGTAAAATTAATTAATTCTCTCAGCTTCAACTCAGATAGAAATTTGGCCCATTTTGTCCAATCTTTATCTACTCATCGGGTCCCGACCGGCCCATTTACTTTGGAAGTTGAGTATGAAGCCATTTTCGCTTTAGATTCCTCGACTTCCCTGGAACAGGAAGACACCCTGCGGATGCAATTCGCCAAAATGGTCTTCCCCTACTGCAGTGAATTTATAGCCGAAATAACCAGGCGAGGAGGCTTCCCGCCTATGATTCTCAACCTTTCCAGCTGCATGGGCGGTCAAAATCTTCAATACAAGCCCATGGCCACCCACTAAAAGGTGTCTGCCCCAGGATTATGGCTGTGGGCCTACCGGACCCTAGGCTATCTGGCCTTAGGGCCGGCCCTTTTTTGGCCGACCCTCAAAGGCCGTTTTGGCGGCAGCTGGTCTGACCGGCTGGGATTTACCCTCTGCGGCGGACAAAAACCGCTGTGGGTCCATGCGGCCTCGGTTGGGGAAGCGGCCAGCGGTTTGGCCGTCTTGGCCGCCTTAACCGGTCAGGGCTATGCTGGCCCAAAACTTTTGACTGTCGGGACCCCGGCCGGACTTAACTATGCCGGAGCCAGACTGTGGCCGGGTCAAAAGATTTACGATTTTCAGTTCCCCAACTCAGCTTGCCCGGCCGGCCTTCCGACCGAGTACGGAGACGTCCAGCTGGCCGCCCCGCCTCTTGATTTTTGGGGTTCCCCGGCCAGATTTCTGGACCGGGTCGAACCCAGGGCCCTGGTCATTGTCGAAACTGAAATTTGGCCGGAGCTAGTCTACCAGTGCTCCCAGCGCTCTATTCCCCTCATTATTGTCTCCGGCCGCATGAGCGAGCGTTCTTTTAACCGTTACCAGAAAATTTCCAGCTTTATCGAAGGCCTTCTGAAATCATTTGATCTTATCTGCGCTATCAGCCAAACCGATGGCGACCGTTTTAAAACTTTGGGCGCCTCTCCCGACCGAACCCTGGTCATCGGCTCCCCCAAATTCGACGCCCTGATCAAAACCGCTCAAACTTTTTTATCCACACTTTCCGGCCCTAACGAACTTCTGACTGACGGCTCGGTCCAACATCTAACCGAGCTAAACTCCGAAACAATTTTGGACGCCTCGGCTCCTGAGCTGCCGGCCCAGCCGCAGCTGATCGTCTGCGGTTCCACCCATGAAGGCGAAGAGGAACTAATTTTAAAGGCGATTAAAAACCTCGGGCCCCAAAATATCCGCCTAGTCCTGGCCCCCCGTCATCTGATCAGAACGGCCGAGGTCCTTTCAATTGCCACAGCGGCCGGATTTAAAGCCAAACTTTATTCCGAAACCAAAGTCCTGGCCGAGCCTTTTGAGGTTGAAACGGCAGTGGTTCTCGACCAAGTTGGGGTTTTAGCTGACCTTTATGCCCAAGCCGATCTGGCGGTAGTCGGCGGAAGTCTTCTGCAAGGGGCCGGACACAATCCTATGGAACCGGCCGCCTGCGGCCGGCCCATAGTCTTCGGACCTTTTATGAGCAGCTTTAAAACCGAAGCTGAGTCCTTGGTCGCCGTCGGAGCCGCTGTCCAGACCACTTCAGAGGGTTTGGAAAGCGTTTTAAAAGCATTTTTAGATGATCCTCCGTTGGCCCGCCGGGCCGGACTTTTGGCAGCCAAGCATATGGCGGCCCTTACTCCGGTGGCCCCGAAACTGGCCCAGCTGGTTTTGGAAACTATCCAAGGCTCAGCCGAAAAACGACAAAATTCCGGCCGACTCTACAGCCAAGCCGGTCCAAAAGATGACTCCAGTCGGCCCGAGTCTCTGCCAGGGGGTAATTATGACCCAAGCGATCCCTTGGGACTTTCATCATGAGCCAATTTAACTCGCCAATACGCATTCATCTTACCCCCCAAAAAACGCTATTTCCCCAACCAGGCCGCCTTTTTTCTAGTTCTAAAAATAATGGCCATGGCCCTTTCTTCGGCCTTTCTGACCGCCAATCAGCTGCCGCCGCCCTGGTTCAGAGATTTTCCGGTTTTCGGAATTCTATTTTCACCCGGACCCTGCTGGTAACCCTCTTTTTATTTTTAACCTTATTTTTTTCGCTCTTTTTTTCTGAGTCTTCTTTCGCTTACCTGCGCTCGGATTACCTGGGCGGCTGGCCGGGCTTGTGCGAAGATGGGCAATGCTACGATGATGGAACTCCATTTTCTGAGCCACCCGTTGATTCTCGGCGCCGAATTTTAGAGCATCAACTGGCTTCTCCATCTTGCCCGACCGATCTGGTCTTTATTTATATTGATTACCCGGAAAATACCGGCAGCCCAGCTCTGGACCGGAGACTGGCTTCGGCCATGGACAAAAGATTCGCCGCCGCCAAGCGCCAAGCCTTGGAGCTGACGTGCAATGATTTTGATGGTTGTCTGGGCCAATGTCTCCCGGTCAGCATTGAGCTTCGCCAATATGTCCACCAGAGTTCGCCATCTTATCTTTCAATTTTCCAAGTGGAAAGGTTTATCGGAAACTTCAGGCGCAATCGACACATCAGAGGAACCGTAAGTTACACCTTTATAAATTACAGCCTGATTACCGGCGCCCCCTTGACTCTGAAAGATATTTTCCTTAACCCCAACCGGGGCGTACCTCAATTCTGGGCCAAGGTAAACGAGCTTTTGGCAGCCTCCGACAATTGTTCCATTGACCAGATGAGGGTCTCTGGCCGCCGAATTTCCAAGGTCCACCTGACCACCAACGATCTGATCCTCAACCGGGGCGGGGCCACCATTGCACTGACTGCTCCGAAGGCCGGCACCTGCCGCTCCCAGGCTCTGGACATTGATCTGGAGACTATGATCGAATTGGGAGCCAGGCCCGCTCTGTGGAGACGATAAACTTTGCCCGCTATCATTAACGGTCTGTTTAAAGGACTAAAGCTGACCGCCCCAAAAGGCCAGCTTACTCGACCGACCTCGGCCAAAGTCCGGGAGGCCGTCTTTTCCATATTGGGGCCGGCTAAAATCTTAGAGGCCCGGGTTCTCGATCTATTGGCCGGCTCCGGGGCCCTGGGCTTGGAAGCCGTATCCAGGGGGGCCAAGTCGGCCCTTTTGTGCGATCGTTCTCCAATGGCCGTCAGCACCCTGCGCCAAAACATGGGTAAAATCCCGCCCGAGGCTCAGGAAAAAATCAAACCCTTAAAAGCTTCTTTTCCACAATGTTTTTCTGTTTTAAGCCGCTATGGCCCTTTTGATCTGATTTTTCTCGACCCTCCTTACGCTGATCGCCTGCTGCCCGTCCAATTCCTAACCTTTGCCGCCAGTCAACGCTTGGCGGCTCCGGGTGCCACTGTTATCTGGGAGCAGGATGCCAATTTCATAAAAAATATTGACCCCAGCCAGTTTTTACCCTGGCGCTTAACCTCTTTTCGCCGCTGGGGAGGAACGGGGGCCGCTTTTTTGGAGTTCCCAGCCCAATTTTCACCAGAGGAGCAGCCCTCTGAGCCGGCTGAACCGGCCATTGAGGCGGAGACCTAAGGCTCCCTCAGTAGCCCCGGAGTAATCGGAGTACTCATCGAAGAGCAAACGACCCAAACCGAGACTGCTGCTAAAATCAATTCCAGCCCAAAACCGTAAGCCAAAACACGGCCGGCTAACGGCCAACAGGTTAAACCCAAAATCACATCAAATTGTAGCTAGGTCAGGCAACCGCAATCCCGAAGGCCCGAAAGATTGAGCGTTGGATTTTGGTGGGAGAGGAGACGACCGCGCCGTATCGGTCTGAGAAACGAGTTTTTCGGTACGACCCTAGTCGCCTCATCATCTCTGCCAGCGAGTAGT
>JAISWF010000100.1 GCA_031271165.1 Deltaproteobacteria bacterium
TGGCCACCCACCAAAGGTGAGGGCGACCGCGGTGGCTGAGATGCTAATAACAACCTAGCGGGTTGGATACCGCTTTCCCTGGTCAACCGACTCTTGCAAGCCCCTAGGCTTTAGCCTAGTGGGTAGTTGACTTAAGAAAGACCTTAAATAATCAATCCCAGGCTTACGCGGGCCAAAAATTCATTCAAAGAGGTCAGCGAAGCCGGTTTAAGGACGCAATCATCAACCCCGTTACCAGGAGTCATAATCTGGGGGACCTTATCCTGGTTGGCGGTGCACACTACGAAATAACAGGGCATATACTTGCGATTAAACTTAAGTTCCTTACAGAAATCTACCCCCGTCTGACCCTCGTCGAGCTCATAGTCACTGATGATTATTCTGGGTTTTTCTGACAAAGTCGCCGCCGTCGCCTCGGCAATAGTTGAAGCGGTCAGGACGATAAAATTATTGTCCTCCAAATGTTTTTTTAACAGCTCACGCTGATAACCGCTGTCAGACAATATTATGGCCTTGCGGGGCTGAGAACCCAAAGGGGTGCTCAACAGATAGGCGATCAGTTTCTGAGCGTTGTTGAGCTTGGTCCGAACTGAAGAGAGACGGTCGTTAACTTTCTGAAGTTCAAGCTCGGTGTTTTTGTCGGGAACCAGCCGCCGCCTTGGTCCGGAGACGATCCGGTTTAGGTAATTAACCAAAACCACCGGCTGAATATCAGCTGGAATAAAGGCCTGGGCTCCTTCGTTAAAGGCCATCATGATGTTTTCGCGGTCGGCCGAGCCTTTTGAATCGACAAAAATAAAGCCGGCTTTGCCGTCGCTGTCTAAAACCTCCTGAAGAACCTTGACCGACAAGGCGTCCTCAGCCAGATAATCCATGAGCACGATATCGGGGGCCGCCTCAATGATAAACTGAGCCAGAGACTCCTGGCCGGCAGATGGTTCAGGAAGCGGGTCATCTATTAAAGTAAAACGGTCGGCCAAAGGCGCCGCTAAGGCCGCCTTAAGTCCCGCATCGCCGATCATCAACAGCACTTTTACGCTCATTATATTACCCCGAAAAAATCAACGTCGGCCAAAAGTTCCAATTTACCAAAATACTCTCAACCAATCAGTCCCGAGCGACCGATTTTTACTCTACCGGCATGTTCTCATATTCCAAAACGTGATAAAACCGTTTGAGCTGCTTTTCGCAAAAAGTATTGACCTCAGCTAAAGTGTGGCGAGAGGAAAACATAACTTTGATTTTATCGGTCCCCAATCCCCGCTCAATTTTGTCCAGGCTCGGGATGGTGTCAATCAGATCGCCAATCAAGGCTAAGCGTTTGATAATAAGATACCCGACCACACTGGTTTCCTGAAAAGAGGGCCCGATGTGAAACATTGACTGGTAAATGGTGACTCCTTGGGTGATTAATTTAGAAAAATAAAGGATAGTACCCAAAGGTGACAGGCGAAACTGTCCGTCATCGGCCGTATCGGGAACCGGCTTTTCACGGCTCTCAGTCCGCTTGTAGCGAGCTAACTCGGCCAAAAGTTCGGGGTCATTGACTTCGTAACCCCGACCGGCCCGAATTTCGCCGATGCCCTGTTCCAGATTTTTGACGGTATCTAAAAGAAGATCGATCACCTCTTTTTCGACTTTAAGCTCTTTTTCCCTCATCTGGTCCAAAACCGTCTCCACTTCATGGACAAAAGTGCCCAAATTGGCAAAGCCGGTCATGATAAAGTTACCTTTGATTGAGTGAAAATACCGAAAAATCGTATTGACTCGGCGGATGTTTTCGGGATCCTTTTCCAGCTGAAAGATCTCTTCGCTGGCCTCGTTGAGGATGTTTTGGATCTCAACGAAAAACTCCTTGGCCATCGACTCGTCCATGGCTTCGGGCGGTCTGGCCGCTAGAGGGCTGGCCGGAACGCCCTCGGCTGCCGAGGTTGGCTCGGCTCCAGAAAAAATATCAGCCTCATCGGATTCCATGACCTGGGAGCTTTTTTGAAAGCTGCTCTCGCTGTCTGAAACCCGGCCGCTAGACATGGCAATCAGATCAAAAGGGTCAAGGACCATGCCAAGCTGATTGCCTCCCAAAATAGTAGTTCCGGCTACTCCCCGAACCGAGAAAATCTCAGGCAGGGGGATCAAAACCAATTTTTGGGGCCTAATAAATTCGCTTACTTTAAGGGCCACCCGGCCATTCTTTGAGTCTATAATGATAACTGGCAAATAGTCCTTAAATTCATCATCACTAAGCGGAGCCCCGGTTAAAAGCCCCCGCAGATCGTAAAGCGGAACTATGGAGCCCAGGTAAATGATGCTCTCAGTCGCCTCCATGGCCGTATTGATGTCAGAGAGGGTAAAAGACTGGGTGGCCACCACATTGCCGATGGGGACGGCATAGTAGTTTTCCCCAGAGCGGATGATGAGAGCATCGGTAATGTTGACCGCCGAGAGCTGGGGAATTTTATAGGTAAAATTGGTGCCCTGGCCCTTTTTGGTATCAATGATAACTTCGCCGCCCAAGCTTTCGACGGTACTTTTGACCACATCCATGCCCACGCCGCGGCCGGATATTTCGGTCGCTTCCGAGGCCGTGGAAAAACCCGGCTGCATAATAAGATTCCAGCATTCAGCCGACGAAATAGCTTGGGCCGCCGCCGGAGGCAAAAAGCCTTTTTCAGCGGCCACTTGGCGGATGCGGGTTTCGTTTAAGCCGTGCCCGTCATCGGCTATTGAGACATAGGTGAACCCTTCTTTTTTATAGGCCGTCAGCGTCAGCCGTCCGGTTGGCGATTTGCCGACGTGCTTGCGCTCTAAGGGATCTTCCAGGCCATGATCGACGGCATTGCGGATTTGGTGGGCCAAAGGCTCATAAAGTTTTTCGGCCACGGTTTTATCGACCAGAGTGTCTTCACCGACAATCTCAAAGTCGACCTGGCGCCCTCTTTTTTTGGCCAAATCTCTCACCAACCGCCGAAACCTTAAAAAGGTCTCCTTAATGGGCACCATTCTGATGTCCATTACTAGGTGGTGGAGATCCGAGGAGATGCGGTTAGTGGTCATGGCCACATTTTTAATCATCTCCAGGGAATTTTTGTCGATGTTGACCGAGGACGTCGAAAGGTGACGTTGAAGGATGGAAATATTGGAAGCGGATATGATGATCTCACCGGTAAGACCCAAAAGGCGGTCCAAATGGGAGATTTTAACCGCCATGCGGTCCAGTTCCGGCTGTTTGGCCGCCCCTTCCCGATTTTCGAAAGCCTGGGTTTCTAGATTACCACTCATGGTTGAAAACCCTCGCAAGAACCGTCTGGACCATTTCGGTGTTGGGAGGCTTGATCAGATAATCGTCTGCCCCCAGCCGCAAGGCCCTGAATATGTATTTGTAATCGGCATGTGTAGATAAGATTACTAGGGGAATAGAGCGAAGTTTGGGGCTGCTTTTGACTGTCTCGGTCAGTTCAAATCCGTCCATCTCGGCCATCACCAGATCGCTGATCACCAAATCGTATTTCTTAGAATTGAGACATTCCAAAGCTTCTACGCCGTTTTCAGCCTCATCGATTTTCAAACCCAAGTTACTAAACAGCTCTTTAATGGTTTTGCGGACAGCCTGGTAATCATCGACCACCAGAGCCACTTTATCCTTCCAAACGCTTGAGTCAATATGTGCCATCTAAACTCTCCCAACTCAGAGCGGTCCTGATCGTGTTTTGGGGGTCCAAGCCTACTAAGGAAAGTATAACACAAAAGAAGAGGCCTATAAACTGGCAACCTGCCACTGACTCCGATTTCAGGAAAGAAATTTAGCATCCGTTTCAGCTGATGGCTGAACATGTCGCCATAATAGAATATTTATCTATTGATAACCTTTTTGCTATATTATTTTGCAGTGGAATAAGAGTCCAAATTAGCAAAATATCTCGGCTGACAGTAGAAAAAAAATAGTCAAAGCTCAAAGTCTGAGCCTGTCAACCGCCCTCAAAGTAAATACCAAGCCTGAATCAATATGACCACAAGAGCATAAAATCAGTTCATCAAGTTTTCAGCTGCCAACCTTGGCAATGACCCCAGCCCCCTGCTTCCGCATTTTTAGGCCAAACTGCGGAGGCAGGGGGCAGCCAAAAAAATCAGATTGTTTTGAGCCGTTCGCGGGCGATGCCAGCGGAATAGCTCTTGGGATAGTCTCTAACCACCTTTTGGTAAAGTAGTTTAGCGCTGGCCTTATCGTCTAAGGCCTGAAAGCTCAAACCCTGCTTAAGAAGGGCAGTGGAGACCAGCTGGCTTTTTGGAAATCCGCTGACCACGGTTTGATACTCCAAGATGGCATCCTCAAATTTATTTTGGAAATAAAGGGATTCCCCGATGTAAAACTGGGCTCCGGCCACCTGGGCCCCGGTGGGTTCGGCGGCGATGTATTGCCGAAAGAGCTCAATGGCTTCAGGGTATTTCTTTTGATCAAATAAATCTTTTCCCTGATCATAGACGCTCCGGGCAGCGGGCACTGCGGGGACGGAGCCAGCTGCGATGTCCTCGGGATGTTCAGTCCCCGCTGGCGGGCCAGGCAGCTCGGTCTGGCTGCCTGGAGCAACAGTGACCGAGGTGGCTGGAACGGTGGAGGTCGGTTCAGTCAGAACGACCGGGGGGGTGATGGGACCCACCACGTCACGGCTTAACGGGGGGAGACTGACCTTCTTTTCCAGTCGATCGAGCCTGGCGCTCATGTATTCAAGCTGTTGCCTCAGGGACACTCCGCCGATAGAGGCGGTCTCAATATTTTCGGTCACCCGCTGCAGGTTGGTACGAATATTGTCGATCTCCAAACGAAGATCGCTTGAGCCTCCGCCGACCGAACCGGTCCCGGCTGAGACTCTGGACATATCCCGGAGATCGGCGACCTCCATTTTCAGAGCATCGATTTCCCGGCGCAGGGAACTCCCGCCAGTCACCACACCGTTAGCGCAGCCGGTAATCAAAATCATCATCAATAAAGCAGACCAAATCAATATTTTTTTTGGCATATAGGCGAGCCTCCTTGCCTCTCCAGATGGCGCTTTTCAGACCTCGTCGGACTTGCTGAAACCAACTTCCAGCAGCGGTCACTTTTCGGGGCCTCTTTTAAGCACCGAATTAATGCCGCTAAAAAAATTTTATACCATTAAGATTAATTTTAAACTATTATCAAATAAACCATATAGTTTAGTCTAGTCGATGACTGGGTCTGGTCCTAAAGCCCCTAGAATATAAACTGCAGCCCAAAAGTGTCCCCAAGCCTGGCCTCGACCCAGATGGCCCCAAAAGGCACTCAAGGCCAAAGCAACCGGTCCGGACCGGTTTTTTGACTTACTAAGGCTTGAAATAGCATAATATATCGAAAAATGCAAATTTTACCCGGACCGGAGGCCGGAAGGCTGGCCCAGTCCGCTGGATAACAGGTAAAAAATAAATCTAAAACTATATTTTATTATTATAATTTTATTAATTAATATATTTAATAAAATTTTCATTAAACAGATTTATATGCTTAAAAATAGAAAAATCCCTCATCATTGGGTCAGAGCAAGGCCGACTGACTCATTAACTTTTTGAAAACAGAAAAAAGTTCCCGCCCTGATTAAGCTCCTCAAATTCCGCTACTGCCGCCACCACGCCGAACACCAGCTTCCCGGTGGAGGGGGCAAAAGAAAACTTAAGAATTCCAAGGCTAAGGCCGGAGTATCACAAAAAGCTAAAGGGTGAGAATACCTTTTCGTGGCCCACGAAAAAATGTCATTAGAAACTCAAGCTGCATCAGTTTACTTATTGATTCGAAAAAATAATTTACTAATCTATTAAAATAAAGCATAAAGAATAATATTATAACCTATTTGTTTAAACATCCGCCTGGAGGCGGCGGTACTCGCCAACCCAATAAACTGTCCACAATATATTGACCGAAAGCTTCGGCTAATTCATCTTCAGTGGCCATTAAGCCGATAAGAAATCACCGGGCCTTAGCTCGGAAAAAATTTCCTCTAAGGCCGGCCTAGGGATGCTCTTGGGGAGGCCGCTTTTAGCTTGGTTTTTTCTGGAAAAATCGCCCTTTGGCTTAGCCAGGCCCTTGATTTATTTTGGTGACGAAAAAATAAAGCCCAAATAGAGGTCTGCCTTCCCAGTTAATTGGCCCTTAAATTGCTAAGTATTTTCGTCGGCAGTTTCCGATTGACCATGGCTCTAAGGCCTGGCTACTAATCAAATGAAATAATACCGTCAACCTTTTTCGACGGTCAAACCATAAGGAGCAAAGCATGCAAAACCTGACTGTAGACGGCGAGGCCCTAAACACCAGTGAAATTACGGGAACCAACCTTGAGGAAATTCTGATCAGTTTGATGGAACATCCAAAGACCAACGGTCGGGTCATCACCTCAGTCATGCTCAACGGTCACCCCTACAGCGAGGAGGTGCCTCACGCCGCCCTGGAAGTGGGCCGGGAGACGATCAGTTCTCTTTCCCTTGATACTCTAACCTTGGAGGACATGGGGCTCAATTTTCTGAAAACTGGTCCGGCCTACTTGGCCACCCTCCTGGAGGCTCTGCCAAAAATCGTCGAAAACTTCCGGCTTGGTGACGAGCAGGAGGCCAACGAGCACTTCCTGAATTTTTTGGAAGCCCTCCATTTATTGATGACCCTCTTAGAACAGACCAGACACGTCCTGGGGCTTTACGAAGGAGCTGATCACGAAGGCGCTACCTCGCTTAACAGCTATCTGGAATCGCTGGTCGGAATTTTAAACACCATGCTCAACCTCCAGGAACAAAAGGACTGGGTTTATCTGGCCGATGTGCTGGAATTTGAATTAGACGATTCTTTGCGCAAGCTGGCAGCCATTTTACCTGGCCTATGTCATAAAGGTCACTAAAAACCTTAAAACTACTGTTCAGGCCTGAAATTTAATTAAAAATCAGACTCTAAACAAGAACTTAAACACCGTAAGGATCATGGCAACCTAAGTGAGCCAAAAACAACTACCATCCGGGTCGCTGGTCTTGTGGCAGAAAACGGCCGAGGCCTGCGAGCGCTGCCTAACACTTGACCGGCAAATGGCCGGCAAAGTCACCAAAAACCATGGTCATGCCCTGGGCCGGCTGGAAGTCGAGGAATATCTTGATCCGGCCCTGTGGGAGCATTATGTTCAGGCTAGGCGAGATCTTTTTGATTTTACCGTCACCGGCATTGAGGTCCTTACCCAAAGCGGTTCCGACCAAAAAAAGTTAGACAAAAGTAATTCCGACCATGACCCCACCGAGGTCAACCCGGCTTCCGGCCACAAGGCAACCCCAAAGGCGGCCCATGGCGAAGCTCATGAGGAAGCGCATGATGAAGCTCATGAAGCAGCCGAGATCGAAAAAAGATTGATGAGTTCTCTGTCTGAAATGCTGGCGTTGGAAGAAAAACTGACCGGCTATCTGGCCGAGAACCTGGAAGTCCTAAAACAAACCATTGAGGATCTGACCAAAAATCAGCCCCTTTTTTCCAAATATTCCCGCCAAAACGCCAAACCCGACCCTGGATACCTTAGCTCTCAAATCTAAAAGTCAAAGACATAAAAAAAGCCCGACCAGCGGAAACGCATCCTCTGGTCGGGCTTTTTTTACCTTCAAACGACCGCTAGCCAGGCCGCCTCAACTACCGGCCATCAAACTACGGTCGCAAGGCTGAAAGTATCAGCCCATGCTCCACCGGCCGGCCGGTCATGAGGTTGAGGTTAGCGATGGCCTGCCCCCCAGCCCCCCGACAAATATTGTCGATGACCGAGATAATTTTAAAAAGTCCGCAGCTTTGATCGTAAAAAAGTCCCAGATCACAAAAGTTGGTACCCCGGACGTCGGCGGTCTCAGGCGCATAGCCTTCGGGCCTGACCCGGATAAAAGAAGAATTTTTATAAAAATTTATATATTTTTCCCTCAGTTCTGAAACCGATGGATTGCCTTTGAGCCTCAGGTAAACAGTCGATAGTATCCCCCGATTAATGGGCAAAAGATGGGGAGTAAAAGAAAGTTTGAGATCAAAACCAGCCAAAAGGCTCAGTTCCTGGATCATTTCCGGGGTGTGACGGTGACCAACGATCTTGTAGCCGCGAAAATTGTCGGCCACCTCAACAAAAAGGTATCCCGGGGCCAGCGTCCGGCCGGCTCCGGTAACTCCGCTTTTGGCATCAACAATGACAACCTGGTCAGCTTCGAGGAGTCCAGCTGAGGCTGCCGGAGCCAAGGCCAGAATAACACTGGTGGGGTAACAGCCGGGATTAGCCACCAAACTGGCGTCTTTGATCTTATCGCCATAAAGCTCGGGTAGACCGTAAACCGCCCTGTCCAAAAGCTCCGGCGAAGTGTGAGGACTTGAGTACCATTTTTCGAAAAGAGCCGGGTTTTTAAGCCTAAAATCAGCTGATAAATCCACCACTCTGGCGCCGCCTGACAGTAACTCCGGTACCAAGCTCATGGCCGCCCCGTGCTGAGCGGCCATCAAAAAAAAGTCGGCCCGGCCAGCCAGATTGACCGGCTCAGTCATAATCAGATCATCATAATTGGCCAGCCCTGCCAGCGCCGGAAAAAAGGCAGTCAACTTTTGGCCAGCCTCCTGACGAGAAGTGACCAATACAACCTCGTCACCGGCTCGGCCGGCCAACAATCGCAATAGTTCCAAACCAACGTAACCGGTGGCTCCGATAATACCTATCCTCATAGGACCCATCCTCACTGAAGCATTTGAGGCTGAAAATGCGGCCAATCAGCGGGAAAAATGATAATTTCACCCCCCCAGCCGCCCTCACAACCAACTCTTTGGTCCGGCCTCCAGTTTAAACAAAAAGACCCGGAAGCTTTGGGGCTCCCAGGTCTGAAGTCAGCTGGACCGCTGTCCCCATCACGCCACAGCGGCAATGGCCGCCGCAATTGATGGGGGGTGAGAAATTTACCGCTTGGAGTACTGGTAACGCGCTCTGGCGCCCTTCTGCCCGTACTTTTTACGTTCTTTCTCCCTGGCGTCGCGAGTCAAAAGACCGGCCTTTTTCAGGACTGCCCGGTGATTGGGCTCGTAAATCTGGAGCACCTTGGCTATCCCATGGCGGACCGCCCCGGCCTGACCGGTGATGCCTCCGCCGGAGGCCAGGATATAAAAATCAAACTGCCCCTGGGTTCCGGTCAGCACCAAAGGCTGCTGGGCAACGATTTTAAGTGTCTCCCTGGGGAAATATTCTTCAATCGGTCTCTGATTGATCCTGATCTGCCCAGCCCCCGAAGTCATCCAAACTCTGGCTATGGCCGACTTGCGCTTTCCGGTGGCGTAGTGCTTAGTGGTGGACATGAAATCTAGCTCTCCCTGATTATGTCGGATGTCGGAGTTTTTGGTCCCCCGTGTTTGGCAGACCATTTGGGACTCCGAGCTCTAAGCTCGGTTATGGCTCAGTTGTTAGTGTGCAGCTCCAGCAACTCAGGCTTTTGGGCCGCATGAGGATGCTCGCCCCCAGTATAGACCTTGAGTTTTTTCAGCTGTCGGCGGCCCAGACTATTTTTGGGCAGCATACCCCGCACCGCATGCATAAGGACCTCTCTGGGCTTGGTCTCCAACATGACTTTGGCCGTGGTCTGCTTAAGGCCGCCAATAAAGCCGCTGTAGCGGGTGTATAATTTTTGGTCCAGCTTGCGGCCGGTGAACTTAACCTGATCAACGTTGACCACAACTATAAAGTCGCCAGTATCGTTGTGGGGTGTATAAATGGGCTTGTGCTTGCCCCTGAGCCGGGTGGCTATCTCTGAGGCCAGCCGGCCGACAACCTGACCAGCGGCGTCAACGAGGAACCATTTTTTATTGACCTCGTTCTCTTTAGCCATAAAAGACTTACTGACAGACTTGGCAGCCATATTTTTTCCCCACAATCCTCGGAAATCCTCCTGAAGGTGCAGAATCTGGATTTCGGGAGGATTAACTGATGTTGAGATTATTTTTCCCTAAATTTGGCCCCGAAGAGATCGACTGGCCCAGCCTTTGGACCCTTCGAAAGGGCTGAATTTGTACAAATACCATTTTTTAAAGGCCAGGTCAAGAATTAATGTTTATGTCCGATGGCCAGCCCTGTCTGTCGATAACCAAATCGGCGTTGGTTCTTAATGGGGGGTCATGATTTTTTTTCGGCCAGACCGTAAAAAAAACCGTCAGTCCCATGAAGGTGAGGGAACAGGCGCAATGAGGCCGGCGGATGAAAAAGTTTCTTTAAAGCCGGCTCCAACCGCTCCATGGAAAGCGGTAAAAAATCTGATCGCTTTTTAAAAAACTGCTCCAAGACCTCTGGACCTTCCTCATCGGTGGTGGTACAGACGCAGTAGATAAGCCGGCCGCCAGCGGCGACCAGATCGGCCGACCGAAAAAGTAATTTAAGCTGAGTTTCGGCTAATACTGAAATATCGCCGGGCTTTCGGGACCATTTAATGTCCGGGCGCCGCCTGATGACGCCCAGGCCGCTGCAAGGAGCATCCAAAACGACCAAGTCAAAGGGCCCTCCGGGGAGAGCCTGAGCGGGGTCATTGAGCTCGATGGCGGCGACAGTTGGCATTTTGGGCAGTCCCAGCCTTTGGGCTTCCTGCTTTAAAGCCTCCAAGGCCGCCGAATTTCGGTCAACACAAATCAGCTCCGCTTCTGGACTCAAGGCCGCTACGGCCAAGCTTTTGCCCCCCAGCCCGGCGCAGGCGTCGAGTATGGTTTTAGGCTCCCCAACCAAAAGACCCAAAATCTGAGAAGCCTCATCCTGGATAGCCCAAAGCCCCTCAGCATAACCAGGCCAATTCTCAGGAGGCCCGGCGGAAGACTCAGGAACAAGCCCCCAGGGCGACCAGGGGGTCGGCTTAGTTGAGAAAGGTAAAAGATCGGCCACCATCTCTCGGGTTGTTTTGAGGGGGTTTATTCTGATGGTAGGGGGAACGGGGACGTTGTTGGCCGCCGCCAAGGCCCGAGCGGCCCGAAAACCCAAAGAGGCCACCATTTTTTCTACCAACCAAACCGGGTGACTGTAAAATACGGCCAGGCGTTCAACGGCCGTTGCCCCCGGCGGGGCCGGCTCCATTGGCCAGACTGGGGCAGTTTCTTTTTCTCTGGTCCAGGACCGTAAAACAGCGTTAACCAGTTTATGGCGGCCCGGAACAACTTTTTTGGCCAGTTCCACCGTTTGACTGACTACCACAAACTGGGGGACCCGGTTAAATAAAAAAAGTTGAACCAAGCCCAGCTGCAGCACCAGTCTGACTTTAGGGTCGGTCCGAAAACTGACCTTCAGATTGATTAAGGCGTCAAGCCGGCTACGGTTACGTACGGTATCGTAGACCAGCGCTGAGGCCAAGGCTCGATCCCGCCCGTTTAAAAGAGCCCACCTGGCGCTGAGGGCTTCTTCGGGACGTTTACCTCGTTGGACTTCCCAAAGGACCTGGTAGGCTACCAATCGGGGATCGTCAGAAAAACCAATTTTAACAGGCACTTATCCTAACCATGAGACCAATTTTTTATCCAGTCTTAAAATCGGAACAAAAAAAATGACTGAAATCTAAAAAACCATTTAACTTTTTTCGCGAAATGTCGATTAGTATAACAAAGCCGGAGCAAGCCCAGGCCAGCGAGCGAGGCTCAAAGCTCTGATTTTTGTTTAAGTTTCGGCTATTTTCATGGAAAGACATTGCCTGATGACAATAATTTTCGCGTTTCGTCATTTAATGTCGGTTGATTTTGGGCCTCCCCCGACTGTACTGGGTTCCGACCCCAGCCAGGGGATCATCACCGACGCTCGGACTTGCGCGCACTACCTCACTTTTTGGAGGGACCCATATGGCGCAGATTGATTTGCTTGATAAAATCGGCCTGAATATCGACCAGGTGTCCCAGATGACTGGGGTCAAAAAAACCACCCTCAGGTACTGGGAAAAAGAATTCTCCGACTATCTTAAACCGGAACGGACCGATACGCGACGCCGCCAGTACTCCTTGGGGGAAGTCGAAAAAGTTGCGGTGCTCAAGCAGCTGATCGAAGAGGAGAAGTACAAATCAGCCGGAGTTAGGCTTAAATTGGGTTTAACCAGCTCTAACGAAGGCCAGTCAGCAGTCGATATCAAAAAAATGCCCGTCCCAGGGTTGCCGGACGGCTAACTTTTGGCGGCTCGCTCAGCGAGTTGTCAAGCCAAGGATGGCGTCCCGCAGCCATGGAGGGCAAAAATCTAAGGGAACGGCCTTATAAGCCGTTCCTTTTTTTTGGTCATTTTGGACCGATTTTTTCAAAGCCAGCTTCTTTTAAGCAGCAATTTCACATCTGTCTCATTAAAACCATGGCCTGGGCAGCCAGACCTTCGCCCCGGCCCAAAAATCCCAGGCCCTCGGTGGTTTTTCCTTTGATGTTAAAAAGCTTCTCCGGCTCGCCCAAGGCTTTGGCCAGAGCCTTGATTATGGCCGAACGATACTGAAAAATTTTCGGCTGCTCGCCTATGAGAGTCAAATCGGCGTTAATTAGAAAAAAGCCCTTTTTCTGAGCCGCCCGGTAGGCCAGACTTAAAAGCTTGGCCCCCGGAGCCCCCTTCCAGGCCTCCTCAGTTGGCGGAAAGAGCGTCCCGATATCGCCCAGAGCCGAGGCTCCCAAAACAGCGTCCACCAGAGCATGGGCTAAAACGTCGGCATCAGAGTGCCCGGCCAGTCCTGGCTGTCCTTCAATGAAAACGCAGCCCAAAAAAAGAGGCCGTAGAGGATCGAAACGGTGAAAGTCCCAGCCCTGTCCAACCCTAAGTCCCTGAGCTGAGGACAACAGGCGCTCGGCAATTGCCAAATCCACCGGCTCGGTGATTTTAATGTTGTCTGGCCGTCCGGTCACCAGTTTGACCTTAACACCCATGGATTCGACCAAAGAAGCCTCATCGGTCGCTTCAACAACTTTGGCCTGAGCCATAGCCTGCTCCAACACTTTGCGGCTAAACCCCTGCGGAGTCTGAGCCTGCCAAAGGTCTTGCCGGTCAACGGTGCCGCTGATAAACCCTTGGGGGTCGGCTTTTTTGAGGGTATCCCGGACCGGGACAGCCAATATGGCTGCCCCTTCCTTAAAAGCGGCTTTAACCACCGATTCGATCTGCTCGGAGGTAACCAAGGGCCTGACCCCGTCGTGAACCACAATCACCTCGGCCTGGTGGCTTACGGCCGCCAAGCCCGCCATCGTCGAATCGACCCTTTTATCTCCCCCTTTGGTCAGACGGACCTTAGGACCGATAAATTGTTTAAACAGCTCTTCTAAATCCCCAGGGACCACCAAAATGACTTCGTCGACCATTGGGTGAGCGGCAAAAGTTTCCACCGAGCGGGCCAAAAGCGGCTTTCCGCCCAGCAGCCTTAGCTGCTTTGGCGCAAACTGAGTTCTCTGGTCAAACCTCAGGCCGCGACCGGCGGCCACAATTATGACTGAGGTATAAGGTCGACTCACGATCCCAAAACATCTTACTGAGTAAAGGTGATAAAAAAAAGGGGGGGCTCCAGCCGCCATCAATGGGCTGACGGCCGGATTTAAGGGGCAGCCCGGCGGCCGGTAAGCCGGGTTCTGTGACTTCTGGGTCGGTCCCGACCAACCCAGACGACGACGACCATTCCTCTAGACTCCGGGTTACCCCGGAGTTCAAGCAACCAACCCGGGGACTAAGCGGGCCGCCTGCGTCCCCCTATTTGGTCTTGCTCCCGGTGGGGCTTGCCTGGCCCGACCAGTCACCTGATCGGCCGGTGAGCTATTACCTCGCCGTTTCACCCTTACCTTGTCTAAAAGACGAAGGCGGTTTTCTTTCTGTTGCGCTTTCCCGGGGTTACCCCCGCTGGGAGTTACCCAGCACCGCGCCCTGTGGAGCCCGGACTTTCCTCCCGGTCCTTTCGGACCCGGCGGTCGTCTGGCCGGCCGGGTACCCCTCGCCCCTCTTTTTTCACCGCTGGGCCGGGCTCAATCCAAGCCGGGCTTGTGTAAAATATCACATCTTAAGGCTGAAATCAAAAAACTGTTAACGATAGCCGCCTCCGGAACCATGGCCCGGAGGCCGGTCGCTCCTGGCGGCCAAGTTCTTGACTAAAAAACCTTGGCCGGCGACCATTTTCCTGGTGCTCAGTCTCAGCAAGGCTGGCTGAGCCTAAAATCTGCCTCAGTCATGGGGTTGAGGGCCGCCGCAAGGCGAACAGGCCGCAGTTTTTAGTTGAAACCATTTCCCAAGCTGGCCAATAGGGGAAACATCCCCAAAGGCTTGATTTGTCACTGCGGACTGCCCAAGGGCTGGTCAAGAGTTGCGGCCTAAACGGACGGCCGGACGCTGCGTACCCAGCCCTTGTTTGACAGCAATTTCGAAAAACCTCGACTCCAGCCATGGACCCCGTTTAGGAGTGGCTCAGGTCATTAGAGAGGTCAAAGAGGCCGTTTTTGGCGGGGGTTGTACAGCGGTGCTAATTATTTGAGTCCAAAGCCGCTCGACTTTGGGCATGTTTTCAACGACCATTTTGATAAATGAGTGAAGCTTTTCAACCGGCATATTCAATAGTTGCAGTATTGGCGGCAAGTTAATTTCTAAGCTCTCCAATTTAATGTCATAACCACACTTATGCGCTAAATTATCAGCCAAAGCTACAATTGAAGCGATTATTTGGAAATTTCCAGCACTGTCTGGATCATGATGGAAAAGGATGGTTTTTTGAAAAATTTCTGGCAGAGCCCAGTTTCTGGCCAGATGATAGCCGATCACCTCGTGCCTTAGACTTAAGGTTACCTCCGCCTGCCTTAGACTCATCCCGGAGTTGATTAAATCCATGATCTGCTGAAAATGAACCGGAAATTTGGAGATTAAAATCAGTATGCCCAGCTCATGGAGCAGTCCCCCGATCATCGCCTCACTTGATTCGACCGCTCCGGTAATTTGAGCCAGCTCGCGAGAAATCCAAGAGACGGCCAGACAATGAGTCCACAGCGCCTGGGAGTCAAAATTTTCCGGGGCATTGCGAAAATCAAACGTTTCCGAAAGACCTACCCCCAGAGCCAAGGTTTCCAATTCGTTAAAACCAATAATAGCAATAGCCCGTTGGATGGTTGAAACTGGTTCCCGAGGAGCATAAATTGGCGAGTTCGAAAGGCTTATGAGCTTGGCGGTCAAGGCTGGATCAGATTCGACCACCGTCTGAAGATCCTTAAAGGAAGTATTTTCCTCTGACAACAGGCTCAAAAGCCTGATGGTAGTCTGAGGCAGACTGACCAAACGGCCGATATCGGCCAAACGCCTTTGTACCTGAAGGTCTATGGGGGTGTCGTAGGAAGCTGGTTTGATACGGCCATCATCCATCTGATGAAAACCCTTGTCTTTTACGGTGTCAGAAGTCCAGAAGGCTTAGCCGCTGCCCCGTGATAGCTAGAGCGAGAGACGACCGAAAGAATAGCCACCGAAAATTAAATAATGTTGCACTAATAAAATATGCCCGCATCAGACCGCCTGAGCCCCTCGGCCTTCGGGCTTAAACTTTGCTTACGGCTGATACTGAAAATCAGATCGGGTGCTCCGTATAAGATTAATTTACCACAATACTTATCTTGGGGTAAAGGTCATTGTCAGGGTCAAAATTGTCGTTGGAGGAAAATAGTTACCCTAAGAAGGTTAAGACCCAATTTTTCTGCAGTAAAATCACGCTCGGCTTTTTTTTTGCCGACAGGATCGCTGAAACTTAGGCTTCTGACGTGCGGCCCAGACTGGAACATATCCTTTCGGTATCTCAACCCAGCAAACTCTGGGCAGCCAATCAGGCTCCGACTTGACGGCTACCCGGCGGGAAGCCGTCAAGGTGGGCAGGTGCTAGCCCGATTTTATGTATTGGGCCCAAAAGAAGCGTCAAATGACGTCAAATACTGCGCATCTCAAGGCTGGCCGAGCAAGGCCAGAGCCGGCCAAAACCACGGCGGTCAAGGACCTTTAGAGACTTCTTTAGGCGAGGCTTTTCTTTTATCTATATTAACCATTTTATCACATCTAATCGTAGTTTTCTAGCAGCAATAAACAGACTTCCTTGGCCCACAAGGCGGCGTCTTTATCATCATTCAAATATGCTCTCACAATTGCTCCTTCAATAATAATCATAACTTGTCTTGTTAATTTTTCAGGATTAATAACATTTGAATCATGACAAAGTTTTAATACATCTAAATATATATTTTTTTTATGCTCTCTTGAAATCTCAAATATATCAGACTTGGTATCTCCAAATTCGCCGGCAGCATTGATAAACGCACAGCCTCTGAAAGTTTCTTCGTGAAACCAGTCGTTAAGAGCATCAAAGAGAGAAAGGATATTGTGTTTAAAGGTCGCCTCCGGGCGTGTATAGCTATTGAACCACTTTCTCCACCTTACATCTCTGTCTCTGAGGTATCGCTCAACAAGAACAGCTTTTGATGGAAAATATTTATAAAGCGTATTCAACGCCACGCCTGCTTCCTGGATAATCCTGTCAATTCCTATAGCTTGTATGCCTTCATCATAAAAAAGCCGTTCAGCAGCTTTTATTATTCTTTCTTTTGCTGGCAATAGTTTGTCTGCAGCCATGAAAAAATTCCCGCCAAAATATACTATAAATTAATATATCAAGAATTAAAAAATTTATATATTATTGCCATCAGATGCGTCTCCGCCTGATCAGAGCAGTCTTTGGGACGGTGCCTTTGGTCATGTCTCTTCGGTCAGGTTTGGTTTTCTAGGTCGGACATCCAAAAATAAGACCGAGCTTGCGCCCTAATATTACATAAAAAGCTTGACAGTAGAACGGTCGTTATGCTACTTTTGTTTTTATTTCCTAGAACGATAGTTCTACCAAGCCTCAAGGAGGGCAACGCCATGCCAAAGATCAACGGATTCCGTTTGGGAATCTACATCTTCAAGGACGCCGAAATCGTTGATTTCGCAGCGCCCTACGGAGTCGTCTCCGTTGCGAGACGGATGGACCCATCGTTGGACGCCTTCTTCATCGCCGACGCCAACAGACCAGTTCAGGCCCAAGCTGGATTCACTGTCCTGCCGAATTACTGCTTTTCCGACAATCCGTCCCTTAGCGCTTTGCTTATTCCCGGCGGGTCCGGAACTCGTCAAGAAATTTACAATCAGCGGCTGCATCAGTACATCAAGTCGCTCCCGCCGGAGACCATCCTGACCAGCGTCTGCACAGGCTCATGGATTTACGGCCACATGGGACTGCTTGACGGAATAACTGCGACCAGCAGAAAAGAACCTGACAAAGCCGAATCCAGTCCTCCGGGCATGGTTCCCACCGACAGGTTAGCGCAGTTAGCACCCAACTGCAATGTCAGCCGGGCCCGAGTGGTTGATTGCGGTCGCATCATCACCGCTGGTGGAATCACTGCGGGAATGGAAATGGGGTTCCAACTGCTTCGCAGAGCCGGATATGATGAAAGTTTAATCAGTGAAGTGGCGAGAATCATGGAATACCACCAGGCTTATGAAAACTATCGCTGCGACGTGGAGTACGGCGTCTGAACGCCCGCAAGGTTGCTCTTTTGCGGCGCTCTTAGCCGTCCCGACTCTATCAGCGGGCCAATCCCCATAGCTGGCCTTCACATTAGTGGATGGGCGGCATTTCCAAGACGGTTTCAGCTTTTGAATAGACTCACCTTGAGCGTCCGACCAAGGCCATGTTTGATTTGGAGGAGCCGACAGTTCCATTGAGCCTGCCTGATGGGACTATCGGCCCCTTTGATCACTAATCTGTCGACGGTGTGATTCCAGGCCGCTTCTGCTACATGGTTTTTCACTATTGTTTCTTATATAAACCTAAAACCCTTGCAAAACAAGGGCTTTTTACGTGTCTAGAGAGGGCTAACCTAGTACACAGTCAAGCGGTTGACTGTGGGTTGGCGAGTTCAAACTCTAAAAGGGCTAGTCCCCCAGATTATTCGATCATAACATAAATTCACAGATAGTTTAAATGATTTATATCG
>JAISWF010000143.1 GCA_031271165.1 Deltaproteobacteria bacterium
GAACCTTTCCCCAATCAATGTGGATACGTCAACATCTAACCGAGGAGCCCTGTGCGCTAAAGTGTGCCCGCAGGGATCTGTGCGGGGGGACGCCCGAAAGGGCGTTCCCTACCGCGACATTGAAGAAATCCTGACCAATACCGGCCAACATACCGCTCAACTTGGATTTCCTTGCAAAATTCTCACCTGTCATAGTTTGGCTAGACGCTTGACCTAAATTGAGATTTCTGAGATCTTTAAATTTTTAGTTGTTTTGCAAGCTTAAGTAAAAGAAATGGCGGTCACAACTTTTTTGGAAATTTCAGTTTCTTGAGTAACGAGTAAAAAACTTTAAAAAGGGCTAAACCAATTGGTTTAATGATTTCCGATAGTTAACCCAAATTTGTCTGAAAGCCTAAGATTTTGCTTCCTTGATCATTTGATAAGAGTCTTGCCAAAAAGACTCTTTTTAGGTTAAGATGCCCCTCAGGCTGGATGATGAAACGCATCCCAAATTAGTGCTGTTTTTTTATGCGGAAAGGTGACCGAGTGGCCGAAGGTGCTCGCCTGCTAAGCGAGTGTAGGGGTTAAAGCCTACCGAGGGTTCGAATCCCTCCCTTTCCGCCAGCCCAGCTTAATTTTTAGTTTCCAGAGGTCCGCAACCCCTTAAGAATAAAGAAGGGTTGCGGATTTTTTATTATTTTTCAAAGATTGGAATGGAACCTGGACCGAAAGGTCCTTTGAGGTCCAATTCAGTCGCCGTAGTCTACCCTGGTGAAAGCCATAACCATGGAGTATGGCCATTTTATCCTCGACACCAATAGACTGATTTAAGCGGGTTCACATATTTTTGACTTTTTTGTATGATTTTTACTGCTTTATCTGGTGGTAAAAGATTGCTAAAATGGCTCAGTTAACAAGTCCGAGTCGAGGGAAGGTTATCGACAAGGGATAGTAACATGTTTATTTTGAACGGCAAAGGCTCGAATGTTTTAGTATTATATTTTTAAAGGCCCCAAAAATCTTATTGATTTCAAGTCTTTAAACTGCTATAATAACGAGGCTATTTTGGGTTTCCTGACGATCAATTTGAATTTTACCGGCCGACCGGCCCTCTTGGTTGGAGCCGGAGCGGTCGGAAAACGCAAACTGGCTGCACTGCTTGAGGCCGGGGCGGCTGTAACTGTTGTTGAGCCCAAACCGGATCCAGCGGTTTCTGAGATGGCCCAAAGTGGACTAATCCGTTTGGTACCCGAATTTTCAGATTCGCTCTTGGAATCTGGGCCGGTTGTTTTTGTCGCCACAGACGATTCGGAACTGAGTCGGCAAATTGCCAGGGCCGCCGGCGCTCAAGGGCTTTTGCTCAACGTGGCCGACTGCCCCCGGGAATGCAATTTTTTAATGCCGGCGATAGTCGATCTCAGTCCGCTCAGGCTGGCTGTAACCACCGAAGGGGCTAGTCCCGCCCTGGCCGCCCATCTGGCGGCAGATTTTAGAGTGCGCTACCTCGGACACGGTCTTTTGGCCAAATTACTGGGTCGTTTGCGGCCGCTGATCCTGGAGGCGGATCTGGACCCCAATATTAGAAGTGGGATTTTTAAGGCTTTAGCGGCCAATGGCCAGCTGCCAGAATTATTGTTGGCTAACCGACTGGCTGAAGCAACTGAGATTGTTGGCCTCTTGATTGAACCTGTCAAGTTGCCGGGTGATTTTTCTTTGGTTTAGCGTGATGACATGGATATTGTGATGGTCGGGGTCAGCCACCGGGCAGCCCCGGTAGCGATCAGAGAAAAGTTGGCTGAAGGACTTGACGTTTCCAGTATCTTTGGGCTCATGACCGAGGGTATTGTCCGAGAGGGCTTGGTTATTTCAACCTGTAACCGTCTGGAAGTGGTCGTCGCCACCGACGTGCCTGGGCCGGCGGAGGCGGTCATTAACGATCGGATGGCTGGGGCGGCTGGACTTAAGGTCGAAACTATATTGCCATTTGTCCACCGACTTCACAATCTTGAGGCGGTGGAATATCTTTTTAGGGTGACCGCTGGGCTTGACTCCCAGGTTTTAGGGGAGGCCCAGATCCTGGGACAGGTCAAAGAGGCTTATCGCCGGGCGGTGACTTTTCGGACGGTCGGGCCGGTGGTTTCTAAGCTTTTCCATAAAAGCTTCCAAACGGCCAAAAGAGTCAGGAGTGAAACGGAAGTTACTTCAGGGACGGTTTCCATTGCCTCGGCCGCCGTGGAGACGGCCCAAGCCTTTTTGGGTTCGCTTTCGGGCCGGACCGCCATGGTGGTGGGGACCGGCGAGATGGCATCTTTGGCCGCCGGGCACCTTAAATCCAGAGGCGTAGGGCGGCTTGCCATTACTGGCCGCTCCCTGGAGCGGGCTGGACAGTTGGCTCAAAAGTTTGGGGCGCAGGCCGTCGATTTCCAAGACTATCCCAAGCACCTTGCGGAAATCGACCTCTTGGTCGTGGCCGTGGCGGCTCCGGCTCCGATTGTCACTGCCGACACCATCCCAGAGGGAATAAAAAAACTAATGGTGGTCGATTTAGGCGTTCCCCGAAACGTCGACCCACAGGTTGGAGCCAGAACCGGGGTCACCCTCCGCAATGTCGATGACTTTAAGACCATCGTCACTCAAAACCAGTCTTTAAGACGCTTGGAGGCTGAAAAAGCCGGTGGGATTATCCAAGAAGAGGTCTTAAAGTTCAGTCAATGGCTGTTAAGTCTGGCCACCAGTCCCACTATTAAGGATTTAATTAAATTGGCAGAAGAGGCCAGAGCCATGGAGGTGGAGCGGACCGTGACTAAGGCTGGGTTCAGTCCCGAACAGGTCGAAGCGGTCGAGGCCATGAGTCGGGCCATGGTCAGGCGTCTTCTCCATAATCCGTTGGATTTTTTAAAAAGTTGCCACCGTCATGGCCGGGCCGATTATTATTTGAATATGTTTCGCCGGGTTTTCGGTCTTGATGGCTGACTGCTGTAATTGGTGGAATGACAATAAAAGCCCTGCGGCTCTTGTCAAAAGCAGGGCGAATTTTTTATAATGTCTTGATATGTAAGTTGAAGTATGAGTTAATCCCAGTTGGAAAAAATCCGGAGCCACGCCAGCTAAACAAATGACCTGTCGTTCTCCGATTCAATGATATTAATTTCAGGCCCTCACGGAGGTGACCAGTGTCTGTCACTGTTGATCGGGAAAGCATCTGCGAAAATTTTATGGATGACGAGGAACTTATTTTTGAAAGTATCGATCTTTTTATGGAAAGTTCTTCGACAAGGCTGGAGGCCCTCAAAGAAGCGGTCAAAGAAAAAAACGCTGAAAAAATCATGGCCGAAGCTCATGCCCTTAAAGGTGTAGTTGGTATTTTTTCGCCAGGCGATGTTTTTGAGTCCGCTAAAGTTCTTGAGTTTATGGGCCGCAATAAAAGTTTAGAAGGAGTTGACGAGGCTCTGGTTGATTTTGAGGGTAAACTCACCGAGCTTCGCACTATTCTCCAGCAATGGCGGAACGAAGTCGCCGAATAAATCGGCTCATCTGCTCGGTTAAATGTCGGGTTAAAATATGCCGGCTCTGGTTACAAGTCGATAAGTTCAGCCAGAAAAGTTTAAATTGAGGCTGGTTGAGAAATTTTCTCAATACGGCGCTCTGGGAAATTCTGGTTTTCTTTCCTGACCTTATGGACAGAATCTGTACGCGTTCACCGGGTTTATATAAATGATAAAATAGAAGGGACAAGTTTAAATAAACATACCTTGAAAGCCGCTGCCGGTGAAGCCTGAGCAAAAGTCATTCAACAGTCCAAACG
>JAISWF010000145.1 GCA_031271165.1 Deltaproteobacteria bacterium
GAACCTTTCCCCAATCAATGTGGATACGTCAACATCTAACCGAGGAGCCCTGTGCGCTAAAGTGTGCCCGCAGGGATCTGTGCGGGGGGACGCCCGAAAGGGCGTTCCCTACCGCGACAGATCTTTAAATATAAAAATTAAGTCTTGAAAAATTAATTTTTTTCCTTATTATAAGGCTATACCAATCGTAAACCTTGATATAGCTGGGTCTAGACTATTTAGTTGAATGCGAAAAATCACTTAACTGGCTGAATTTACAGAAAAAATTTCGAAAAAGTCAGTTCAGCAGAACAAATTTGTTGGATTAAAATTATCTAAAATTCTCATTATGGTCAGTTATTATACATAAAAACCAGATAAAATCCTTCTTAATAAAGGGAAAAACTATGGTCGACTGATTTTTTAATGTTCAATAAATCGGGCAAAAATTTGGCTCAAGTTCCTGTAACGTGTCAGTTGTCAAATCAATGATTTGCCCGTAAATTAAGCAAGTTGACCTGTACGCAATTTTCATGCCACCAGAAAAAAAGCCATTAAGGGATAAAATAGAAATCAAAAGAGACTATAATATTTTTTAAAAATTTTTAAAAAACTCATATCGAGATATTACTCTATATAGTTATCTGCAGCTTTAATTAACTTATTATATGATTCTTTAATGTTGGTTAGGTTAATCAGTCGCATTATTGGATCGATAATATTTTTATTTATAATCTTATAAGACAAAAGTAGTTTTGGCCTGGGAATTGCAGTAATGCATTCAATAAAAACCGCTACGAGCGCCACCTGGCCGGCCGTTTCGGCTCAAAACGCATCAGACAGATTGAGCCGGAACACATTGAAATCCTAAAACTGGAGCTCAAAGACCTGAAACCGGCCACGGTTTGGAATATTCTGGAACTACTGCGCCGCATCATTAATTATGGACATCGGACCAACCGCTGCCCGGCTTTGAGCTTTAACATAGAAATGCCCCATAAAGACAATGAAGTGGTAGAATACCTAACCCCGGATGATGCCCGCCGCTTTTTGGATGTGGTTCGAGAGTGGCCTGACGCTGACGTTCGCAATATGCTTCTGGTGGCCTATTTCACCGACATGAGGCGGGGTGAAATATTTAAACTGGAAGACCGGGACATTGACTTCCACATGAAGCTAATCACAATCCGGGCCCCCAAAGGGGGAAAAACCTCCACCATCGGCTTGAGCAAAATGGTTGAAAACATCATTCGAGAGCAGTTAGAGTGGAGAAGCGACCGTTTCCCCGGCCGTACCGGCGGCCTGCGTACGGATTGCAGCGCAGTGGACAGCATCAAGAGGCAGGCAATCTACCCAAATCATTCCGACCTTTTCACGGCCTGCGGCATCACTTTGGGGTTTCCCTGGCCAACAGCGGCAAATTCACCATAAATATGATCTCCGAGGCCCTGACGCATAAGAATCTTGATTTCACCAAGAAAAAATACGCCCAGTTCCTGCCCGAAACCCTGGCCCAAATCGGCAACGCCGCCGCTGAAGTATTGGAGTTCAAATGAATTACGCTGAACTGCTCAATGACGTCAAATCCCGTATCCGCCAGGCCCAAATAAAAGCCGGCCTGTCCGTGAACGCGGAAATGTTGGGCCTTTATTGGGATATTGGACGCATGGTTGACCAGCGACAAAAAGCCGGGGGATGGGGAGCCGGCGTCATCCCGCGTCTGGCCGCTGACATTCGCAACGAACTCCCGAAAGTCAAAGGTTTTTCTGAGCGTAATATTAAGCGCATGAGAATTTTTTACCGTGAATACAGTAATTTAATAATTGGGCCACAGGCTGTGCCCCAATCGACCAGCCAGACTCAAATCGGGGCACAGGCTGTGCCCCATTTGGCCGATCAAACACTTAGGACCAAACTGTACGCATTGGTGCCCCGGTTGCCGTGGGCGCACAATATCATTTTAATCGAAAAGGTCAAAGATGCCGACATGCGCCTTTGGTATATGGAGCAAGCCATATACCAAAGGCTGGGGGCGCGATACCCTCGAATCGTTCATAAAGTCGGATGCCTACTCCAGGCGCGGGAAGGCTGCTCATAACTTTGCCGTCCGTCTGCCTTCACCGCAGTCGGAATTGGCCGCCAGCTTGTTGAAAGACCCTTATATTTTTGACTTTTTAACCATTGAAGAACCATTCCACGAACGGGAATTGGAAACCGAACTAATACGGCACGTTGAAAAGTTTCTGCTGGAGCTCGGTTCGGGCTTTGCCTTTGTCGGCCGCCAATACCACCTGGACGTTGGAGAGCAGGATTATTATATTGATCTGCTGTTTTATCATCTGAAGCTGCGCTGTTTTGTGGTCATCGACCTGAAGCGCAGTCCCTTTAAGCCGGAATACGCCGGCAAGCTCAGCTTTTATTGCTCCGTGGTGGATGATTACCTGCGCCATGAGCAGGACCAGAAAACCATCGGCCTGATCCTTTGCCAGAACAAAAACAAGATCATGGCTGAATATGCATTAAGCGGCATCAAAACACCGCTGGGCGTTTCCGACTACACCCTGACCAAAGCTCTGCCCCAGGAATTGAAATCAAGCCTGCCCAGCATCGAGGAAATTGAAAAGGCTTTGGGCACGGAAGACGAGTGAAGCGTAAATCAGACTCTTCTATAAGGTGTGATTATGAAAAAACATTTGTCAAACTGGCATGTAAGCGGCCGATTACAGAGGATATTCACTTTCCTTGTTTTTATGGTGCTGGCCTTACTTTCCGCACTTCTGTTGGAATTCATCTGTACCGGCTTGATTCTGGGCGGGGTTGGCAGTGTATTATCTGAATATGTGCCGCCAGACCACATTGGGCAGGTCAAAGCCAAACTGGCCGCAGCTGGCAGCGGCTTCGGGACCCAACTTTTCCTGATCATATTGTTTATGGCTGCTACCGGGTGGGGTCTGTTGAAGCTTTCCACTCGCTTCCACCTGGTCGGCTCGGTGACGCTGACCAAGGCCCTGCGCTTCACAGACGCTATGGATAGGCTGGGCCTGGTTCATGAATGAAGCGTTGGGAAAAAAGCGATACAACAAAGCAGCAAATTGAGCTTCCTGTTACCCCGCCTGATATAATTGAACATCAAGGCCACGCCTACAAATGCCCGAAATGCGGTAAAATCCACAAGGGCACGATCCCTGAGGAGATTAAAAAGCAGAGCCTGATCGGTACTGGCCTACTCAATCACATCA
>JAISWF010000152.1 GCA_031271165.1 Deltaproteobacteria bacterium
GGGAGGCTGAGGTGTCAAGCGGGATTAAACATGTACGTCAAGCAGCGAGAAGGGAACTTTCCCCAATCAATGTGGATACGTCAACATCTAACCGAGGAGCCCTGTGCGCTAAAGTGTGCCCGCAGGGATCTGTGCGGGGGGACGCCCGAAAGGGCGTCCCCTACCGAGACGGTCGCCTAAAAGTAATGTTGAAGCGGGAAGTCGGGAAGTTAGGTTTAGAGAGCTGGAGCCTGAAAATGGCCTCTCCAGTTTGACGATCAAATGGTTCAAAACAGGGCTAAGGTTACGGTTTGAGCCGTCTGCCTCTGTCTAAACCAGTCAGGTCTCGGCTTGTTAGCTTTTAGTTGTCCCTGGTAAAAAGCAAAAAAACTTCAAGGTTGCCACTGCGCCCCCTGAGCTTGGAGACGGCCCGTCCAGTTTCCTTAACCGAGGGGTTCAAATTTGGGCCCAGGCTGGAAATCCGATCAACCGCTTCTTTGACCAGAGCTTCATCGCGAACTATTCCGCCTTTGCCGACCTGACGGCGGCCGACCTCAAACTGAGGTTTGACCATGGCTAAAATTTGCCCGCCCAGTTTGACCAGGGGCGTAACCTGAGGGAGGATCAGAGACAAGGAAATAAAACTTAAATCAGCCACCGCCAGATCAAATGGCTCCCCCAAAGAACCGGGCGGGAGAGTGCTTAAGTATCTGGCGTTTTGATTTTCGACCAGTCTGACCCGGTGGTCGTTTCGGAGGCTAAGATCGATTAGGCCCCGGCCGACGTCAACGGCGGTAACTGAGGCCGCTCCGTTTTGAAGCAGGCAGTCGGTAAAACCTCCGGTCGAGGCTCCCAGATCAAGGCAGTTTAGACCGTAAGGCTCAACTCCTAGTTCCTCTAAAGCGCCTTCAAGTTTAAACCCAGCCCGGCTGACAAAACGCCGTCCACCGGTTAGCTGCAAAATAGTGTCCTGGGCCAGTGGTTGACCAGCTTTGAGGATTGGGCGACCGGCTGCATCGACGATTCTGGCGGCCAAAATAAGGGCCTGGGCTTGGCTGCGGCTGGGAGCGAGGTTTTGGGCGACGACGAGATCGTCGGCCCGGATTTTGGGGGTTTTGGTCATGGTTCGGCGATATTTCAAGTTACAGATATGACAAAGCCCGGACGAACCGGGCTTTGAAGATATGCAGCCAAATAATCCTTTAACCGGACTTTTTGGCCTCTTTATTTTTTCTCAGGTTGGGTTGGTTTTTGTTGTCCAGTCAGGCTGGAGATGCGCATACCGTAGAAAGAGCGGTAGACAAAAAACAAAGCTATAACCAGAAAGACCACTCCCAAGACCGTTGAGGTCGTCCGGAAAGCCGGGGCAATGGCGATTTCCAGGGCCAGCATACCAAACAGGGTGGTGAATTTGATAATGGGGTTTAAAGCGACTGAAGAGGTGTCTTTAAAGGGGTCCCCGACGGTATCGCCGACGACTGAGGCGTCGTGAAGCGGTGTGCCTTTTTGTTGGAGATCGACTTCGACTACCTTTTTGGCGTTATCCCAGCAGCCGCCGGCATTGGCCATGAAAACAGCCTGAAAGAGACCGAAAAAGGCGATCGACAAAAGGTAGGAGATGAAAAAGCTGACGCTTTCATTGCCCCGCACCGGACTAGAGAGGAAGGCAAAGGCCAGGGCAAAGGAAAAGACGGCGATAAAGATGTTGAACATGCCTTTTTGGGCATAGACGGTACAGATCTTGACCACCTCTTTGGAGTTTTCCACGGCCGCACTTTTGGAGGCGTTAGGATCGAGATCGATGTGGTCCTTGATGTAAGCCACCGCCCGGTAGGCCCCGGTGGAAACCGCCTGGGTGGAAGCGCCGGTGAACCAGTAAATGACCGACCCACCGCACAAAAAGCCCATGATGGTATAGGGGTTGAGGAAGTTTAAAATTTCCTCGGGGTTAACGCCGAGGGCGTTTTTGATGACCAAAATGGTTGAAAAGATCATGATGGTTGAGCCTACCACGGCTGTACCGATTAAGACTGGCTTAGCGGTGGCCTTAAAGGTGTTGCCAGCCCCGTCATTGCTTTCCAAATAGTAATGGGCCTTTTCAAAATCCGGCTTGGTTCCGAATTCTTTTTCCAGATGATCGCTGATGCCCGGGATTTCCTCGATCAGGCTCAGCTCGTAAATCGATTGGGCGTTGTCGGTCACCGGTCCGTAACTGTCAACGGCGATGGTGACCGGGCCCATGCTCAGAAATCCAAAGGCCACCAGACCGAAGGCAAAGACCGGCGGGTATTCCATGATGGCCGAAAGGCCTCCGGTGCTGAACAGGTAAGCCACAAACATCAATACGCAAAAGACCAGGCCCATCCAAAAGGCGCTGAAGTTTCCGGCGATAAAGCCAGCCAGGATGTTAAGGGAGGCGCCGCCTTCCTTGGAGGCCTCAACGGTCTCGCGGACGTGGCCGCTTTTGCCACTCGTAAAAATTTTGGTGAATTCCGGAATCAGGGCCGCTCCCAAGGTTCCGCAGCTGATGATGGCGGCCAGCACGTACCAGTATTTGGCCCCGTGTTCGGAGACTGCGGCAAAGGCGGTGTGAGGGCCCAAAAGGACGTAGCTGACCACAAAGGTCATTATGATCGAAAGAATGGAGCCGAACCAGACCAGAGAGGTCAGAGGGGCTTCAAAATCGAAGTCTTCGGTCTTGCCGAACCTCGCTGAGCTGTAAGCCTTGTTGACGTAAAAGGCCACTAAAGAGGTTACCAGCATGAGGATCCTCATTACGAAGATCCAGGTCAAAAGGTTGGTCTTAAGAATTAAAGCTTTTTGGTCAGGGAAGGCCAAGCCCACGGCCAAGCAGATGAAGGTGACCAAGGCCACTCCGGTCACGCCGTAGGTCTCAAAGCCGTCGGCGGTGGGGCCAACGCTGTCGCCGGCGTTGTCACCGGTGCAGTCGGCGATAACCCCAGGGTTTCTGGGATCGTCTTCTTTGATTTTAAAGACGATTTTCATCAGATCCGAGCCGATATCGGCGATTTTGGTGAAAATGCCGCCGGCAATCCTTAAAGCGCTGGCTCCCAAAGACTCTCCAATGGCAAAGCCGATAAAGCAAGGACCGGCTATGGCTCTGGGGATGAAAACCAAGATGATAAGCATCATCACCAGTTCCACCGAGATGAGCAAAACACCGATACTCATGCCGGCGTCTAAGGGGATATTTAAAAGCTTGAGAGGCTTTTTTTCCAAAGAGGCGTAAGCCATGCGGGAGTTGGCTAAAGTGTTAACTCTCATGCCAAAGAAAGCCACCGAGTAAGAGCCCATGATCCCGATTATAGTCCAAACGATGATTAATGCCACCGAACTAAAGGGCATTTCATTTAAGAATCCAAAGTAAAACGAGATACATGCTCCAACAAATATAAAGAGTATCACCAAAAGCCGGGCTTGCTGGTACATGTAGGTTTTACAAGTCTCATAAATCATGGCGGCGACGTCGAGCATTGAGGAATGAGCTTTGAGTTTTTTGATGCCGAGGTATTGATAGAAACCAAAGAATAATCCCAGGAGGCAGACCACCAAGCCGCCGATCAAGAGTCGGTTTTGATTTGATTCCAGTTCCGGGACCTTGAGTTCAGCCTCGGAGGAGCCCCAGGCCAGCCCGGCCGCCGATACCAGGCCTAAAGTTGCCAGGATCGAGAACAGTTTGAGCAAAGAAGGGGCGCGTTTGGTGAACGCGGTCGGAATTGTCATTGTAGAGCCTCCGAATACGAATAAATAATAAATTATAACATACTCGGCTTATTTATTGCCTAAGTATGAAATAGTTTTGTATAACCCTAATCGCTAAGTGAAAAAAATTTTTCCGAGCTGATATTTTGGGAAAATAATGTTCGTTATTTATGGTTGAGGAAATTCTTATTTGAGATTTAAAGCAAACTGGGCCCGGTGAGAATTCGACCTCAGGGAAACGTTGGGGGCAGAAGAAAATGAACTAATTTGTCCCCAAGTAACAAATGTCCTAAGCCGGCCTAAAGGTCCTGACAAAAAAACCCCCGGACGGGGTTTTGAAATGTTTTCAGATTCTAGCGGAAACGATCGCTTCGGTAGTCCGAAACTAAAGTGGCCATAGACCGAAACATTCACGGAAAGTCCGAAAACTATAAGCCAAAAATTTTATTATTATCGCAGAAAATCACTAAGCTGTTTTTATAGTCTTTTTTCCAGCCGGGAACTTTAAGGAGATCGGTAGTCCGTCCGGATGCTTAAAACAATGACAATTTATCGAAAAAATCTATTATTGTCAAGGAAAAAACCTTTGGCACCTTTGATCTCCTTGACTTTTTGATTGGAAAACCAGACTCGGACGTAAAAAGCGGTTCGGATGGGTGACAGTTTAAAGCCCGGCCGGCGGCTGGTTAAAAAAACAGCTGTCTATCAGTCAGTTTCTAACTGGGCTCAGCCAGCCTTTCCGACGAGCCGGCCAGGGCAGTCAGGGTTAAAAGACGGTCAGGGTAGGGGGTCAATACTTTGCTTCAGGCCAAAACGTTCCACCTGGACACTTTGGTTCTGGGTTGGGAACTGACAAAGTTTTGATTTAAAAATGCAGCCAAAATTTTTCAGGCTAGCAACTATCCTTTCATCCATCATGGAGATATATCCTCTAAAAATATCATGGTATTATTATTTCTTCTTGCAAATTTTTTTTTCAATTTGCTAAAATGGTTTGGAAAAGAAAAGGTCATCTGCGGTCATTTACTTAGGCCGAGCGGTTTGACTTCTTTTGACCCAGCTTAGTCTTGGGCTGGGTTGGTCGTCACTTCCCTTGGGGCTCTCTCTTAGCTTGCGACGGCTGAATCTTTCAATAACCGAAAAAAACCTTTAAAATATCAGATTTTTTTTGGACCGAACTAAAAAGCTTTCGGTCTAAATTTTTGTTAAAAAAAGCCTTGTTAGGTTAAGTCTCTGATATTATTGTGTTTTTTTAAAATCAACTTTTTATCTGTTTTTTCGCTTCCCTTGGGCTGAAGTATTTCAGCCGGGAAGACCGGTTCCGTCTTTGGTCTGACTTGGGCCGGCCCCGTTTTGGGGCAGTCCATGGGCTTGGCAGCGGAATATAGATTTGTGTGATAATTGTCTCCTATACTGGTTTTAATACATACATGGAGAATAAATGCGCTCTAATGGATTTTGGTTTCTGGTTCTGTTGGCTGCCTTGTTGACAACCGCCGCCTCTTGCGGGATCCAGAGCAACGGTTCGGCCATGGGTCGTCAGGCCTCCATGGTGGCCCGGGAGGGCCGGGAGGCCGGGACTCAACAATATTACCGTCTGGGACCCAAGTTTGAACCCCAACTTGACAAGATGGTCGGCCAGGAAATCATGGCCTTGGCCGTGCGCAAGGAAGATCTTCCGCTGGAACTCAACCGCGACGATTTGGTAAATCTTAATTATTTTCTTAATGACGCCAGGGGATTTATGACCCGCTCTCTAAATCGCGGTCAGAAATATATACCCATGATGAAGGCCATACTGCGTCAAAAGGGCCTGCCTGAAGAACTGGTTTATCTAGCCTTAATTGAGAGCGGCTTTCGGACCGAGGCCGTTTCTTCCGCCAAAGCCGTGGGCCCCTGGCAGTTTATCGCCTCGACCGGCCGCAACTATGGGCTGACCATCAACAAGTGGGTTGACGAGCGCCGGGATCCGGTTAAATCAACCTACGCTGCCGCCGATTATTTGACCACACTCCACGACATGTTCAACTCCTGGCCGCTGGCCATTGCCGCCTACAACAGCGGTGAGGGCAAAATCCAAAAGGGTATGCGCAATCCCGATGTTGATAACTATTGGGATATGGCCAAAGATGGTTTTTTGGCCAAAGAGACTAAGCGTTATGTGCCCAGTTTTTTGGCCGTAGCTATCATAGCAAAAGATCCAATGGCTTACGGGCTGGAGATTGAAAGCTCACCGCCCGATGCCTGGGAGGATGTGGTGGTTCCTGGGGCCATTGATTTGGAGCAGGCGGCCAGGTTATCCGGCAGTTCTTTTGAGCGCCTTAAGGAATTAAACCCCCATCTGACAAAGATGACCACCCCGCCCGACGAGGCCAATTTCGTCCTGAGGGTGCCGGAGGGGACGACGGCCTTATTTTATAAACAATATGCCCAGCTCCCAGTCGGACAGAGAAGCGGCGGGCTGATCACCTATTCGGTCAAGCGCGGGGAGACGGTTGAACAGGTCGCCGCCCGCCATGGGCTGACCCCAGAGGTGGTAAGGCGTTACAATAGCATCGAAGGCTCAAAATTGGCCCGTGGACAGCAGCTGGTGCTGCCTACGTCAATGCCGCCCGAGCTTCCCACCGTGGCGGTGGCGGCCTCAACTTCGTCCCGTCCGACTGCCAGTCCTTCGGCGGCTCAAGGGTCGATCATCCAGACGGCCTCCGGGCCTTCGTCCCGGTCTGCGGCCTCGTCAACTCGCCAGCCGGCGGTGGTCATCAACAGCATCAGCCACCGGGTCCGCTCAGGGGACACGATTTTGGGCCTGGCCCGTCTTTACGGGGTTCAAGCTGAGCAAATCCGTACCGACAACAAGCTGGCCTCCAATAACATCATCGAAGGCCAGGTGTTGACCATCCGCTCCAACCTGCCGCTGACTGCGGCGACTGCCCAAAAAAATCGGGACACCTGGGTGGAGGTTTCCGAGGGCGTTCCTATTTATCATAGCGTCAAAAAAGGCGAAACCATCAGTAGCATCGCCGCCAATTATCGGCTTAGTCAAAACCAGCTTAAGAGCTTAAACAATCTTAAATCCAACTCCATTCGGGCTGGGCAGCGGCTCCGGATCGGCACTGGACCAGCCCCGACCGGGGCCGACTCAGCCGGTGAATACGTGGTCAAGTCTGGAGACACTATCTCGGCCTTAGCCGAACGTTTTAAATTAAGCTCAAGCCGCCTCAAAGAGCTCAACAATCTTTCCAGTGACCGGCTGGCTGTTGGTCAGAAACTCAGAGTCTCAGCTTCTGCTTCTCAGGCCGCTTCCTCGGCGGCCTCGTCTCCGGCATCGTCGTCGTCGGCAATATATGAGGTTAAAAGCGGAGATACTGTTTCCACCATTGCCGAGCGCTTCTCAATGAGTTCAGCTGCCTTAAGAGAGCTAAACAACCTTTCCAACAACAACATCCGGGTCGGTCAAAAGCTAAAGGTCTCGGGAGGGGTTGCGGCTGCCGCACCTCCGGCTGCTGCGCCTCCGGTGGCCTCCGCCGCTCCGGCGTCTGCAGCAGTGGCGTCGTCGTCGGCAATATACGAGGTTAAAAGCGGAGATACGGTTTCCACCATTGCCGAGCGCTTCTCAATGAGTTCAGCTGCCTTAAGAGAGCTTAACAACCTTTCCAACAACAACATCCGGGTCGGTCAAAAGCTAAAGGTCTCGGGCGGGGCTGCGGCTGCCGCACCTCCGGCAGCTGCCTCCGCTGTAGCCGCTGCGGCGTCCGAGATTTACGTGGTTAAAAGCGGAGACACGGTTTCCACCATTGCCGAACGCTTTTCGATGAGGTCAGCGGCCTTAAGAGAGCTTAACAACCTTTCTAACGACAACATCTGGGTCGGTCAAAAGCTTAAGGTTTCCGGGACCGCTCCGGCCGCCATGACCACCGAGTCAGCAGCCAGTGTCCCGTCTCCGTCAGCACCTGCTTCCAAACCGGCTTCCCAGCCGGCTGCGCCATCCGGGAGCTATGAGGTCAAAAGAGGAGATACGATTTCCACTATTGCCGAGCGCTTTTCGATGAGTTCAGCGGCCTTAAGAGAGCTTAACAATCTTTCCAACAACAACATCCGGGTCGGTCAAAAGCTTAAGGTCTCCGGGGCCGCTCCAACTGCCGGGACTACCGAGCCAGCGGCCAGAGTCCAGTCTCCGCCAGCACCGGCTTCTCAAGCCGCCGCACCTTCAGGGATATATGAGGTCAAAAGCGGAGATACGATTTCCACTATAGCCGAGCGCTTTTCGATGAGTTCAGCGGCCTTAAGAGAGCTTAACAACCTTTCCAGCGACAACATCCGGGTCGGTCAAAAGCTTAAGGTTACTGGCTCTGTCCAGTCCGGGTCAGGAACCTCAAGCGCTGCCACCCATAAGGTGGCAGCTGGGGAGACGATGACTTCCATAGCCCGCCGCTACGGATTGACCATTGAGCAGCTCAAAAAGCTCAATGGCCAGACGAATTCAAGTATCCAAGCCGGTCAGGTGCTCAAGGTCAAATAGCAGCCAGCAGAATTGATTAAAATGTATAAAAAAAAGCGGCCCCAAGGAAAGAAGGGCCGCTTTTTTTTGGTTTATGACCGAGCCTCTGAGGGAAGCCGGCCAGTTAAATAGAGTTATTTTAGTCCCACAGGCCTTTTTTCTTCAGAATCGGCTTGGGATCCACCAAGTGGTATTTCCACCAGTCTTCGTGTTCAGAAGCCTTTTCACCCAGGTATAAGGCCATGAGTTGATTGAGGTGGAGGACCGGGACGGGGTTGTTCATGCGAGCTGAGACCGCCCTCATTTCCAGGTTCATCTGGCACATGGCGCAGGTGGTTACCATGACATCGGCGCCGGTTTCGTAAGCACTGGTGATGATCAAGGTGGCCAATTCTTCAGCGATTTCCGGATAAACGGCGGAAATGAAAGCGCTGCAGCACTTGTGGGGATAAGGCCAAGGCAGTGGAGTGGCCCCAATCTCAGTGATGATCCTTTCAACAGTGTCCCGGGGCGGGCCGACGGGCCGGAGGAATCTTGGATACATGGCCCCGCAACCGTAGTAAACCGCAACCTTGAGGTCCTTGAGCGGCTTGGTGCCTTCGAAAGTAACGCTCTTGAGCCGGGCCAGGTTGAAGACGTGGTGATAAAGATCGTAAATGTTTAGGATTGGGTCAGAAATGTTGAGCCGCCCGTACTGATTTTCATATTTTTCCCTGGTTTCCGGCTCATGCTCCAAATGGTAACGCGAGGTGGTCCAGTTGCGGAAGCAGTTAGGGCAGGGGATGACGATGGGCCGGCCCTTGGGGGCTTTGGACTGGTTGCGGGCGCCCATGGCAGTGGAGATCTCGTGGTTGACGGCATGGCCCGACGATGAGCCGCAGCAATTCCAGTCTTCCAATTCGTAAAATTTGATTTTTAGCTTTTCCAAGATGAGCTGCATGGGGATGTTGGACTCCTCCACGCCGGTCTTCATGGTACAGCCAGGGAAATACGTGGCTTCCATCAAGTATTCGGTCATCGACGGCCTCCTATCGATCGCGCCAAGCGCCGGTCACGATTTTGCGGACCTGGGAAATGCCCGAGCTCATCAGCCTCGACGGCAAGAGATGAAGCTTGTGCATGAGGATCATTTTGGTACCCAAAATGGCGTCCTGCATCCAGGCTTTGGGACCGCTGCCGATGGTGAACAGCTTGTGAAGGCCCATGAGTTCGACCTTGGAGGCCCGACCATGAAAGCGGACCGAGGTCAGAAAGGCTTTGTGAAATTGAAATATCGGCTTGTCCCCGATAGGCAGGTTTTCGCTGAGGCATTCCTCGCGAAGATAATCCATGACTCCGGCAATGTTGATAGCCATGGGGCAGACTGCGGCGCAGGTGTGACAGCCCACGCAGCGCCAGATCGTAGTGGAGGTCAGAGCCTCCTGTTTAAGCCCGAGGACCGCCAGCCTCATGATCCCGTGAGGACCATAGTCCATGTAGGGATACATGGGACATCCACCTGAACAACTCATACAGGTCAGGCAGGAATTCAAGTCAGTACCAGCTACTTCGCCGATTTTTTTGGCGAAGCCCAGATCGCTCTGACTCATGCTGATCGGTTCCGAGGACGAGAATTTCTTCTCTTCCTTCTCCATTATAAACTCCTCATGTTAAGGGGTTAAGAGCAGGAACCTAAGGCTCGGGCTCGACCGAACCAGACAAGGTGGCCCCCGCAGTCAGCCGGATTACTCATGGCGCCAAAAGCGGTGGCAGTAGCCAGTGTGGTTCAATCTCGAAGCCTGTATCCTAAAGTCCCTATGTGCTCCGAAACTGTCTAAATATATCATGATTGACCTTGGAGGGCAATGTATTTTATTGACGGGTTGAAAAAATATTTTGACAGTTTGGCTGGATGATTATTTCGGGAAAAAATTGATTCAAAATAGCTATTTAGATGAGGCTTGGGTGGTCATCCAAGCAGCCAGTCCAAGCTTTAGTTAACACCTAAATTCAAGTGCTGGATTTTAACTACACGGGCAAGGGGTGAATTGAAAGCACCTGTGAGTACTGAAAAAACTGGGCCGAGCAGACACGAGAGAGGAAAAGGGTGTTGACAAATCC
>JAISWF010000218.1 GCA_031271165.1 Deltaproteobacteria bacterium
TAAGATATCCTAATTTACTGTTTGAGATGCTTATATGTTGTTTGTTGATTTTTTCTGCTTTAATGGCCAAAGATGCACATGTTTACTCAGGCCTAAAATTTGGTAATTTCGCCCTGCCAAAATCACTAAAATAAAGGGTGCTTCCCCTATGATAATTCAAAGCTGCCAAAAACCAAATTTAAGTCGGACGTAATGAATAAGACGTAGGTAAGCTGGTTACTGCTTGAGTTGAAATAACCTTTCCACCAGGACCAATGCCGACAATTATTTTACCGCTTACGCTGGTCAATCTTGACGTAAAACCAGAAAAAATTTAAGCTGTGGGTGAATTATCAAGTCCCGGCCCAAACTCACCCGGCCGTTTTGACGCTCTTTATACCCGTCCTTCAAGCTCTTGGGGCGGTTTTATAAGCCCCTTTGACAGGGGATATGACAGAGGCACTCATGCTGGTCGCTCAATCGGTTTATTACTATCCTTTCACTTCCGCTTTTCAAAACAACTGCAACTCGGTCCTTTTGGACGGACCAGAAAAAATCCTAATTGACCCCGGCCACAAGTTCAACTGGCCCAAGCTCAGTCAGATGATCGCCAAAGACGGCATTGACCCCTCCAGCATCAAGTTAGTCCTCTACACTCACTGCCACCCCGATCACATGGAGGCTGGGGAGATCTTGGAAACTGACTACGGAGCCGTCCAAGCCATGAGCCCAGAGGAAAAAGTATTTTACGATGGTCCGGGCTTAAGCTTTTTTAGCTGGATGGGTTTAGATATTCCCAAAGGTCATATCGGACGAACGGTAGCCGAGGGAAGGCTGGAGCTCTCCGATAAAGTTCTGGATATCTATCTTACCCCGGGCCACTCCCCAGGTAGCATCTGCCTGCACTGGCCGGAGGTCGGAGTCTTGGTAACCGGCGATCTGGTCTTCGCCCGGGGCTGGGGACGAACCGATTTTGAAGGAGGAGACTCCAAGGCCATTGTTGAAAGTATCACCCGCATGAGCAAGCTCGCCGATGTCTCGACTCTTCTATGTGGCCACGGACCAGCCGTTATGGGTGAAACCAGGGTGGCCGATAACTTCCGACATGTTTTAGCTATGTTATAAACCTGCGCCAAACCGGGTCGCTCAGTGACTTTTCTGGGTCAAGGAGGGAAAATGGACAACCGAATAAAAACTTGTTTGCTTTTGACTGGTATGGCTGTTATAATAATGACTCTTGGACAGATCATAGGCGGGTCACAGGGGTTAATCATAGCCTTTATCATAGCTTTAGTCACCAATATTGGCGTCTATTGGTTTTCGGCCAGTTTGGTCCTCGCCAAAACCCGAGCCCGAGTCGTCGGCCCAGCCGACGCCCCCGATCTCTACAAGTTGGTTGAACACTTGGCCGGAAGAGCGGGCCTACCCACCCCTAAGGTGGCTATTGTTGATGACCCCGCTCCTAATGCCTTTGCCACCGGTCGCAACCCCCAAAACGCCGTGGTGGCCGTCACCACCGGGCTTCTCAAATTGGTCAACCGTGAGGAATTAGCCGGAGTTTTGGGTCACGAACTGGCCCACGTCAAACACCGCGACATCCTCATCGGCTCCGTTGCCGCAGTCATGGCCACCGTCATCATGTTTTTGGCCAACATGGCCAAATTTGCTTCCCTATTTTCCGGCTTCAGAGGAGACAATCGGCGAGGTGGTGCCGGAAACCTTTTGGCAGGCATCCTTTTGGCGGTTCTGGCCCCGTTGGCGGCTTTGCTCATTCAGGCAGCCATATCAAGATCTCGCGAGTACCTCGCCGACGACGGCGGAGCCGACATCGCCGGAAGTTCCTTGGGACTGGCCTCGGCCCTGGACAAACTCCAACGCTCCCAGGGTCGCATCCCCATGGCCTCAGCCAGCCCGGAAACTGCTTCACTTTACATTGTCAACCCTTTGTCGGTGAGCACCTTCAAAAACCTTTTCTCCACCCATCCCCCAACTGAAGAACGCATTAACCGCCTCCGGGGGATGACCATCTAAAAACCTGTCCACCAGAGGAAATGTTACCAAGATTCCAGGACGGTCAGTTTAGGCCTGGCCAGCTCCCCCAGGCCAAGGGAACCAGGGAATTTGTTCAGGATAAAGAGTGCTGGTTTGGCCAAGAACTGACCGAAGAACTCTTGGCCTGCACTTGTCTAACCCCCTGGACGGAACAATATAGCTTTGATTGTGACTTTGAATGTGGTTTTGGCTTTGAATGGAGCTTTGGATATGGCTTTAAAAGGACCTGCTGGCGAACATTTGTACTTGTTAGGTTGGTCAAGGTCAAATGCTGACGTCAGGCAGGCCCATTTTGGGCTGGGAAGCGAAATGGCCTGACAGTTTGTCCTCTGGCCAATTAAGCTACTAAACAAACTTAAGACTTTAGCAGACTTAAGACTTAAACAGGCTATAAAACTTAAACAAGCTACTGGTATTCTGGTAAGGAGTTAGCTGATAACATAATTAGGTGACCTGCTGGGAGGGGTGCTCAAGACTGGCACTCCCATGAGCTTGGCTGAAGACCTTCTGGCCACAGGTTATTGAGGGCTGAAATATCGAGCTGTAGAACATCGAAGCTTGGGTGAGTTCGTAAGTCCATGAGCTCGTAAGTTCGTGAGCTCTTTATAATCGACTGTTTCAGTGCCTGGCAAGCCCTTTTCCTAAATTATTTCCCGGTCAACATGTCTTCACGGCCGGATAGCCCCCCGCCGGACCAGGGGCCTAAGAATACCTGAGATGACGGATGTCAGCCTGAAAATTATCAGCCGACCAAAATTTGACGGCTGGTGTCCAGTCCCCGACCGACCTTTACAGCTCAAGCAGCTATAGACCAAGCCATGGACCCACCCATGGACCAAATGGATACCAAGAGCATCTCATTGATCTCAAACCGACGGACAATTATTCGTCACCTTTCCGACCAAGAGTAATCGATCAAATCAAGATAATTTAAGGCCAAGCTCAAACCAGAGCCAGACCAAACCAGCCCAAGCAAGCCCAACTCCAGACCAAAATCAAGTGTTAAACCCAGGCCAAGAGCAACCATAAGCTCCGACCAACCCCAAGACAATGTCAAGCCCCAGACCAAGACGCCCAAGCAATTCAAGAAGCTCAATAGTCCAAGAAGTCTAAAAAATCCAAGACTACTAAAATATTCAAACTTCGAAGAATCCCAAGAAGTTCAAGACGCCAACAGTCGCCCTAACAGCCGTAAAACCAATTTCAACCCAAGACCCAGAGAAGGTCAAATGTCTAACGACAGGGTTGTCGCCCATCGCAAGCGAATTTGGAAGGCTGGAAACCAACTCGAAAGCGCCTAAACTAAAATATTCCCAGCTACAAGATGCCAATAAATCAGTTACGATTTTAAAAATAATAAGGTATTGCAGGAGGGTAAAAGACAGAGGCCAAAAGAATCAAAGAAGTCAAAGAAATCAAAGCAGTCAAAGAAATCAAAAAACTTTTTTAAATTTCATAACTTTGGCCAGTAGCTCCCCCTGAAAGGTAATTGTTTTCAGGTCTCAGTCCTGGCCGGGGACCAGCTTGAACAGTCCAGAAACGGCAAAAACAGTCAAGTGAGAGACCAAAAACTTTCTTTCTTCATCAAGGGTCTGAAAGTGTAAAAGAAGCCTGTAGTCATCGCTTTTACATTGGATGTAGTTGTTGCAGACCACGTATTGACCTCGCCACTCAACCCGCCTGGTACAGACCGTGCTTGAGGCGTAGTCCCGTCCGACGGGAACCGTCAAATTAAGACCCGTTATCCGGGTAAAACGCTCTGGATCGTAAGAGCCATATTTAAACCGCATGGGGTGGAGATGGAGAGCTAAAGCCCGAAACATCCCAACGGCTTCGGCCACGAGCTGCCGATTGCGGTCCATGGCCGCGTCGGACAGTTCCACTCGGTTAGGACCGTTAACAATGATGAGCTTGGAGGAATAGAGTTTTTCAGCGGCCAACGAGATCTCGGCCAAACTTAAGGGGTAGGGCCACTCCTCGGAAGCCAGAAGATCGCTTTCTAACCGGACTATTTCCCGATGAAGCCGACTCAGGGTCCGGCCCTCTTTTTGCCGCAAGTCCCTTTCTTTTTCCAATTCATTTTGATTGATTTGAGCCGCTCCAGCGGCGGCCAGCTGGGCCTCCTCAAACCTCGTTTTTAATTTTTGGTACTCTCTTTTGACTTTTTGTTTAAAATTCTCGGAAAAATCTAAATTCTTTTTGAGCTCCCGGTTTTCTTTAGACAGAGCCATAATTTCACCGGCCAAGTTGTCCTGCTCAAAGAAGGCGGTCGTGATTAAGGTCTTAAACCACTCCCGAAATTCCCGGGCTCTTTCGCTGCTGCCGCCAAAGCCCAGGTAAAAGGCGGCCAATGGTTCGTAAAGAATCTCATCGGGCTCAGACGGCGAGGCAGACCCTTCAACCACACCAGTGGCCACCAGACGTCCCAGGCGGATGCCCAGTTCAGCCGGGTTTTCGTCAAAGAAGAGTTCGCACAGTTCCTTTAGGGTTCTGGAGCGACTCAAATCTAAATCCCGAATAGGCACCCTGACCATCGGCCCTGGCGAAGGACCAGCATTCTCCAAAAGGCGGGCCGTCTCAGTGGAAGTTAAAAAACGGCCCCCTTCCCCGCCTTCGGGATCGGGCTCAAACCAAACTCCAAGACCTTTGGTGGTCGCATAAGACAAAAGTTTTACGGCCGGGACAGACAAAACCCGGACCTCCCCTTCCACCGGGATCTGGGCTCTTTGTTTTTCGATAAAGACCTCGGCCGCTGGCCCGGCCCCAAAGACGGCCAGAAATACCACCTCTCGGCCCCGGTGGTGACCCTGGACCTTGGCCAAGGTAAGATCCTGGAATGGTCCTGTTTCAGGCCCTAAAGCCAGACCGATCAAGGTCAGGTTCTTGATCGCCGCAGCAAAAGACCTTAAATCACCGTCGGTTCGGAGGGCTTTGAGGGCCTGTTCCAAGTCCTGATTCATACTTTCCGCCGGCCGCAATAGATTAAGATAGAGCCCGGACCCAGAGGCCCGGGCTCCCAAGTGCAACAAAGAGACTCCCTTTGTTTTATCGGCCAAAATGAGAATTTTCATAAATCCTTGGCTCAGACCGAATGTTCAGACGTCTGAGTCAGCTTTTCAGGCCACGCTTTTCCGGCAATATTCTTAAAGTGACCCGACCTTTCTTGGGGACCAAACGGTTGAGTGGACTGTCTTTAATAATTTGCTTGTTTACTTGTTTAAAAATATAATATTTTAAAGATATTAATCGAAAAAAAATGGAAAAATTATGGATAAAATCAGCCTAACCGACATTAAAGGTCTCTCGGTCGGCCACTGGGAGGATCCAATCAATCTTACCGGGTGTACGGTCATTCTGGCCCCGGAAGGAGTAACAGCTTCGGTCCACTGCCCGGGCTTTGCCCCGGCCAGTCACGAAAGCGATCTTCTGAATCCGGAAAAAACCGTAGAATTAATCCACGGGCTGGTCTTGGCTGGGGGCAGTAGCTTTGGGCTATCGGCCGCCGCCGGGGTGGTTCGCTATCTCAGAGAGCAAGGCATCGGTCTGGACACTGGAGCTGTCAAGGTCCCGTTGGTTCCAGGGGCTGCGATTTACGACTATCCGTTTAACCTCTCCGGCGGAACTCTCCCCAACGATAGCTCCGGCTATGAGGCAGCCAAAAACGCCTCTACTCGACCGGTCACTTCCGGAAGGTACGGAGCCGGTAAATCAGCTGCCTCTGGAAAGCTTGGCGGCCTAAACGCTTCCAGCCCTTCGGGACTTGGTTCCTACGGGGTAGCGGAAGATGAAATAATGGTTGCAGCCTTGGCCGTGGTAAATCCCTTGGGAAGCATACTTGACCCACTCACCAGCCAGATCATTTCCGGGCTGAAGAGACCGGACGGGGGGTTAGCTAATAAAGAAGAAATCCTCTCATCTCTTCGCCATTTAAGCGCCACTAACGACGAAGGTTTTCCTTCAAACACAGTCTTGGTAGTCGTGGCCACCAACGCCAGGCTCTCTAAGCTCGGCTGCCGAAGGCTAGCCATGATGGCCTCGGCCGGTCTGGCCAGGTCAATTTACCCGGCCCACCTCCTTTTTGACGGCGATACCGTCTTCGCTCTTTCCAATAACCAGGGCCCAGAGACAGACCCAAGTTGGCTGGGGGCCAGGGCAGCCGACGCAGTGGCTCTGGCGATCGCCGATTCAGCCTACGCCTTGACCCAAACCAGGACTTAGCCCCTAAATCACCCGGCGGCCAAACGGAGCGTTTTCTGGCAGACTGTCGTCTTGGGGCGCTCCCTATCCTTTTTCGCCAGAAACTGGCTGCCATCTTAGCCAATGTTGTCTCTGGTTTTGTCATTTGGGCTACGATGTCATTGTAGCTCCTCAGCTGAAATTAGATTACGTTTATCGCAACACAATCTAACATATTGCGTTATAATAGATTATAATCTATTATAATAGATTTCTATTATTTTATTATCTTTAATTATATTTTTTGATAGATTATTTTTATCAAAATTTAATATCATATTTGAAAGCATAAAATATTAAATGATAAAATCTAGTTTTTTACATGTGCCTGGATACAAAAATTTGATCAAGGAGAAAGCCCTTTGGGCTAAAGGAATTTTAACCTGGGAAGATTTAGTCACCTACCAGTTGAAGGCCGCCAAAACCCTGCCCAAGGGCGGGACCAAGGGGCCGATCAGTTTCCTTACTGACTGGTATGCCCAGTCCCTTAAAGCCCTCCAAGAGGGAGAGGTCGACTTTTTTCTGGACTCATGGCCCCTCAGTGAACATTTCCGCCTGGCTCTGGCCTACCCTGAACAGGTTATCTTTGTCGACATTGAAACCACCGGTCTAACTCTGGAACAACACTGGATAACACTGATCGGTTGGTCGGTGGGCCAAGGTTATCAGGTCTACGTGGCCGGCCGAGACTCTCCCGAACAATTTCTCAAAGATCTGGCTTCAGCCAAAGCCCTGGTTACCTTTAACGGCAAAATCTTTGATTTGAAGTTTTTGGAAAAGCATTTCGGACAGCTCCCACTACCCAAGGTCCATGTAGATCTGAGGTATTTTTGCGGGCAGACAGGCTTTAAAGGGGGCCAAAAAGTCATTGAAAAAGAATTAGGCCTCTTTCGGCCGGAGGCCTCCGGGGACGGCCGAGCGGCCGTCCGGAAGTGGGGAGAATACAAATCTGGAGACCATCAGACCCTGGCCAAGCTCATCCGGTACAACCAAGCCGACGTAGAAGGCATGAAGTATATTTTTGACGCCTGCGTGATGATGAGAATAGAAAAAGGACTTTTACCGCAAGTAGCTGGGCTTAATAATATCTTTGGGGCAATGGCCGAAAAATCAATCATCGGACCCAAGCCTCAACCAGAAAATATCAGTGTTCTCCAACGCCAGAAACTCGACTACGGATTTTTAAACCGACAAATCTGCTTAAGGGAATTGGTCATAGTCGGTCTTTGGCCTGTTGGCAGTTCGTTCAAAAAATCAAAACTAAGCGGAGAAGAAAGCGCCGATAGTGACCGAAGTAGTACTCCCAAAGGCATCTTTGAAGCGGGACCTGATGACTCACTGGAAAAGGCCACCAGAAAAGAAGCCTCCACCGAAAAGACTACTAGAAAAAAGGAAGCGGACATTAGGAGGGACGCTTCCAAAGGGGCCACATTTCAAGTTGTCAATCCCAGAAAATTTTGGCCAACCGACCTCCTTTGGCCACCATCATATGGTCAACCATGATCCAAGAATAGGTAACGAACCCAACGCCCAATCAACCGATGGTAGCTACCAGGTTTGTCCAGATATCGGCGATAGCCGCCTACCAAGCGATTGTCTGTCAACCGTCCCCTCTGAGGCCAACCGAACTTCCGCCCAAAGCGATGGGGCTTGTTGTAGTCAGGACCAAATTCTGGCCGGATCGGACCGGAAAAACCCGGCCGTTGACCAAACTGAAACCTCAAGCTGGAGCCAAACCGAGTCAGGTTGGGAAGACAAAGCTGGAGCTCAAGGGAGGGCTTCAGATTGCGGCCAGACTCAGTCCGTTTGGCAAAACCAGACTGGAGACCAAAGAGAAGCTTCAAGTTGCAGTCAAGCTCAGTCCGGTCGGAAAAACCAGACTTGTGACCAGATGGAAGCCTCAAGTTGCGACCAGGCTAGGCGGGACTGTGAAACCAGGACTTTCCCTCTGGCTGCTACCCGCCTGGCCGGAAACTTTGCAACCACACAGCTGGTTGAAGGCCAGGCCGAGCTGGGGCTGTTTCTGAGTGCCTGGAAGCCCAAGGTAATCGTTATTGGCTGCCGAATTCCATCGAAATATTTAGACCAATGGCGTTCGCATTTTGAAGGGGCTCCTCAAAGTTCTATCCAAGCTCAGTCCAAGCCTTCTAAACCTCCGGAAATCTCCCTTCCCTCTCCCGACCCAGAAATTTTAAAATTAGCCGCCGAACTCCGCTCTTGCGGTTATCCGGTCATTTTAACCTCACCGGAATTGTTGACTATGGTTTTAAGCTTTTCCCCGGAATACCATGGGAACAACAAAGGCTGGCGGGGTCTTCTGGAGTACGGACTGGAAGGAAAATTTCAAAAAGCTTCTCAACCCGAGCTTGAGGCCTTGATTACCTCCTTGGCTGGACATTTTTTCTGGACCGGTCGTTTTTTTCGTCAAAAATACGGTCAGGACCTGTTTTTGTTTCCCAACCCCGAGGGTGCTCTGCCCAGATGGCTGACCAGAACCGTCTTTGGGCTTAGCGGCCCTCCCGGGGCAGGCAAGACCACAGCCGCCGAATATTTGTCAAACCAGCACGGTTTTCTGCACGTTTCTGGCCGTTTCGCCCGCAAACTTCTGACCTCGGTAGAACATTTTAATGATACGGCGGCCAACTCAAGGCAAAACCCTGGGTCACAGTATCCCCTGGACAAAGCTCAGGAACCTGAGCATTGGTTTGGTCAACAGTCCTCGGGTCAAACCGGAGAAACCTCCCTGGAATTGAACAATCAAGCCGAAGACGATACTTCATCAGATGAACCAGGGCCGTTAATAAGCTATGATAGACCCAAAGGACGTTCTCGGACCAAAAATATCAAGACCCTATTGAACCTAAAGAAAAAAATTGTTATAGACTGTATATCTGGTCCCGATGATGTTGCTTTCTGGCGGGAAAGGTATGGTCCAGCTTTTGTCCATTTGCGAGTTAGCGGACAGAGGAAGAGTCCAGAGAACACCATGAAGTTGGAAGAAAATCCTTGGGGCAGTTTGTTGAGTATTTCAGGAAAAGATTATTTATACTTGGCATTGGAAGCGGACTTAGTTGTCAGTAATTATTGCAATTTATTAGACTTGCACGGACTACTAATAACATTAACCAAGCAATATTAACTTTATCATTATAAATATTCAAATTTATCAATTTAATATGCTAAAATCGTATTTATAATTAATGCTTTTAATAGTTTGATCAAAAAAATGATGACTATTTAATATATTTTTTTATACATGTAGCGATTATTAGATTTTTCAGCAATATTTTCATGAATAATAACTTATAAATACGTTAATTTATATTTATTTAGACTATAACTTAAATAAATGACTTAATTTATAAGAAATCTTAAATTGAGTATTACTTTAAGTTAAATGACCAGCCTGTCCATGTTTCCCTGTTGTGATGGGGAAAAAATGCGATAACTGATTGAGATGATATTCCAGATTTGCAAATCTCAATTACTAAGATGCTGGTAAAACTATTAAAATATCCAATTGAGTTAGTAACAAGCTTGTAAAATATGAAGTACGGAAACTCGTCAATTTCTAAATTTGTAAAATTTTTACTCTCTTACATTCCGGCGAAAATACTAAACCTCACCAGTAAACCACCGAATCTCTTTTAACCCATCGCCGCTCTATTGAGGATATTAGATAGTTTGGTTGAGGTCTGCTTTAACGGCGTTCCTAAAGCCCACAACCTAACCATGTCGACGAAGATTATGCTCATATGATCAAGTTGGCCTGCTAAGAGCCCACTTGATCAAATTGCCTTTCGAGGATAAGGTGAACAGAACCAATCTATGTTCGCTCAGAATGTTGGCACCACTTCAGGGGCGCCCATCTCGCACGAGACCATTCGAAAGACTTTGCACAAGTACTCTTCAAACCTTGGCAGCGTAAAAATGAGGTGTATACCAACCAACCCAGGTTGACGCTGGCCTAAGGGCCCTATCAATCATTAGAGAGCTTAGACCGCACGGGGATATCTGGCTTGATGGGAAAATACGACATTGAGTGTTAATGTAGCCAAAGCTTATGACCTGTTCAAATTTGCGGTCCTTATGAGGGCTGGATAAAGCCTAACCTAACTGAAAGTTATACAACGATTGGACCCGATAGATCCAGCAACTGGCCTTCTTGAACTTACCTAATGTTAACAGCACTGAGCTGGTCTAATGCAAAATTAAAACTCACTGTCCGGCAGCGTCGGATGCGGCCTTTGTTCCGAACGAGTCCAGAAATATTAAATAAGCTGGACTATATCCCGAAACATGGCAAAAGTTTTTGATGAACTTTGCCGAAAGAAAGAACAGAATCTTTAACACTCACGGTTTACCTGACAAGGTCACTCCGTTTAAAAAGATAATGAGATGTGAAACACTGTCCTTGGACAAAACCAGGAAAACGACAGAAAAATCAAATTGAATGATAGTTCCAAACCAATGACGCAAGGTGCAAACTGACCAATCTCTATCCACGGATAACCGCTTGATGGTTTCTTGCTGCAGGGGACGGGTGGCGGGTCTTGTGTTTTTTGACGTGTCACTTGCGATAAAAACCGACTAAATATGTTATTTTATTGAAAATATTTGGAGGCAGGATGAGCCAAGAACATTATGATACTCAACTTCCACCTCAGCCCTTAGGAGAGAACTCTCTTGGTATAGATGCTCCACGTTCTGATACCGCTTTTCCATCCACTATGCTAATGGGGGTATTCCTCCTAATTGTTGTTGCGTTGATAAGTGTTACCGGCTGGAAAGTTCTGGTTATAGAGCACGAACGGGAGTATATTAGGATGCAAACAGCTCTTTTAGAACGTGATAAAAACTCTTTCAAACAATACAGCGAAGAATTGCCACAACTTGAAAAACGATATGAAGAACTGACAGTGTCCGTCACCAGTTTAGAAGGTTCGCAGAAAAATCTCCAACAAACTATAGAAAAACTGACCCAACAACGCCAGATACTCACAGAGGAAACGGCACAACTCAGTGGAAGTAATGCGGAACTTATTAGCCGAATAAATTCACTTCGCCAAGAATTAGGACAAGCACAAGGCGAGCTAGCTATCACAAGCCCGCTCGTGGCCGAAGCGAAACAAGAACTGGCAACATTACAAAACCAGGAAGCACTCCTGCGCTCAACTGTCTTGGAACAACAAAAACAAGCAGCTACACTTACGGCTGATATTCAAGGGCTTGAACGTTCAAGTGCACATGCGCAAGAACTTTTGACTCGCCTAACCGAGGAAACAACACGGCTCGGTGGAAATAATACGGAACTTATAAGCCGAATAAATGCACTTCGCCAAGAATTAGGTCAAGTACAAAGCGAACTGGCTGATACAAGCCCTCTTGTGGCTGCAGCGAAACAAGAGCTTGCAGCGTTACAAAGCCAAGAAACATTACTGCGTTCAACTATCTCGGAACAACAAAAACAAGCAGCTACACTTACGGCTGATATTCAAGGACTTGAACGTTCAAGTGCACATGCGCAAGAACTTTTGACTCGCCTAACCGAAGATCAAAAATCACTGGACAGCTTTAAAAAAACCGTTGATTCTATGGCTACTCTGTTACAAACTTCAGTTTCCAAAGCGGACGCCGCCAGCAACGAGTATGTACGTCAAACAACGAATGTTAAGACCGCAACACGCAATATCGATGTGGAAATAGCCACAATGCAGACTCGCCTGCAAACTGTAGAGCGCCATATTGCTGCTTTGGAACGACATGCCGTCTCTTTCGAACAGATACTATCCCAAGGTGGAACATCAAATCAGACATTTCAAGGGCAAATTCAGGCTCTGACCGCTGAAAGCCAACGATTCGGAATAGTGCTTCAAAATTTGGAAACTGAAATAAAGCAATGGACACAGCGTTCTCAGACACCTTTGGCAAAAATAGTTGAAGTAGAAGAACAACTGCAGCCGGTTGCCGACACGTTGATAAACACTGTATCATCAATAACAGCTCAAACCATTACGCTTGAAAACCAGATTGAAATTGTACGGATAGGAATTACCAATATTCAAAGTGCCATTGATGCGCTGGACCAAAGGGAGCAATCATTATCAACAGTAGCATCAGAACTTCAGTCTAGCAATCGGTTAAACAATGAAAATGGGGCGGCCTTGGCCAAACTGCTCAATCAGATGCAACAAGATCTGGATACAATGTCCACCTCCATCATGGCGCTACAAGCACCACAACACAATACTTCTGATAATCAATAAACCAAATACAGGATTTATTTATGGACGGTGTCTTTATTCCTTTTCTTCCGGCAGGAACATGGATTGTCGCAAGTGCTTTTCTCTTGCTGCTTTTGCTGGTCATTTTTGGCTACCATGTCTATCAGCGCTCACGCATTCGCGCTCTGACAGGAGACAGCGGAGATATTGCCAAACTTGCCGCTCTGAAAGAACAACTTCTGGCCGATGTCACCGTTCTAAAAGAGAAGCTCACAAACCAGAAATCCGAAATTTTTAAGTTGGAAGGCGAACGGCGCCAACAAGAGTTGGTCCGAGCCGAGCTTACTCAATTAGAGAAAGCCCTTGCAGCGAAGCGCCAGGAAAACCATGAGTTGATTTCCAAAGCTGGTGATTTTGAATACCAACTTGAACTAAAGCGCCGGAGTTTAGATGAATTAGAGCGGCAAATCGGCGGTCTTGATCACCAAATTGAACTAAAACGTCAACATTTAGACGAATTGAAGAAAGAAATCAGCGCCCTTGATGCCAAAAATGCAGAGGCTACCGTTTTAGAGCGTCAACTAGAAGAGTTGCGCCGTGAGATTGAAAGCCAAAAAGTTCTTGCAGGACGAACTGCGGAGATAGAGGCCAAGTATACAGCCTTGTCCGTGCAAGCACAGCTACTGGAACATGATATTTCCTCCCATAAGCAAACACTTAAGGTGCTTAAAATCGAGAAGCTCAAAACCCAAGAAGAACTTGCCAAACTACGCCAGATGGCCACAACTGAGCGAGGAACACAAATAACTGTACAACAGGAAGTCAACACCCTCACTGCTCGCAAAGAAGCTCTAACTGTGGAATTGGAAAAGCTACGAATCAATCTTGATGACACAAAAAAGAAGACTACCGTTTTGGAACGCCAACTGGAAGAGTTGCGCAGTGAGATTGAAGACCTAAAAGTCCAAGCTGGACGAACTGCGGAGATAGAGACCAAATATACAGCCTTGTCCGTTCAAGCGCAGATGCTGGAACACGACATTTCCTCCCATATAGAGCAGATTAAGGTACTTAGAAACGAAAAGCTCAAAACGCAGGAAGAACTTGCCAAGCTGCGCCAAGTGGCCACAACTGAGCGAGGAACACAAATAACCATGCAACATGAAGTCAGCGCCCTAACTGCCCGCAAAGAAGCTCTAACTGTTGAATTGGAAAAGCTACGTGGCCAATTTGGTGGCTCTGCCTCCATAGGTGATAAAGAAGCTCCCTATGATGACTTACTTAAAGTGCCTCCCACTTGTCTGGACCGTGATGCGTTTACTGATGAAACCAAAGAACTCAATGAATCCAATCTATTACATCAATTTCGAGATACCTTGCGCGTTGCAGGATATTTCTTTTCTAAAAGAGTCATTGATGCTTTCCATACATCTTTGAAGTGTCATGACATCAACCCTCTAACCGTCCTTGCTGGAGTCTCCGGCACAGGTAAAACACTTTTACCTATCCGTTATGCGGAGTTCATGGGGATGCACCGGCTTGTAATGGCCGTTCAGCCACGTTGGGATTCTCCACAGGACATGTTTGGTTTCTATAACTATCTTGAGAAAAAATATAAGGCGTCGGAATTGTCCCGCGCACTCGTACGGATGGATCCTTATAACTATGTTAAGGACTTCAAAGCCAACGAGTTGGTGCATCACCGTATGTTGCTTGTTTTGCTTGATGAAATGAACTTAGCCAGGACAGAATATTATTTCAGTGAGTTCCTTTCCAAATTGGAACTCCAGCGAATGGTGGATGACCCGTCCAACGAAATGATGCGCATTCAAGCTGAACTTGAACTCGACGCTGGTCCAGGAGCTCGCCATTTCAGGGTATGGGTGCCCAAGAATATATTCTTTGTCGGCACAATGAATGAGGACGAAACAACACAAACACTTTCCGACAAGGTCCTTGATCGTTCTAACGTACTCCGTTTCGGAAAACCGGACGAAAAAGCGGACCAAATACACGAACACAGTTTGCCCAGTAACCGTGACGGAAAACATGAACGTAAACGTGATCGTGAACGTTCTTTGCTTTTTTCGACCTGGAAAAGTTGGCTCCGTTACCCGAAAGATAGCGATTGGCAAAAAGAAGTTAACCGATGGATCTGGGAGCTTAACTCTTCACTTGACGGAATCGGTCTTCCCTTTGGGTTTCGCGTACGCCAAGCTATGTTGGCTTATGTTGCAAATTATCCTCGAACTGAAGACGACAATCGCTATAAACTGGCTTTTGCCGATCAGATTGAGCAAAAAATATTGCCCAAGCTACGTGGTCTAGATATGAACGAATCAGCGTGGACTGCAACGCTCCAAACGATCGGGACAATTATTCAGAAACTCGGGGATGCTCCTTTGGAGGATGCTTTCCGTAAAGCGCAGCAAGAAAGCACTACTACCGGAATGTTCCACTGGCGCGGAGTAACGCGCCGTGTTGATGAGGATTCCTGAAACATGGCGCAACGGGTAGACATTCAAATCCGCCTATGGCCTTGGTCTACGACTCGCGAAGAGATTGTCACAACTAATGACAATATTTCTTTCCCGTATTTCGGAAGCCCTGTTATTGTTGTCGCTGAAAATATTAAATTTTTACTCCCGAAGCGCAATGAACAGTTCGTGCCTCACGGAACGCCTTTCACCTCTCTTCAAGGGCAATACCGCCTTTATGAGATGCCACATGGTGTTCTGGCCACGCGAGAAAAAAATTTTCTATCGGCGGTGCGACAGAACATGATGGTGTATTCTGGCAATCAAGCATTAAATCTCAAGTTCAATCCAGAGATGGCTATGTCGCCATTATACGGAGGTGAGCCCTCCGATTTGGCTAAGACCGTCATGGCTTGGAGCCAGTTTTTTGATGACTGCATTGATGGATATAAACGGAAAATCTCAGATAACCAACTCACAAGGCAAGCCTCAGAAAATCAACTCCCATGGCAAGAGATTTATAAATATCTCAATTCGCTAACAGAGGACATCAATGAGCCACGTATGGCTCTTATTGTTCACATTGCACAACAAATGCACACAAAATTAAGTCCCACTGTTAGGATGGCCCGGAAAATTCTTCTTCGAGAACGCACTCTGTTGCCGGTTGAACGAATTGCCGAAACCGATACCGCTTGTTTGCGGTGGTACATCCGCCAGCCAGGTGACACGATGGCACAAAAAGCCGCTTCTCATCGCCAGTCATTGATGGGAATCTCAAGGAAAGAATCTTTTGACACGTTGGAAAACAAGGTACTCAAAGATTTTCTTATGCGCTGTAAATTGACGGCCCAGCGATATATGACGATAGTAGTTGGCAAACAATTTTCGCAATCAAGTCGAGGCAAATCTGTCCGACAGTTCCAAAACATCTGTACTGAACTGGCTATGAATGCCAACTTGCAAAATGTCTCTCAATTGCGTTCACGGGTTAAACCAAATTACGTTCTGCAAAGTGATATACGCTATCGCGAGATATGGCAAAATTATCAACGTCTTTTACGCCAAGAGGACGAAGAGGACCGCTCTTGGGACTGGCAATCACGTACTTGGGCTGATATTACCCGCATGCTGATAGGAGCCGCTCTTTTAAGCATGAAAGAAAAAAACTTAAATGATGGAACGCCTTTTGCTAGTCCACTTATGCAGGCATCCATGTTTGTCCTCAAAGAACAACGCCTCGGCTGTCGTATAGTAGCAGGTAGCGAACCTGGCCCCTTTGTTATAACGCCGGATAAAAATATGAAATCTGGGCACTGGATTCTCGAAATAGTACACCCGGAAGATGCAAACGCCCACGTCGCCACAACCGACCTTGCGCGTACAGGCGGTCACCTGTACTTGGTGCTGGAACGTATAGGTCGACAGGAACGTCGCGTCATCATTATCTGGGCCGTGCATACCGCATCATCGACACATAATGTGGACTGTAATGTAGTCAGTTGCTCAGCTCAAGTTTCTTTAAATTTCCATGAAGCAATGTTAGGTGAATACCAAACAAATTTCCCAAAACTTTCAGGCATGATTATCGCCAGTGACCTCGCAGGCGAAAATGTGGATTTTTATTGTCCAACCGGAGGCACACTGGTACTTAAAATACCCGCCGACCCAAGAAAATGGGCTTCTAAGTTGGAAGACATGGCTTTCTTGTTACAAGAATGTATTGAGAAGGCCATTCAATGACAAAAGTCTTGGGGATAGCCAATTTTGGATTAATGGACTCAGTCGTGTGCCGGGGGCGGGAACTGCAGGAACCGCAGACTGACGAAGGATTTAGATTGATTGACGTGTTGTTGCCTCAAGGAATCTTGGGACGAATCACGACTGGGGCTGAAGCTAAATTTCAGCGAACACATACAGGGCTTTCTTGGCCGCTGGAAGCAAAAATATATACGAATTCAACTAAAGCTCTTCGCCGCGCACCATTGCCTGTTCTTTGGCGATCTTTGGTAGAGAGCGGAGATCGTATCGCTACGTGGAGAAGCTCTGATGGAGCGGACTTTTCCATTGGAAAAATGCTAGCGCAGTCTGTATGCGATATATACTCTAAAATGAAAGACAAGCTTGCCAATTTAAATGAAGGCGAGGTGCGTCCGCAAACTGTCATAGCTATTCCCAACACTTTGGATGAGACAGGTCAAGACACTCTTCTACACGAATGCATTGGCCTTGGTATGCCAGAACCATATCTTATTTGGCGTCCTGTGGCCGTCGCCCTAGCTTGGCTAAATCATACTGAACAGAAATTGAGAGATACGCTCAAAGCAACCGACCCGAATGCTCATATTCATATTTTGTACTTCGGTGCGGACGCCCTGGAATTTACTACATTGCGTCTACGTTATTACCCACATAATAACAATATTTACATCCTGCCATTGCGGGACCGCCCCCTGGAAATGCCAGAGCTTGCAGGCATAGACTGGGCTGGCAATGTCATTGAGGCTCTGTGTGAAACTAATGACTTTGGTGCTTATTGGCAATTATTTACCACCTTCCCAGAAGTATGGCAGGCAATCGCTAACCGCCCATTTGACGAAAAATTATTACCACGTCCCTGGAGTACAGCTAAAGGTTGGCAGTTCTGGAACCCAGTCGACATGAATGCGGCCATTGAAAAAACTCCCGCCCGCTCAAATTCAATGTTAAGGGAAATTCTTCACTCGTCTTGTACGCTGAAAGACTACAAACCTGGGTCGACTTTCCCTAATCAGGCGGCTTGTGAAATAGAAAAGATGCTTAATGAGTTTCCACCGGAAGCTCTTCGCGGTGTTATAGTCTGTGGTCCATTAGTGTCTGACGATACTTTAAAAACCTGGCTTTGTACTGTATTAGCGCCACTTAAAGAGAAAAAATTTCAAAAACATTCAAAGCAGGCACAAATTAATACAATATGGCTATCCCCAAGCAACATAGCTGTCGCAGAGGGTGCCGCTATCTACGGTGAGCGTCGACTTGCTGATATTCCGGCCTATCTGGATACTATGCCGCAATTATATCTATTCACAGAAACAAATGGCAAGAGACAATGGCATCCTTTGCTCAATGCCCAGGAAGTGCTTGGCGGACACGATTTTGAGGATAAGATTACTGGTAAGTTTGAACTCCCTAGCGGCAGAAGACAACTGGAGATTATATTATGTAAAGGCGCAGTTCCTCCAAGTTCTGGAGATTCCCTGTCTCATCTTCCTCCTGAGCTTACAACATGTCAAGCTCGTCTTATTCGGCATTGGGTCCGAACTCGGTTCAAATCTTATGATGAAGTGCGGGAAGAATGCGATAAACTGGAAAGCTGGACTCCTGACTACGACTACGCCCTTGAGGTTGCCGAAAACATCTTCCCTGGTGATACAGCAGGCCAACATGCAGAAAACCTGCAGGATAAAGTGGAAACTCAATTTCGTAGCAACACTATCAACTTTCCCTCTTCTCCAGAAAAAGATATCCTGCTTGATGTATGTGTCAATATGAAACCTGCCGCTGGTCTCGCCAAGGTCTCCTTCATGTCAAGAGATACATATTTTCTAGGCGGGCGCAGCAGTATCCGGATGAATTACGCTACGATGAAACCGTGCTTTGCTCCTCCCAAATCCCAAAGGAGCTGGCCTGCTCTTTTGGAAATTTGTGCACACCCTGAAGACCCGGCATTATGTAAAAATATTGAACTGATATATGAGTTTGAAAAAACCCCTCCGACATCGTCTAACTACAAGGATCTTATTGATAAAATTGCAAAAAGATGCTTACAATCAAAATATAAGCATGATAGCGGCATAATACATACCAATGGCCTCAATCCTTTTACAGAAAATGGAGTTTGCTGTACTGAGGACGGAAATGAACTATTAGGCCGAATAGCGAACAAATTTTCTCAGGATTTTAATCTGCTAGAAGCAAAACGGGATATCAAAACAATAAAAAGGGTTCTTCCCAGAGTTTGCTGGATGTATTTGGCTACACCGAAAAATATTGTTTCCTACATACGAACAGGACTCACCGGCGGCGATTGGAGTAAATCAATGAAGAACATACTGGTCGAATCGGCAGGTAAATGTTTCCAAAACGAAAGCGATATTCGGCTGCTATATGAGCATATTACTAAAAATTATAATAAAAAATATGTTACAATTAATTCTATTAGATCAGTTAGTCGTATTTTACGCTATAGAGAGAATGCACCAAGATGCTTAACTGAAACAACTGCCTGGTATTTAGCACATCTTGCTGTCTCACTGATGGAAGAAAACTCTAAAGATAAGAATTATACATCAAAATTTTTTAATTGCGTCCTTCTTATCATATATCTTTTACGTTTTAGAAAAGTTAGCAGCGATAATTTTTCACTTAAATATAATAATGTTAGATCTTTATTTGATAAATGCAAAAATTTGATCAAAAATTCAATCTATTTTTTTATTAATACAAAAAAAGACACTTTAAAATCTGATAAATCAATAGCAGCATTAAAAGATTTTGAGGATTTTGTACACCAACGGGCTACCGGGAACTATCCGCAGGCTGTTATTGGCATTGTAGACGAAGATAATACTGATAAAGACGATATAGACGAAAAGGATGATTAAGAGAAGAATATTTAAAGATAATTAATCCATCAGCCATAAAAGCCTATTAAAAAATGCACACCCATATACTAATCCTCCTAGCTTGATTAGATATAAATAAGTCAACTCTGCTTGGAACTGACGTAGGTCTTCATTTCATTCTCCATATCCCAAAAGAGGCGTAAAGCTCTCGTTGCATTTTCCAAAATTAGAATTACTGTTGAAATTTCATAATTCCCGCTCCGACCCAGTCACTATAAGTATCAGCATCCATTTTTCAATATGAGAGGTTTTAACAGTCTATCACAATAAAAATCAATGTTTTATAGGTGGACGCCTATTTATTTATGAAATATTCCTCAATTAGAGATGTAGCATAGCCTCGGTCTTGAAGTAGCTTACACCAGCCAAAAGAGTTTATCCACGGTCGGTGGCCGGCAAGAAGGTCTCTTTTTATTAGTGGAAA
>JAISWF010000007.1 GCA_031271165.1 Deltaproteobacteria bacterium
TAAACATAATTCTTTTTATCGTATTAATTGTGCATAGTTAATGGCCGCGCTCTTAGGCCCGTAAAACATTAGTTTCCTAAGCTACCGTGGATTCTTGATTTTTTCTTGGACAGCTGTGAATTTTTAGATAGTTTTCAGTATAATAAAAGGTAAAAATTTGACAATTCTATTTGACATTTTTTCATCCACCAAGCCAGGGCTTTTTATTTTTATAAAATTTAATTCAATCGTACAACCATATAGCCAGGCCATCAAAATGTCATTTGTTTTTCTCCAAGTCGACTAGCTGCCGCCAGCGCCTGAACCTGCCGAATTGAATTTTACTTGCCTTTGACCGGCATTTCTTGCTATATATATGAGGGCAAACTTCCTTTTTTTTCCTTAATAGCCTGCTTTACCACCTAAAACGAAAGGGCTTTGCTTAACTCTACGTGCATAAAAATAGCAAGTACTTGGAGCTAATTAATCAATGACAGCCCGCGCAACGCTAACTTATGTAAAACTAGCAACATGTTGATCTTTTTGTAATTTTTTTTAAATATTTTACTCATACTTTTTAATTATTAAGTATGTTTTTAAATTTCGTCAGTATTTTTTTCTAATAAATACTTATTTATTGTTTTTTTAATTGAAATTTGCCTTTTGCCTGCCAAGCAAAGAGTTAGCCTTTGCTTAAGAGTTTTTTATGAGCAATCTTCTGATTATTGATGACAATTTAATGACACTTCAGCAAATAAATTCGATGCTAGAGGACACTTATGATATTTCTTTGGCCAAGTCGGGGTCTCAAGCTCTGTTAATGTGTTATCAAATCATACCGGATCTTATTCTTTTGGATATTGAGATGCCGGAAATGGATGGATTTGAGACTCTGGCCAAGATCAAGAAGAATATGGCTTTAAGACATATACCAGTCATCTTTCTAACCTCATCCCATAACACTGAACTTGAAGTCCGGGCCCTTAAAAGCGGGGCGGTAGATTTCATCAACAAACCAGCTGACCGGGAAATCCTTCTCCACCGCATTGAGGTCCATTTGAGCTTGTCGAGTTATAACCGGCAACTGGAGAACAAGGTCAGAGTTTTGGAAGATAGCATCATCGCCTCCTTCTCCGACATGATCGAATACCGCGATGAAAATACCGGCGGCCACGTCGCCCGTACGGCCAAATACGTCCATGTCCTGGCCACCGAGCTTTTAAATCGCAACAAATTTCTTGACGAAATCAATGAGTTCACCGTTGACATGATGTCCCGGGCCGCCCCGCTTCACGACGTCGGCAAAATCGCCATCAGCGACGTCATCCTGCTGAAGCCCAGCCTCCTCAACGATGAGGAGTTTGCCATTATGAAAACCCACACCACCGTAGGGGGAGAGCTTTTAAGAGGTATCTTTTCCAGGGTTCCTGACCAGTCATATCACGAATTTGCCATTATGATTGCCGAGGGTCACCACGAACGGTGGGACGGCAAGGGGTATCCTAAGGGACTTAAAGCCGAACAAATCCCTTTGTGTGCCCGGGTGATGTCCATCGCCGACGTCTTTGACGCTCTGGTGGACATGAGAGTTTACAAACGGCCCATGAACCACCGTGACGCCTGTCGAATCATCCTCTCAGAAAAGGGGCACATGTTTGATCCGGCTGTCGTTGATGCTTTCGAAGCGGTCCAGGACCGTTTCGCTGAGGTCTCCACTCATCGCTATTAAATGCTTTTTGGGCCAAAGTCAGTAGCCGCACCCGGTCGGCCTCAAGTCCAGGTTGCAGATCTTGGCCCCGACATGTTTTGTCGGAACGGTTTTTGCTTATGATTCGCGCCCTTATTGCCCAAACCAATGAAATCGACGAGATAGACCTGGCGGTAGTCAGCATCCTGGCTCAGCTTGAGCTGGGACACAATCTCCTTAAAAACTCCGTTGGTCTGTTGTTCTGCCATTTTGAAAGCTTGGTCCCTGGTTTGTTGGAAGCCCTTTGCCGAAGTTTGCCCTTTAATGTCACGGGCAGCGGTACTCCCATGAGCACTTCCCAGACCAACCTGACCGGTTTTTCCCTATTAACCCTCGTTGTCTTGACCAGCGACGACGTTTACTTTTCTTTGGGTTTATCTGAACCCTTGGGCCATGACCTTGAATTGACAACCCGCGAGCTGACGACCAGGCTTACCAATGGTCTCAACCAAGCCCCCAAGCTGGGTTTTATTTTTGCGCCGCCCATCAGCAAAAACTTCCACGCCTCCCATTTGCCGAAATTTTTCTCGGCAGCGCTTAATAACTGCCCTCTCTTTGGCTGCCTTTCATGTGATTTCGCCCCGCTGACCGTCAACCCGAAAGTTATTTTCAACGACCAGTGCTACGAAAATCGCTTTAGCCTGCTTTTGTTTTACGGCCTGATAAAACCCAAATTCAACCTCATCAACATTCCCGAGAAAAAAGCCCTCAAGCAAAGAGCCATTATTTCGAAAGTCAACGGCAACAGGCTGATTGAAGTCAACGGCATTCCGATCTTGGATTATTTAAATGGAATGGACGTCACCGACAGTTTACAGTCGCTTCTAACCATGCCGCTTTTGGTAACCAAGCCGGACGGAGAAACGAAAATCTGCATGCTCACCGGATTTACTTCTGAAGGTCATGGCGTCTGCTCCCAGGACATCCCTCTAAACTCCACTCTGGGTTTGGCCGGCTTTGACGAGACCGACGTCTTTCGAACCGCCAAAGAACTCACCGAGGAGCTCAAATGGGAGCAGTTTGATTTCTGCCTTATCTTGAGCTGCCTGGGGCGCAACCTCAGCCTGGGCCTCAATTACATGCTTGAGTTCGACCATTTCCGCTCTTCACTTGGCAATATGCTCCCTTATGTTGTAATTTACAGTGGTGGCGAATTCTGTCCAGAAATAAATAGCCAAGGAGCCTGTTCTAACTCATTTTCAACACTGGCTCTGACCAGTTGTCGATTTTAAATAAATCGCCCGACAGCTTTAGCTCCGCAACTTTTGCTCTGTCAAAAATGGTCCAGGACATTCAAGCCCACAATTTGGTCAAAGGATTATTACCCGTGAACGATATCACGCCACAAAAGCTGACCTTGGAACAGTTTCAGGCCATGGAACTGGAAATAAGGAGGCTACGCCGTGAAAACAAAAAAATTAACCGTCAATATGTTTTTTTGCAAAAACTCATGCAAAGGACCAAAGAAACAACCGCCAACAACATGAACCTGTCGATGGTCCTAGACGCTGAGAGATCCAGCCGAGAAGTCTTTTTAGACCTTATTCTCCAAAACAGCCCCAACGTTATCCTGGTTTTTGACGGATCCAACCGGCTCTTGTACGGCACCACCTTTTTCCTCAAGCTTTTGGGTCTGCCTCATATGGGCCTTCTAACCGGCCGCACCCCATTGGAAATCTTCTCCCAGCTCCTGTCAGAAGCCGATATGGCCATGTTGGATGATAATTTCACCATGGCTGTCAATACCAAGACCCCAGCCATGCACACCCAGGTCATCCGATTTAACCCCCAGGAAAAATCACGCAATTTCGTCATCCAGATCACTCCCCTGATCGATCCGGACATCAATATTGCCGGGACCTTGATGCTTTTCCACGACCAAACTGAGGAAATTGAAGCCAGACAGGCGGCGGCCTCTTCGGAAGCTAAAACCACTTTCATGGCCAACATGAGCCATGAGATCAGAACTCCTCTTAACACTATCATGGCCCTGAGCAAAGCCGAACTCCAAAAATCGCTCTCCGAGCGCACCCGAACCAGCCTGACCAAGATCCACTCAGCTGGGGGGACTCTTTTATCCATCATCAACGATCTGCTTGATATTTCCAAGGCAGAAGCCGGCCATTTCCAGATTCAGGCCAACCCTTACGAATTTGCCGATCTGATCAGCGACTCCATCAGCATCAACATCGTCCGCATTGAGTCTAAACCGATAGAATTTACTTTGACCATCGACGAATCGATCCCTTCGATATTTATGGGCGACGAGCTGAGGGTCAAACAGATAATTAACAATCTTTTGTCCAACGCTTTCAAATACACCGACTCCGGCCATGTCAACCTTGAAGTTGCCTTTGTCAGTCAAGACCACCAATCCGGTTTTCTCCACTTTAACGTTTCCGACACCGGGCGGGGCATTAAACCCGAATTCATCAACGAGATCTTCGCTCCTTATTCCCAGGCCGAACTCCATGCGGCCAAGATTATTGAAGGCACAGGACTGGGGCTGACCATCTGCCGAGAGTTGGTTAAAATGATGAATGGTGAAATCTCCGTTGAAAGCGTTTACGGGCAGGGCAGCACCTTCAAGGTATTTATAGAACAAATCGTCCACGACTCGAGCCCGTTGGGCCCGGAGGTAGTGGAAAGCTTAAAGAACTTTCAATTCCTAAGCCGCTCTTCAATGGAGCAGCAGATCATCAACCGTTTTTATCTGCCCATGGCCAGGGTCCTAGTGGTCGATGACGTGGAGACCAACCTCGACGTGGCTTTAGCCCTGCTCCAGCCTTACGGGCTGGTAGTTGACTGCGTCAGCAGCGGCCAGCAGGCCATCAACCTCGTTAAAAATGCCCCTAATCGGTACGACTGTATTTTTATGGACCACATGATGCCGGAAATGGACGGCATTGAGGCTGTGAGGAAAATACGTAATGAAATCGACCATGAATACGCCAAAAACGTGCCCATCGTGGCCATGACTGCCAATGCCCTAGTCGGAAACGAACAACTGTTTCTCAAAAGTGGCTTTCAGGCCTTTATTTCCAAACCCATTGATCTCAACAAACTGGATTTAATTTTGAACCGTTTTATCAAAGACCGATACCCCGAACACAGCCAGACAACCTCGGCGCCCCTTGAAAATACCCCTGAAGCAACTGCCGAATCTATTAAATCAGACCCTGCTTCTGAACCTGCCAACCCCGGCTCCGCTCCCAATACCGACCGCCAAATCGGCGAAGACGTCATCGAAGGCGAAGAGAGCCAGGACGACGAGGAAGCCAAGGAAAAGGCGATCTTCGACCGCCTTAATTCTTATTACATTGAGGGACTGGATCTGGTCAAAGGGCTGGCCCGTTACGAAAACAAGAGTGCCGTTTACGTCCCACTGCTGAGATCATTTATCCGTCATGCCCCTTTGATGCTTGAGGATCTTAAAAATCCATCGGTCGAAAACCTGGCCAACTATGCCATCCGGGTTCACGGCTTCAAAGGAGCTAGTGCCGGGATCTGTGCCGATAAATTGGCCGCCCTGGCCCTTGAGCTGGAACTGACCGCCAAAAAATCCGATCTGGCCGGGGTCCAGGCCAATAACGATGAGTTCATCGCCGCCGCTGAGACCCTCTTGCGTGAGCTGAACTTCATGCTCAGGGACATCCCAATGGGCCAAAACGAGGAACGCCGGCCAATGAGGCTCAAGCCGTCTCACGGCGATCTGACCGCCCTTTTACGGGCCTGTCAGTCTTTCAAGAACAACGATATCCAAAAGTATCTAAAGAAGCTTGAATCCTATACCTTTGAATATGATGGAGATCTGGTGCCCTGGCTCAGAGAACAGATCGACAACATTGAGTATGATCTGGTTTATGAGCGTCTCACTCAATACCTGGCCGAACCGGCCGCCACCGCTGACCAGGGACCTAACCACAATATCCCATCACTTTAGTCGGTGTTTATAGCTATTTTCGTAATTTTTAGATGCACTAAAAATTAATTCATAATAAAATACCAAATAAAGAGACCATATAAAATTAACTGCCCCATACTCAATTGACATAGAATCCAGGATCAGTATTGACGGCTGTCAAACGTGGTGGCCGGCCATCTTTTACCCCGGCCATTTCTGATCAACCGGTAAAAACCCTCAAAACCTGAATTCTTAAATTTTTTTGTCAGTAATCT
>JAISWF010000055.1 GCA_031271165.1 Deltaproteobacteria bacterium
AGTGCGGTTCGCTACTCCTTACACCGGAGGGACTATCATCCATGAGGTGATTGTAGATTCCCCGTGGATGAGGCACCCTCAATTCTGCTGCGGTTTATGCAGTCGCATCAGCAAAAAAAAAAACTTTGGGCCAACCAAAGTCGCCTCTGATCGAGATTAAATCCGATCACTGTTAGCGCTTAAATGATGGTATTAAAGTCGCCTGGACCTGGAAGGGACAAAAGAATAAAACGAATGCTAGCTTAAAAACAAAAAAAGACAAAATTTATCTAGCATGGTTGCTTTATTTGACATAAAGCAAGCACTTAAACTTAAACACAAAAAAATGCATCCCCGCCAGCTAAGCCAACCCAGAATAACAAATTTCTGGAAGATAGAGGCCGGGTCATACTTTTTTCAGCTTTTTTTTCAGCCGAAAGCCAAAAAATTATTCCCCAAGCTAGCCGGCTGACAAAATTGGACGACAAAATCGGGCGGAAGCAAACTCGCCGCCAAGCCGGGCCAGCTGCCCCCCAATATGGCCCTGTTTAACTTGAAGAAGCAATTAAAGCACCGTCAGCCGACTGGGCGGCCGGTTGAAGAAAAACTTCAGGGCTATTTACTATTGTAGGCTAAATCACTCTTCTTAGCAACTAATTTACTCAGGTTAGCTTGGCCCAAAGAGTATAATCTAGATTCCACCAATTAAAGCTAGTGGCTGGAAATTGCCTTTAAAATCGCCTCAAAAGTCTAAGACAGCTCACATTACCCTCAAAAATTTTTATTTTTTGCCTTCTTATTTGGCCGACATTGACGAGGGCTGGCAAAAACCGTTCTTAGACAGGAGGCAGCCGGCCAGAGTTCCACTACGTCTTTTTGATTGTCAGCCCGCAGCCAGCATAACTTGATTGTTATTATCCCCTGGCCTCCGCCTATCTTACCGAAAGCGTTCAAACTTATTTTGGCTGCTAATGCTTCTTGGACTTTGGTACGTTGGCTGGATTGCCCAATCACGGCTTGATATTTTGCCTCCAGCTCGGTCTCAAGCTCATAATGGGGTCCGTTCTTGGGGCCGTCTTTTGGGACCGGCTTTTTTCTTCAAGCTGCAGCCTCAAGGCCTTGGTTATTATTACCTTTAATTTTTCCAAAATATTGACAGATCTATAACTTTTTTTTAATCGCAGTCCTGTTAACTCTTAAAGAGTAAAATGTGAAAAAAATTGAGAAACCTAAGCCGAAGGCTTGGCCAAACAGGGTAGCTTGACTGTTTGGCCGACCAATAGTTTTCATAGCCCAAATAATAATGCTTAAACTTTGACCCGGCCTTTCATTTTTTTAAGAGTTCAGACGGATTCGATTAAAGTTGGGGCTTTGATTGTCCGGCTGAGTTCTGGCCGCAACTGCTTTTTCGGATGCCCCGGTACCTTTTTTCAGCCAACCGTTCTGAACAAACCAAGCTCCGCTTCTGGAGATCAAAGCAATCTTGAGGCTCAATCGTGAGAGGCAGACCTTTTTTGGTCATTTTCTTCCCCAGTCCTGCCCGACTGACTTGATAATATTCCTGGCTCGAGCTTTTCCCATCTCAAGCGACCACTCCAGAGTCCTTGGCTGGGCCTTTCTGCCTTTGGCCCTCAAAAATCTTGCCACTAGGACCTGATCTAAGGTAAGATTATTTTCTGGCTTACAGGCCTGATTTCCACTCTAAGCCTTTCAAAGCCACAATTCCGACGCCCTCCCATAATTACCGATCCAAGGCGATTTTAATTGATCGGGGATGCGAACTAAAACTTATTTCGATAAATAAAATTAATTTTATCATCATATATGTTAAAAAATTATTACATCAATCAACTGCCAAACCAGGGCCAGGGTCAAGTTAAGTTTTTTCTACCGTTCTACAGTCTTATTATGCCGAACAAATATTGGTGTTATTAGAGCGCCGGTTTTAATTTTTTGAGTATTTTTATTTTAGTTTTAAGATGTTTAGTTTTTTGAGATATTATCAATTTTAATGTAAAATAATTGGTCCTAGGTTGCGAAAAATGCTCGTTTGGTTCATTTTTACCCGCCCAAAATCCCAAATGATTTTCCAAAATTAATTGTGCCTAACGCCAGATACCGGCAGGCACTGTCTTAAAGTACCACATCGGTGGCGAGCCTCAGGGAACTGACCGAACCACCGTTACGGAGACACCATGACCGAATCCATCTGTGTTTTGTTCGCCGCCTCCGAGGTTTCGCCTCTAGCCTCCACCGGTGGGTTAGCCGAGGTAGCCGGTAGTCTGCCCCAGGCCTTGACTATGGGAGGGTTTCCTTCTTCGGTGGTCATGCCGGCCTACCGAGGAATCTTAGACAAGGCCCCGTTTACAAACACTGGTCTTAAACTCTCGGTGCTTATGGCAGACGAGGAGATAGCCTTTGAAGTCTTCGAGGGCCGGCTGTCCCACGACGTTCCCATATATCTGATCAAATGCGATCCCTTCTTTGATCGCCCAGGAATTTACGGTGAGGGTCGGACTGACTATCCCGACAACCCCGAGCGATTCGCCTTTTTCTCTCGAGCTGTAATAGAGCTGGCCGAGAGATTGCCCAAAAAACCCGACGTCATCGTGGCCAACGACTGGCAGACGGGCCTGATAATGCCTCTTCTTTTGGAATCCGGTCCGGTGGCCCCCAAAGGGCTGTTTATTATCCACAACCAAGGCTACTTGGGTCTGGCCCCATCAACCGCCGCCTCCTATATCGGCCTTCCCGACCGCTTCTACGGGCTTGAGGGTTTGGAGTACTACGGTCAGCTCAGCTACCTCAAAGCCGGCATCGTTTTCAGCCAGGCCGTTATCACAGTATCCCCCACCTATGCCAAAGAAATCCAAACCCCCGAGTACGGAGGCGGCCTGGACGGCGTTTTAAGACTTTACTCTGGAAAACTCCATGGTATTATCAACGGCGTTGACTACGATCTCTGGAGCCCGTCCACCGACCCCAATATTGCCTCCAACTATGATTCTCAAAATCTGGCCGGAAAAAAAATCTGCAAACAGGCTCTCCGCCAGGAAGTCGGCCTGACCGGCTCCGACGATAAACCCCTGTTTGGGATGGTCAGCCGCCTAACCGCCCAGAAGGGCTTTACCCTGATTGTGGAAAGCGCCGCCGATCTTTTCAAGCTGGGCTTGGAGCTGGTCATTTTGGGGAGCGGGGAACCTTGGTTTGAAGAGCAGCTCACCGCCTTAAGCGAACTCTATCCCAACAATATGCGTTTGGTCATTGGATATGATGCCAAATTTTCCCGGCGCATCATTTCAGGAAGTGATTTTGTCCTTGTCCCTTCCCTGTACGAACCTTGCGGCCTAATCCAGCTCTTTGGGCTTCGTTACGGTGCGGTTCCAGTGGTCAGAGCCTGCGGCGGCCTCAACGATACCGTCCGTGACTACGCCGGACAGCACCCGACCGGCCTTTGGGACAACGGCTTTAAATTCAGCCAATTCCAATCCGGAGCTCTGGTCCGGGCCGTCAGAAGGGCCTGTGAACTCTATGTCGCCCCCGGGGAATGGGCCAAGATGAGTTCCTCCAACATGCTGGAAGATTTTTCTTGGGCGGCCTCGGCCAAAGCTTACGCCAAACTGATCCGCCAGGTACTCGGTGCGGCCTGATCTTCCTCCTCTCGGCCTTAAATCAATCACCTGAAAAAAAGTCAGTCAAAATCCACTGACTGGGGCGTCTCACTCCAGCGCCCCACTACGTTAACCCCAAGGAGGCAAGTAAATTGCCCAGCCCCCGACACCTTGTTATTCATGGTCATTTCTATCAGCCGCCGCGAGAAAACCCCTGGAGCGGCTCCATTGCCGTTCAGCCTTCGGCCGCCCCCTATCACGACTGGAACACCCGAATCAACCGGGAGTGCTACGCTCCCAATGCCCAGGCCCGGATCCTGGATTCCATCGGTCGAATTGATAAAATCAGCAACAACTACGCCCACATTAGTTTTAATTTCGGCCCCACCCTCCTGAGCTGGCTTAATACCTATGATAAGCCGACCTTTGTTCTCATCAGCCAGGCCGATCGAGCGGCAGCTGCCGCCTTTGGCGGCCACGGTTCGGCCCTGGCCCAGGTTTTTAATCACATCATCATGCCGCTGGCTAACAGCCACGACAAGCTGACCCAAGTGCTCTGGGGGCAGAGCTATTTTCAGCACATTTTTGGCCGGGTCCCCGAAGGCATGTGGCTGGCCGAAACAGCGGTCGACACTGAGACCTTGGGAGTCTTGGGCCGGGCCGGGATTAAATTTACTGTCTTGGCCCAGCACCAAATCGACGCCACCAGACCCCTGACTGCCGGACGCAAAGCCCCCTGGGAACCGGCTGTTAGCGCCGACCCCAGGCAACCCTACCGAATCTGGTGGGGCTACGGGGATAAAGACTATATTGATGTTTTTATTTACGACGGCCCGGTCAGCCGGGCGGTAGCTTTTGAGCAGCTTTTGCGCGACGGCCGGCTTTTAAAAAACAGGATAGCCGAGGCTTTCGGAGCGCCCTATGCTAGTGGACGCCCCCGCTTGGTCAACTTGGCCACCGATGGGGAAAGCTATGGTCACCACTTTCAGTTTGGCGACATGGCCCTGGCCTGGCTGCTCAACAACCTCATGGAAGGCGATACCGATCCCGAACCAATTACGCTGACTACGTACGGTTATTTTTTGGAAAAATATCCTCCGATCCTGGAAGCCAGGCTGGTTGGCAACAGCTCCTGGAGCTGCGCCCATGGCGTGGAGAGATGGCGCTCAGACTGCGGCTGCCACATCAACAGCCGCCCCGGTTGGAATCAAAAATGGCGGACCCCTTTGCGTGACGGCCTAAACTGGTTAAGAGATCGCTTGGCCGACATTTTTGAAACCCATGCCAGCCAACTTTTAAAAAATCCCTGGGAGGCCCGCAACGATTACATTAGAGTCCTCCTCTCCAACTTTGATCCCGCCGTACGGGAAGACTTTTTAGCCCAACACGCCAAAAAAACGCTCTCGGCCAAAGAAAAACTGGTGGCCGTAACCCAGCTTGAAGCCCAGCGGATGAGTATGTACATGTTTACCAGCTGTGGCTGGTTCTTTGATGATCTGGCCGGCCTGGAGCCGGTCCAAAACCTCAGGTACGCCCATAAGGCCATCGCTCTGGCCGGGAGTTTGTCCCCGACCGATCTGACGGAGGGACTTTTGGCTTACCTCAGGCTGGCCAAACCCAATGATCCCGCCTACGACAACGGCGAAGCTGTCTGGTACGAAATGGTCGTCCCTGAGGCTTTAAGTGACGGGCTCACGTCCGCCCATTGGGCGGCAGCCAGGCTTTTCGGAGTAAATGAAGCCCTGGAAGATTTTGTCGAACTCAATTTTTCTGAACTTGAGGCAAACCTGAGCCAAACCCAAGACGGCGCAAGACTTCTTTCCGCTCGCCTGGAAATCACCGACTTAAAACTTGGCCAACCGGGTGTCATAAAAAACATCACCGCCCAAACCGGTCCAGGAGGCCGCCAGCTAGTCATCGACGTCACCGACGATGATTCCAAAGAGACCGATGGCCGCTTCAGCCTTGATACCCTGTGGCCCAGCGTCCGGCAAAAACTTTTGTCGGATCTGGTGACCGACTTTTTCTCCGATTTACGCTCCTACACCCACCGGTCATTTAACCACTACCGGGAGCTTTTGGTCCAGTACAGCCTGACCACCAAACCGCTCGACTGGCTGGGCAAGTTTGTGTTTCGAGTGGTGGCCGAGACCAAGGTTGACGCTTTCCTGGGCCCCATGAAAGAAGGTCTCCCGATTGATTTAACTAAACTCGGAAATCTTTTGGATGACGCCGAGATGGGCGGCTCATTTCAAAATGAATCGGTCCTGACTCTAGCTGCCCAAAGCTACATCTCGTTACTGTTTAGTAAGGCCGCCGACAAAGAGGCCAGAACAACTATCATCGAAGAAATTTCCGACTTTATCAAACTTCTGAAGGCCAAAAAACTCCCCATTGAACTATGGCAATATCAAAACAGTTGGTTTGCCTTAATCCAGAACCAAAAGACATTGGCTGGCCTTGACCCCAACGGTCTCAAAAGTCTGGCTGCTTTAGGTGAAATTTTAGGCTTTAATCCGGCCTGCTTCCTGCCTAAAGCCTAAGCCAAACATTTTTTAACAAAAATAAATTTTTAATTATGAGCGATCGACAAGAACTTCTGTCAAAAAAAACATGACATTAGTCACAAAAATTTAGTCAAGCGCGAAAATTAAAGTGTTGAAGCTTATTAAGATTTTAATTTCAATAAATAGATCTAAAACGATACGTTTCGATTTTTTTAATCCAATAAGCAGAGTTTTATTGGATAATTAAATTTAAATAGCAACAATCTTCTTAGCTTTTTAAGACCGAGAGCATATAACCCTCTTAGTATTGAGAGGTAGCTAACTGTTGGTGCCTTCTATCCCACTAAGCCATCGGCAGTGATCTTTGAATTGGTACGTTGTTGGCATAAGCATCATATGGCCAGCACTGCTTGTTCTCGGAGCAGCACAGCGGCGGTCTTTAAATGTATTCCCGCATATAAACACGCTACTCGGTGCGCCAAATGCTGCCGCTGACACATCTTTTCAGGCTGGCCAGAGGCGTACGGCACCTATGACACACTGCTTGGGCCCGGCCATATCAATGATAGCATGGGCCACGGCTGATAAAATCGCTTTAATCTCGGTCAGGCCTTCGGTTCGCCGAAAACCAAATGCCCAACACGAAACCGGCCGACTGTCATACTAAGCTCGGATGTTGAAGTGGCTATAGAAACAGAGCGGGTTTCAGAAAAAAGAGCTGTGGAAATCCCCGCCTGGATGAGGTAGAATAATAGTGTAACAAATAATCTCTGGGAGGTGACAAGTTTTGGATAATTTGATTAATACCGTGCCGAACTATGACGAGATACCAGTGGTACTGCCACCAAGCAATGACGGTGTTTTCAAAGCCCTAATGACACATCCTGATGCGTCGGTCGTACTCCCGGATTTGCTGTCCGAGTTTCTCGGTATAAAAGTGACCTCGGTCGAACTTCGCAACACCGAGCTTCCGATTTCGGACGAACTAGAAAAACAAGAACGCTTTGACGTCAACTGTGACTTCGAGGATGAGGAGGGCAAGGGTCAGGCCGATGTGGAAATGCAAGCCACGCAAATGAAAGGCGACAGTTTCCAAAACAATTTCAAAATCATCAAGGAACGGGGGACGCTGTACCTCTGCCATTTGCATTCATCGCAAATGGGACAAGGAATCCGGTACGACAATCTGCGCCGCAGCTACGTAGTATTTTTTTGCGGCTTTAAAATGTACGATGACGACAAACCCATTCATTCTTTCAAGTTTCGCGATGACGACGGGTTGAAACTCACTGATGCGGTTACCGAAATTTATGTAGAACTTCCGAAATTCGACACCGCGCTAATCAAGCCGGTCAGCGAGATGACCGGCAAGGAGATGTGGGGAATCTTTTTTTCCTCTGCCGACAATCTGGAGCGGTCAGAAGTGGTGAACGAAATAGTCAGTAAACGGAAGGAGATAAAAGTGGCTGACGCAGTACTCAGAAACATAAGCTCAGACCCCGATATGCGGGCAAAATTTCGCTCACGTATGAAATTTCAAACCGACCTGAATACCTTGATTGGAGTCACGAATGATCAAGCGCGGGAACAAGGGCTGAAACAAGGGCTGGAGCAAGGGCTGAAACAAGGGCTGGAACAAGGGCTGAAACAAGGGCTGGAACAAGGGCTGAAACAAGGGCTGGAAAAAGCGCTGAAACAAGGGCTGGAAAAAGTGCGTAACGACATTGCGCAGAACGCCATCGCCAAAGGGCTCCCGCTCACAAACATAGCTGAAATGACCGGTTTGACGCTTGATGAAGTCAAACGTATCCGCGACAAAAAATAACGCCAACGTGCTACTCGCAAAACGGCTTGGAAACTCTATCGCAACTCCTGCCACTTTATAGCTTGTTGTATTGTCGCCCAAACCAGCTAAGCTGCGTGAGTCGCCCGCCATTGAAGCCTCACCTGTAGGCTCGCTTGCTCCAACCTTGCGGAGGGTAAAACCGTCTGCTTTAGTAC
>JAISWF010000058.1 GCA_031271165.1 Deltaproteobacteria bacterium
ATCTATGATGCTCCTGTAAAAACCCCTTTTTTGGCAAAATCCCGTTTTTAATATATTGGATTTATTGATAAAAATTTTATCAATTTCATGGTTTGAGGGTTTTTACCAATGGATCATCTATGTTAAGTTGGCCTAGCCATTTGGGCCGACTGTCACAAAGCCCAGGTCGAGATAGGCCCGATTTGTTGGACGGCTAAACCAGGAACCCCTATCCAGCTCTGTATCAAGGAGATGAGTTCCGTGATTACCTCAAACCGTTGCCCTGTAAGGGCTTGACAGGGTTAAGTACCCATCCAGGAACCGCCCTGGGGGGGTCATCCCAGGCTCTTTTTTTTGGACAGCATCCTGGAGAGTTGGTGTAAGGAGGGTTAGGATTTCAAATCGCCCGTTTTCGATGATGAGGGGCGGCTTATTTCCTTTGGTTTGGCCTACCCAACCCCCAGTTTGGCGATTTTCTTGGACAGCTGTGGGAAAAGTGATAGTTTTGCAGTAATAATTACTCAGGACTCAAGGAGGATATTATGAGTGTAGGTTCTAAATTATTAGAACAATTAGCTAAAGTCAATTTAGGTAATCTTTGTTATATTAGCGATGAGTATATGACGCATTTAGGTTGCGACTCAACAGGAATAGATATTAAATGGACTTGGGTAATACATAACCAAATTAACTTAAATATTGATCCTGAAGTTAGATTTGGTAATCCAGAGAGTGTCTATTTTGCAGTAACAATTTCTGATAATCCTAAGGTTATTAGAGGCAATATCTTTGTTGATGATAAAATTATTAATAAAATAATTAAATGGATTAAGCTAAATAAACAAGCTTTGCTTGATTATTTGAATTTAAAATTATTTATTGTAGATGATATATTAGATAATATAAAATATATTTAGAAGTTGTTATGAATAAATAGTAATGGCTATTAAGAATAATTAAAAATATTAAATCAAATGAAATGGCTAATTTGGGTGCCAAATTTTGGCAATCTCTCGAATTACCGTGACTGCAGGGTTAGGTTAAATCAAAAAATCTCCACAAAATCTTCATATATTTTTCATTTCCCCGTGGTAATGTTCTATTGAACCAAAGGAGACCTTAGGATGAGTGAGGTTGATTCCGGCCATTTGATTCCGCCATATTGAAGGAGGCCACATTCAAGGGGCTTACTGGGGCGGTGCCTGTTTCATGGTTAATAAACTGAGGCCAATCAGGTATTTTTTTATAATGTTCTGAGTTGGTAAGTTTTTGTTTGATTTTACCAAGTCTTCTTTGACTAAACCACGCCAATTATTATGACTAACAAAGTCTTACGAGCCGCAATGACCTATGACCATACTTGTTAAATCCAGTACTCCTACCTCTGACCAGCCGTCAAAGTCAGGGCCAATTGAACCTGTCTCCGAACTGGCCATAAGCTCAGCTGAGAGCGGCGGCCCAAAAGGCTCAATCCTAATGGAGGCCGAAAGGGCTGATTGCCCAGCCAGCGGAGACTTTCAGCCGCCGCTGGCCGGAAGCCTCTGGCCCTTTAAGTCTTTACGGCCTCGCCTGACCGGCTTTTTAAGGCCTGGTAAATTTAGACTTATTAAGTGGGCCAGCGGACTGGTTTTGGGTCTGGTGGCCCTTTTTTTCCTGGCCCTGGCCTTGGTTGAGCCGCCCGATCCCCGCGATTTTTCTGTCTCTCCGGTCGTTTTGGACCGTAACGGAGCTCTTCTTTTTGCCGCCTTATCGTCTGATGATGAGTGGCTGTTGGCCGCCCCTCTTTCGCAAATGGGGGACTGGATTCCCAAACTTACCGTGGCCATTGAAGACAAGCGATTTTACCGTCACTTGGGGGTCGATCCTCTGGCCGTCATGAGGGCAGTTGGTCAAAACATTTCCAGCTTTAAAGTCATCTCTGGAGCTTCAACCATTACTGTTCAACTGGTCAGGCTCTCCCGGCCCCGGCCTCGGACCTTTGTCTCCAAGGCAGTCGAGTTTTTGGAGGCCCTCAAGCTGGAGACGATGTTTTCCAAAGAGGAGATATTAGAGCTGTACCTCAACCGGGCCCCTTTCGGCGGAAACGTCCGAGGGGTGAGGGCGGCGGCGGCGGTTTATTTTAATAAAACCCCTCAGGAGCTGTCTTTGGGAGAGAGTGCGACCCTGGTGGCCCTTTTGCGGGGCCCGTCCATTTACCGGCCTGACCGCCGAACTCAGCAGGCCACCGAACGCCGCAATTATATACTGGATCTATTGGTGAAAAAAAATGTCATTACCGCTTCCGAAGTCGAGGCCGCCAGAATGGAGGTCCTCCAGGCGGTTCGTCATAGCCTGCCCGGCATTGCTCCTCACGCCAGCCGCCGTTTGATTGCTTCCTTTGGCCCGGAGCGCTATCGTTGGCAGTCTTTTGAGGCTGGGGCTATTCGGGCGACTTTATCAGAAGAGCTCCAGGAGCGAACCCAAAGACGGCTGGTTGAAGCTTTAAAGCCCTTTCCGCTGGAAGTCGACGGGGCGGGTATCCTTTTGGACAATAAGACCGGTCAGATTTTGGCTTATGTGGGTAGCGCCAGAGCTGCAGGACCTTCGGAATATGTTGATCTTGCCGCCAGCCGCCGTTCGTCTGGCTCAACTTTAAAACCCTTCGTTTATCTTGAAGCCTTTTCTTCTCAAGCCATTGGGCCGGCCTCAATGCTGGCTGATACCCCTCTGCTGATGGCTGGCGAAGCGCCCCGCAACTTTGATCGAAGCTACCGGGGGCCGGTCAGCGCCGGCCGGGCTTTGGCTGACAGCCTCAATGCTCCGGCCGTCAGGGTGCTCAGGATGGTCGGAGAACCGAGGGCCATTAAAGTCTTAAACGCAGCCGGTTTGACCATCGGCTCCGAAAGAGTTTACGGAGATTCTCTGGTTTTAGGCGGGGCCGAAACAACGGTCATTGAGCTGGCCGGAGCCTACGCTTCTTTGGCCAACGGAGGAGTCTTGGTTCGACCGAGGCTGACTTTTGAGGATCGCAACCGCCGGGACCCCGCCGGAAGTTCGGAAGCGGAAATGACTTCCCAAACCACCTCTCTTAAAGCTTGCGCCGCAGGGAGCAATTGCGATGATTTGGGGACGGAAATTACGGCCCATGGCCCAGCTGCTTTAAGCGGTCAGACTAATTACGGCCCGGCGGCCATTAAGAGCCAAGCCGCCTTTATTACCCCTTCGGCCAAACCGTCCGCTGACTTAATCTTTGACCCGGCCGCCGTCTGGCTGGTCAACGAGAGCCTCAAGGACAGCACCCGTCTGCCGGTCGGTCTGCGGGGTGACTCTCTGGCCTTTAAAACTGGGACTTCTCACGGACTCAGGGACGCCTGGTTTGCCGCTTACAATCCCGCCTATACTTTGGTTGTCTGGCTGGGCGATTCCACCGGCAAGGCCCATGAGGGTCTTAGCGGCCTTAACGCCCTGGCCCCGGCTGCGGTTGGGCTAATGCGCTCTTTGGAGGCGGCTCCGGCCTGGCCTGAACCCCCGGAGACTTTGGAACGATACCGAGCCTGCCCAATCACCGGAGAGCCTGTTTCCCCGATCTGCCCCAGTTTTAAATGGGCCTGGCGGATGGCCTGGAAGGCCAAGACTCATCCTTGCCGGCTCCATGTCCTGCGGGACGGTCAGGTGGTGAACAACTGGCCCCCGGAACTGGCCGAATTTGTTGGAGAGGCCGACTGGGCCCGCAGCTTTGTAAACCGTCCGAGTGTGGTTTCACCCCGCAACGGTGAGGTCATTAGACTACTCGCCGGAGTCAATAGATTTCCGCTCAGAAGCGAGGGGACGTCGGGCAGTGTCCATTGGTATGTTGACGATGCCTATTTGACCCAGTCCGGCCCTGGCCACACTCCTGTGCTGACCTTGACTGAAGGGGAACATTGGGTCAGTCTGGTCGACGGGCGAGGTTTGACGGCTAAAAGCCGATTTACTGTGATCGGAGCCCCGGTTGAAACAGCTGAGGTACTGACGGTCAGGCGCAACTAAGGTTATAATATCTAATTTATTAGTGCTAATATCTGTAATTTTTATTTTAAGGATTAAACATGAAAACAAACAAGAATTTAGGCTCGGCTCCAGTTCCAACCATAACCTCCTGTTCGGCCGGTCTGTCTGGCCCAAGTGCGTCTTCAGGTCGGCTCAGCCAGGATCAAATGGCCGGTAGCCTTGCCCCCGTTACGTTATCTAGCGGCCCTAAATCTTTTAAAACCCCTCAGCTCTTTTGGCGGGTAGCGTTTTCAGCCTTGGCCCTGGCCATGCTGATAGTAGCCTGGGGTTTTCTGGGAGGGGTCGCTCAAGCGACCAAGGACGCCGAAACAGTCCAGGAGCCCACGACTAATGAAGCTGAGCACGATTTATCACTTGGTTTTGATTTGTATTTGGAGGAAAAGAAAGGTTTTGTTGAATTTATAATCAAACCAAGCGATCCAGACCAAATCAAAAGACTCGGATTGGTTGACAATGTCAAACTTGAGCCCGGGCAGGGGCTCTTTGACATAACCAAGGCTCCCGAAGGGTCCTGGCTCCGTTTTGACAGAGCCAAGGGGTTTGTCATCGTTATTCCTCTAACAGCCGATGAATTTCTTCGGTGGTTTGAAAAGGAGGGCGGACTCACTGTCAGCTGGCGGAAGCAAATTAAGCCCACCATTTATGACCAGGATATTTCCTTTCGGTCGTTTAGTGTATTGGAATCGATCCTCAACTCTAAACAGAGAGTATCTTTTGGCCAAAGCACCCACGTTCCCAAACAATGGCTGATAACTGAAACTGTCATAGACTCCCATGGTCATTATGTGACGGCCTTTGAGCCAGCCGAGCCCGGAGGGGTTTTTCGGGGGCTTAGAGGCGGAGACAACCTCAGGCTGGCTTTTATCTTTAATCGCCAGATGGCTGAGCCGGGAAAGGGCAAACTTAACCAAGATCTTTGGCCGGTGCAAATTGAGCCGGATTTGGGTTTTTCAGGCCAGTGGGTTAACGAGTGGACCTTTGAGCTGACTAGCTCCAACCTCAGCGATGAAGATTTTCAGCGGGAGGTGATTGGGGCTTGGTTTAAGGTTTCAGTTAAAGACAATTTGGTCTCTAAAGAAGGCCAATCTATCGGCGGTTTAATGACTCTGGTCGAAGAAAACGGCCGATACAGGGATGGAAAAGTCATGTTTGAGACTTTTCGGTCTCTGAGTTTGGAGCAAAGCGGTTTTGATGAGCTGGGTCAGCCGATTATTGATCTTTCGTTTAACAAAGCTGTGACTTTGGCTGATTTAAACCAAAGCGCCAGCTGGTCTCTGATCGATGGATCACAGGAAAACCGCACCGCTATCGTCAGACCAGAGTTTATGAGTTTCGGAGGCCCAAACAATACTCAGCCTTCCGGTCAGACGGCTCGTTTTAAAACCAAGCTTAAAAACGGCGATCGATTAACAGTGCATTTGGACAATTTTAAATCAGCCGACGGCCAAAGTGAATTATCTGACCAGTATCAAGACCTGATGATCTTCAATAATTTTGAGGTCACTTCTACCTACGTCGAAATTGAGAGCGATTACCCGTATCGGGCTTACATGGATATTGGTTTAGACAGCAAGCTATCCAATCAACCACTGGAAAAATTTATCCGCTTAAGTCCGCCATCTGATTTTACGGTATTGCGCAATTACAACTCGTTTAGAGTCTTGGCTCCCTTTACCCGAGACCGCGATCTTCAGGTCACACTCCTTAAAGGCTTACAAAACGAAAACGGGGCTTTATCTGAGGATCTGACTCTGACCGGGCGGTTGGACGACAAGCGAATCCCGAGAATATCTTTTACCGGGGAAGGCAAATACCTCTCGCCCAAACTGCCCAAGCTGGTCCGGATTGGCCTGAGCGATTGCGATCGCGTGGTTTTAAACGCCTGGAAGGTCCCCCCGGAAATTTTGCCTACTCTTATCAATATTCATCTCGGGCTGGACAATACCTTTGACCCCAAGATAGCTTTTCAGTTCTCCGATTCCATCTTTAAGGCCGAAATCCCCATTGAAGCGGCCGGCGGCGTTTCCTTGGAGCGTCTTTTGGACTTAAACGACGTATTTGGGGAGGCCGGCCCAGGAACCTACATTTTGCGGGCCACTCCGGTCTATCTTGATTCTCAGGGCTATCAAAGGACCAGTGACGGCAGCGTTTTTGATGATTCGCTGCCCGGCTACGACTATTTTTGGCATAATTCGAATAATTATCTCCCCATAACTGTAACCGATCTGGGCTTGGCCGCCAGAGTCATCGGCGATGAAATAACCGTCTGGGTGACCACTCTTTCATCGGTTCTTCCGGTCGAGGGGACTAAAGTCAAGTTTTTGGATCTGGCCAACCGGGTTGTGACCGAAGGGGTAACTGACAAAAACGGCTTTTTGACGGTCAAACCAGTCAAAGGGGCGGCCGGGATTTCCTTTCTGACGGCTGAAAAAGACTCCGATTACAGCTACCTTCCGCTTAAGGGCACCGATCAAACCGCCAATCCCAAGGATCCTTACGTCAAGTGGTTTGGGGGCGGCGGAGCCTATTTGACGCCCGGTCAAGACGCCCAGACTCGCTACCTAGACACCGGTTACGAAGCCTTTATGTTCATGCCTCGCAATATTTACAAGCCAGGTGAAAATATCCAGGTCAAAGCCTTGGTCCGTGATCGCCGCATGCTTCCGCCGACCGAGGCCTTCCCGCTGCTGTGGCGTCTGTTTGACCCCGATTCCCGGGTGGTGGCCCAAGGCACCGCTTCGGTTAACTTAAACGGGGGTCTCAATTTTGAGGCCACCATCCCGTTTTCTGGCCGGACCGGCCTGTGGAAGGCTGAACTGCGTATTCCCGAATCAGAAGGACCAATCGGTAATGTTTTCATCACCGTGGACGATTTTGTGCCGCCCCGGCTGGATTTGAGCCTGGCCGCCAATTCTAAGATTTCGGTCGGAACGGGGAGTGAGACCGGACTAAGGGGCCGGGCCGACTACCTCTTTGGCGCCCCGGGGGCCAACCTGCAATGGGAACTTAAAGCCGAGGCCAGCCCGATCGCAACGGTAACCAGCCATGATTTTAAGGATTACGATTTTACTGGACTGTCTTCTCCTAACGCCCCCAGAAGCTGGCTTTTGTCGGAAAGCTCAGGCCAGCTCGATGCTCAGGGTGTTTTAGACTTTGCTCTCCCCTTGCATGGTCAATACCTGCCTCAGGCCTTGGTGGTCAACGTCATCTGGCAGGTTATGGAGGATAGCGGCCGCTGGAATGGGACCTTAACGGATTTTCTCTGGTTTCCCCGGCCCTATATTTTGGGCCTCAATTTAGCAGATCATTTAGTCTTTGGTCAGACCACCAAATTAAAGCTGGCGGCGCTGAAGGTCGTCCCTTCCGAACCCGCTAAAGCCAAGACCGGCCTGTTAGGCGAAGTTACCGTGCCGGAGCCAAAATTCGATCTGGTCGATGGAGCCATAGTCAAAGCCAGCATCCTGCGGGTCACCGAGACCGAGTACCGGGTCATCCGCTACGGCCGAGAGTACCTTGAGAGCACAGAGGAACTCTCAGAGGTCTTTACGGGTACGACTCAGGTGGTCAAAGGTCTGGGGTCCATTGATTTTACCCCCAAAGAAAGCGGTCTCTATGAGATAAATCTGTCCGGCCCAGACGGGAGCTCTTTCCGAAGCCGTTTTGAGGTTTTGGGGCTGTCGCCGGCCCCCCAAGAGGCTCAGATGGCGGCCCCAAAGCTTAAGGTTGAGCTGGACCGGGCTGTCTACGCCCCTGGGGAGCAGGCGACTGCCAGAATTACCGCTTCCTTTGATGGGCCGGTTTGGGTGAGCCTTGAGACCGACCGGGTCCATTATTCAGATTTGGCCCAACTGGTCAATGGCACCTGCGATGTGACCGTCACCGTACCGCCGGAGGCCATCCAAAACGCTCATTTGACGGCGGCGGCCATCAGGCCTTTGGACAAACTGCCCGGCGAGAGGCTGGTGCTGGGTGAAGCTATGATTAAGTCCGATTTGGGCTTAAACAGCCTGTCGGTGGAGGTCATTTCCTCCGAGCGTCTGACCCCGTCATCGTCTGAAACCATTACCGTCCGTCTCACCGATTCCAAAGGAGCCCCCTTGGCTGGGGAGGTGACGGTAACTTTGGTTGATGAGGGCCTGCTGTCGCTGACCAGCTACGAGATAACCAATCCTCTGGACTTTTTCGGCCGGACCAGAAAGGCCGTCAGCCGGCTCTTTCGGATGCATCACCTCTTTTTAAAGCCCGAGGACCCGGTCCTGCCCTTTCTAATCCCCGGCGGAAGCGACGAAGCCCGCAACGACAACTTGTTTTCGCCCTTTTCAAGGGAGACAGAGCCGCTTTCTTTGATGGTGGCCACTGTTTGGGTGGGAGCCAATGGGGTGGCCGAAATTGACCTTGATATCCCGGAGTACAGCGGCCGAGCCCGCCTGACGGCGGTGGCCGGGAGCCTCAACCGTTTCGGGATCAGCTCCCAAAGCCTTTTGGTTAACCGAGATCTGACGGTTGAACCATCAATACCCTTGGCTTTGGCTCCAGACGACACCTTTGTAGCCAACGTAAGGATTTTTTCTTCGGCCTCGGCTGAATCCATTTTGGAGCCGAGCATAACCATCACCGGAGAAGGACCGCTGTCCATACTGGCGGCTCAAGACGAGAACGGAAGCCTTGATCCCAATAACTACCGCCCCAAACTCTCTGCCGGCGAGAGCCGGACAGTCAGATTGGAAATGAAAGCGGCGCCAAGTGCTCCTGTTACGGCCGAAACAGCAGCCGCTGGCGGGGCTTTGGAGGGGACCAGCGCTTCCAGGGTCGGTCAGGCCGCCCTGGCCGTTACCGTTGAACAGCTCGGCAGTAAGCAGACCAGTTTTACTCAAAAGGCCACCACCGTGGTCCGGCCCCCGTACGCCCGGGTGACCGACTCAACTGGCGGGCAGTTAACCGACAACAGACAGGAACTGTCCTTTGCCACCGGTTGGTATTTGCCAGGAACCGAGAAGGGATTTTTCAGTTTGTCGGCCGGACCGGCGGCCGAAATCGGCCGAGCGGCGAGTTATCTAGCCGAATACCCCTACGGATGCTTGGAGCAGACCATCTCCAAAGCCTGGGTCCAGTTGGCAGCCTTGGATTTGGGTGATTTTTTAAGCGCACTCGATCCCGTGACCCCGGAAATGGCTTTAAAAGGTGCTTTAGGGAGGCTAGCGACCATGCAGACCTTCAAGGGCGGTTTTGCCGCCTGGCCGAGGGAAAGCCGGGTTTATCAGTGGGGCTCAGTTTATGCAGCCCATTTTCTGACCGAAGCGGCCGGCCGAATGGAACTGCCGGAAGGACTGCACCGGGATTCCCTCAATTACGTAAGGCAGTTGGTCCAGTCCCGTTCCAACTCAAATCCTGCTGATGTGTATTGGCAGTCCACCAAGGCTTATGGGCTATTTGTTTTAGCCTTAAACGGTGAATTTGAAAGTGGCTGGATAAATTCCCTCCGAGATCGCCCCCAGTATCTGACGTCATCGGCCAAGATCTTTTTGGCCGGAGCCGAGGCTTTAAGGGATGGTGAACCCAGGACTCTGCTCAAGCTTGAGCAGGCGACCGAGGCCAAAGCGGTTGGAGCGGACCATGACCTGGCCATGGAAAGCCCAACCCGTGATTTGGCGCTTAAGCTGATGGCCTGGACGGCGGTCGATCCCCTGAACTCCGTGGCAGCTCAGTTGGCCGAGCTGCTAGCTACCGATGGCCGGGAAGGCCGCTGGCGAAATACCCAGGAAAATGCGGTGGCGGTCTTGGCCTTGAGCTCCTATCTGACCAAATCAGCCACCGGTCTCCCATATCAGGCCGAGGTATTCACCGAAAGCGGAGAGATGCTGGCCGAAGGAACCCATCAGATCCCGCTTTCACTGGGGGATGGAGTTTTAGGCGGACGTTTGCAGCAGCCACTTACGGTCAACTTAAGTGGCGATGGCCGCCCCTGGTACAACTTAACCGTAACTGGAGTACCGCTAAGCGCTCCTGAGCCGGTGTCTCAGGGACTGGTTTTGAGCCGGCGCTGGGAGATCGTTGGACCTGACGGAACCTCATGGATTGATCCGGCCGAAGCCGACGATCAATCGGCAGCCGGGGACTCGACCGATTATCCGCTAATTTCTGTTGAACGGGGTTCCAAGATTAAAATTGAGATTACCGTTAAAACCGAAAAACCAGTGGAGAACGTGGTGGTGGCCGATCTTTTGCCGGGAGGCTTTGAAATAGTATCCTTTTCGGAATCTGCCGTTCAAAAAGATAGCGAGTACAATGATGATGATGATGAGTATTATAATTACAATGATGAAGGTGACTACTACCGGGATAGTTCTGTCCGGCTGGAAACCCGAGAGGATCGGGTTATCGCGGTAATTAATTATTTAGCGCATTCAACAGTTTTAACCTACGAGGTCAGGGCGGTAACCCCGGGACGATTTGTCATTCCTCCGACCACGGCCGAAGGCATGTATGATCCTGAAAAGAGAGCGGTCCTGACGGTTGGCAATCTGGAGGTGAGGGAGAAGTGAGTCTTTGGCGACAGCTCGGGGGGGACAATCGGGCCAATACTCTCCTGATTGTCCCCTGCATGTCGCCACTTTTTGGATCCCGTTGGATACAAGTTGAATACCAGGAAAAAATATTGACCAATACAGGAAAGAGGACAACAGGAAATGGGGCCAGATGTTACTTGAAGAGATGTAATAGAAGCGCAAAAATAACAATACAAAAAAATATAGCAAATAAATGTTATAAAGTAGGTTATTGCCTATACAATAGACGAAAACTGGCTGGACCAACTTGAGGCTTGGTTCGATAACGAGGTGGTAAATTTCCAAGACGTTGCCGACTCCCTCGGAGCTGAAACACAAACAAGAGAAGGAGAAAAGGTGGCATACTTTGACTGGTAAAAATCTCTAAAAACCGTTACCAAAAATGGAACACATCAAACTGGTAAAATCCACCTGGGCGGAGGCTGTGGAGGGAAGGGGGTCACGGAAGGAGAACATGGTTAGTCCTAACACTTCGCATCCATAGTGATGCTTAAACCAACCTCAAATATGGGAGGCTGAGGTGCCAAGCGGGATTAAACATGTACGTCAAGCATTGAGAAGGGAATCTTTCCCCAATCAATGTGGTTACGTCAACATCTAACCGAGGAGCCCTGTGCGCAAAAGTGTGCCCGCAGGGAGCTGGGCGGGGGACGCCCGAAAGGGCGTCCCCCTACCGCGACTGCCAACCCGCTTATGCGGGATAACGTCTTTCTAATCCAGTTGCGTATCGTGTCCTTGCTAACGCCAAGGTGTTCGGCTATCTCTTCAAGGCTTGACCACTTTTCAGGTTCGTTGGTCATTCGGTATACCTCTATTGCGACCTGCAACACATTCATTCGTGATGATATATCATAATAGACAGAGAATTGTAATGAAATTTTTAGTGCGCCGTGGAAAGGCGCATATACCTAGCGGTGTTGAAATACCCGCCCGGCAACTTAACTGCTCCAGCCGGTAGCAACCTTGAGGGTCATGGAGGTAACAAAATGGCTT
>JAISWF010000065.1 GCA_031271165.1 Deltaproteobacteria bacterium
TTTTCAGCCAACTCATGAATTATTTGAAAGCACCTTAGAATTTTGCCAAATTTCATGTTGGTAAAGGATAATTCTGGAGGCGGGTCGACAGCGCCCCGGCCTCCCCCTGAATAGTTACCAAATCTTTTCTATATGTCTCAGCCATTTTGTGCTCTTTAGCCTTGTTTACCACTGAAATCACAGCAATTTTGCTTAAAATTGCCATACTGATGTTTCCTTTGATATCAATGTCGAGCAAGGCACCCTGACGCTTGCGATCTTCCGGGACCAAGGCTATGCCCTGCCGAATAGCGGCTTGGGGCGAGCCGCAAACGATCGGACGGTTTTTCACCAGTATTTCCCCGCTGGTTTTCCGCTTGACCCCGAAAATAAGCTCCGCCAGTTCGGTTCTGCCCGCACCGATTAAGCCGCCCAGGCCCAATACCTCCCCTCGGTGCAGCTTAAAGGAAACGTCTTTCAGGCCATTTCCACTTAGCTTTTTCGTTTCGAGAATAACTTCACCGCTCACCGATGACAGACGCTTGGGAAAGGTTTCTTTCAGCTGACGGCCGACCATTGAGGTGACCAAGTGCTCGACATTAGTCTCCGACGTATTGAGCGTTTCGACGTAGTGACCATCCCGCATGATGGTCACCCGATCGCAAAGGCGAAAAATTTCGTCCAATCGGTGTGAAATGTAAATTATGGTCACGCCCTGAGCTTTAAGCTGGTCCACGACTGAAAACATGCCTTGGACCTCAACAGCCGTCAGGCAGGCCGAAGGCTCATCCATGATAAGCAGCTTGGCGTTCTGGGAAATGGCCTTGGATATTTCCACGATTTGCTGGTAACCAACGGTCAGATCTTTGACCAGGCTTGAGGGATTGATGTTAATGTTGAAGCGCTCGAAAATCTTGGCGGCCTCTTTTTCCATCGCTTGGCGGTCAATCCGGATACCTTTGCGCAAGGCCCGGCCTAAAAAAATATTTTCCGCCACCGAAAGCTCGCCGACCAGATTAAACTCCTGATATATGACGGCAATTCCGTTTTCCCTGGCCAGAGTAGGAGTCATGGCCGAAAACTCCTGCCCATCAATAATGATCTTGCCGCTGTCAGGAATCACTGCCCCGGTACAGGTTTTAATGAGGGTCGATTTACCCGCTCCGTTTTCGCCGATTAGAGCATGCACTTCGCCCCGGCGAATCTCGACACTGACGTTGGCCAGGGCGGTAACACCAGGATAACTCTTGCTGATATTCTGAAAGACCAACCTATTTTCCATCATGTTGCCTCCTTTGAAAGCGCTTAAAGATGGATTTTCAAGTTGGCCAGTGCTGCCCAGATGATCGTTGGCCTTCAAACTGAGCAACACTGACGCCCTTTTTTATTTGGTAAAGTATTGGTCCAGATTTTCAGCGCTGACCGGAATATTGGAACGGTAGACTATGCGTTCCACCGGCTCATTGTTAAGCAGCTTTTTTACTAAGCCAAAAATTTCGTCGGCCTTGGCTTTAGCGTCACCGGTATTTAGCACCGACATGCGAATGGCCTCGTTATTGGCCATAGCCGTTAATTCCTCGGGCGTGGCATCGGCGGCAAAAATTCCGAAATCGTCGGTCAGCTTGCCGGATGATTTGACCGCCTCATTGGCCCCAACTGCACCGCCGCCGCCAATGCAGGCGATCACTTTCATGTTCGGGTGGGCCTGCAGGAAGGTTTCAGTCTTGGCCATGCCTTCAGTTGGATTGATGGCGCTCGATTGGGCGACTATCTTTGCTCCCGGGGCTTCTTTCTCTATGGTTTCAACGATGCCCTGGCCCCGCTCCAAGAGAATCTCCAGCTGCGGATAATCAAGTACTCCTACCTCGGCCACCCCGCCGTGCTTTTCGTTGATCCATTTGGCCGCTTCATGTCCAATGATCTGACCCAGCAGGCGGTTGTCGATCAGCCAGTTTATATCGGAATTCTCAAGATTATCATCCCAACTGAATACTTTGATTCCCTGGCTCCGGGCCTGGGCCAGAGAGCCTTCCAGAGCGTTTCTTTCGGCTACCTGAATTATGATGGCGTCCACGTTGCCGGAAATGAAATTTTCCACATGGCCGATTTGGGTCGAGGGATTGCTTTTGCTGTCAAGACAGGTAAAAGTGCCGCCGTCGGCCTGAACCAGCTTCTTAAGTTCTTCACAGGTGGCCGACCAAACCTGGTTAGAAAGGTCCTGGACAGTCATACCAATCGAATAGTTGGCCGCCTGAGCAGCCGATCCCATCGGGGCCAGGGACAGACCAAAAGCAGTTACAAAAAATAGACCAAAAACTAAGGTCTTCAGGAATCCTTTTTTCATTTTCTTCCTCCAGAAATTGAAAAGGTTAATGAGGTCAACGGGACAGGAGAAAATCCATTAAACATATTTGTAAAATGTTTATTAAACTTTTTACAAAAGTTTTCTGGACTTGTCAAGAAAAATTTATAAATTTTTTTACCTCCACATTTCAACAAGTTAATGATCGCAGGCAAGTTTGTAAAATAGATTATTAAACTTATAACAAAAGTTGCCTGGCCTTGTCAACCAAAAAAATTTATCAAAAATATTACCCAATTTTTCCAACATTTTAACTATAAAAAAAGCCCTATGCTTGGTCGTTTTTTTATCTTTTGGAAACGCTGGGAGGCGGCCGTAAAAAAACGCACCAAGTGGGTTATTGTTAGTCGATCAATATTTTACACTGCCCTGTTTGGCCGGCCTCATGCGAAATGCTTACTGACAAGTTGTTATATCGTGTTGATATAAGCTTCAATGTGCAGCAGGGCAGCTCCCAGGGCCGAGGCTTCGAAGCGGTAAGTGCAGGCTTCGACATAGCTGCCGTCATCACCAAAAGTATCAAGAAACCGCAGCCGGGCCTTCAAATCTTCCAGATATGACTCAATGAAGCCTCCCACGTAGCCGCCGACGATCACTTTACAGTCAGCAAGCATCCGAAGATTGTTGATCATGTAAGCGAGGTTGTCCAGATATCGTTCCCACTCGGCCTTAAATGCCGGCTCGCCTTCCTGAAGTCTCCTGAAAAAAGCTTCCAAATTGCCATCGGTGAATTGGGACAGGATCTTGGCGTTACCATAGGAATCGAAACAGCCCCTTTTGCCACAGTAACACTGCTTGCCGCCGGGAATCAAAGCCATATGACCTATCTCCCCGCCCTTAAAGTTGTCGCCTATGAGCAGATTGTCGTTTTGCCAAGCATCATCGTCACGTTTTTGGCCCAGGAACTGATCTTTGCGAAATATTATTGCCCCGCCCACACTGTTGCTCAGGGACAGATAAATGGCCTGAGTGTAATCCTGCCGGTTGTTTAGTTCGGCCAGGGCGGCGGCATTGGCATCGTTGGTAAAGGCGACTGGAAAGGGGATGTCCCGGCTGATTTCCTCGCAGGGAACGTCAAAAACATTCAAAACATGGGAATAAGTAAGCCGCCTTCGGCGCATGTCGATGATACCTGGCAGAGCAATGCCCACTCCCAGGATCTTTTCATCGGCAACTGAGGTATCGCTTTTAAAGCTGGTCAAGCTTTCGGCTAGAAACTGCCAGTACTGCCCGGTGTTTTCAAAGCGTTTTTTCTTCCTGATATGCTTGATCACTACCCCTGACAGGTTGGTCAGCACCACACCAAGATGATTGCAGGTAATGTCCAAACCAAAGGCAAACCGGGCATCGTGATTGGGCGAGATCGCTTTGGCCTTGCGTCCGCCACTGGATTCAAATTCCCCCTCCTCCCGGAGAAGACCTTTTTCGATCAGTTCATTGGTGATAAACAGGACCGTCGGCGAACTCATACCCAAGGCCTGGGCAATTTCCGGCTTAGAGAGCCGCCCATGCCGATTTATATACCGAAACACCCGGTTGCGGTTGAGCCGCTTTACGTCGATATTACTGGCCCGTATACTGGAGTGGTCCATTTTTAAACACCTCTAATAAAGTATATAACAATGTATTTACTAACTGCAAGTAGGGATTTTGGGCTGTGAATTCAGGTGCCTGGCCATTGAGACGAACAATTTTTGGTAAACCAAGCGCTTATTAAATCTTCCAGCAGAGTTTTTCAAGCGTTTTTAAGGCCATACGTTTAATTTAATGGCAATCCTAATTGGACCCGGTGTTGGCGGCCAAACCTGTTGCGTCCATCACCGCCTCAATGTTATAGCTCGCCCCTCAGTATGAAAAGCCTGCTTGCAACTGCCATGGGCCAAACCTGCTTATCTCTAACAACGGCCAACCGGCCATCATGAGCAAAATCCGTCACCAACCGGGCCGGCTCCCACTCTCCGACTGGCCATCGACCCAAGGCAATAAAACTCTGGCCTTATCAAGGCGGCTTGTGAGACAATATATTTGGCCCCAGCTGGCTTTGAGGGCCCTTTTGCTCAACAGCAGGTCAACCAGTTGGTTTCCAGGGTAAACATGATATAATCTATCAATCGAAATTGACTAACGACCGGTGGACCGGCTAGTTGTGGTCTTTTATTGGCAGTAAACCTATTAAATGAGGAAACTTAATGTCCAACGATGAGTCTCTTTTTTATCCCAACCTGTTAAAGCAGGCTAAACTAATGCAAGACAAAATAACCCAGGCCCAGGAGGCGGCCCGCCTTAAAACCGTTACCGCCACTTCTGGCGGCGGGATGGTCACGGCCGTAGCCAACGGAGCCTTCCAACTGGTCTCGCTGCAAATCGACACCAGGATTGTCGATCCCCAGGACATGGAAATGCTCACCGATCTTGTCATTTCAGCAGTCAACCAGGCCATCGCCAAAGCCCAAGCCCTGGCGACCGAGGAAATGGCCAGTATCAGTATGGATTTAAATCTCCCCAAGATATTTTGAGCTCCCAAGGTTAACGACGAGTCGGCCGGGGTCTGACACCAAAGACCCAAAAAAATATGTTTTCTGAGTTTAAATTGTGGTATACTTTTTTTACGATTGCCAAAACAGTTCCCATTGATTCCCCGGTTTAGCATTGACGTCTCTCCAGCGTCCGTTCCTTGGCCAGCCAGTCTCACCAAAAGCCTTTCTCTTTTTCACCTGTTCTGGCCGCCCAAGGTCCGATGTAGTCATGTACCGAACTTTTGGGTCAATAACCCTTTATTCGGTGGCCATATTGACTGAGAGACGGGGAACCCCAATCGGCTTTTGGCTGGCAGACCATTTTCCAAAGCTGACAAAAAACCCCGGTGGCCCTGTCCAAAGCTTAGAGGGACAACCGCCGTCCGAGATTTTTTCATGCAAACAGCCACTTTTACCCAGACCCGGCCATTGACAATTGATGTTCACCCGGTTGCCGGCGACCGCCGAGCTTTCGATCGCTTAACTTCGGTGGTACTTTCCCAGGCCGAAAAGGAACTGGCCGTCACCCCAGACCAAATCGCCCCCCTGGAACCGAGGTTAATGGCCACCCATTTCCACCCCGAACGGGTCCCGCTTGAGCTAATCCAGCAACGCCTCTCCCGCGCCTTTCCGGCGGCCACTGACTCGCTGGTAATCCCCACCCAGCACAACCAGATCATGACCATGGACCAATGGGCCGGAGTTGAAGCCGATGCCTACTCCCCGGATTATGGGGAGAAAATTCACCTGTTATTTCACTTTAAAGCGTCATCACTCCCAAAGGCCGGCACCTTCCTGAGCATGATGGAGCGCACTTTCCGCTACCGGGCCTTGCAACTGCTAGAAATCATGGAAGCCTTAACCAACCCCGACCAATCAACCACCTCCCAAGTTAAAAAAAACGGTCTGGACAATTACGCTCTGGGCCTAGCCGGCTCGTTTGCCGCCAGGCTCTCTAAGCTCATTGACGATCCCAATATTTTTGATAGTTCCAGAGTGCCCATGCTCAAAAACCGTCTGCTGACCGATTTCATGGCCGAGTGCAGCGGGAACATTGAGCAGGCTCAGCTCGACCAAGCCCTGTCTGTGGTCAGCGTGGTTAAGGGCATTGTCAAAAAACGTTTCGATCCTAATCGGTTTCATACCGTCCATGAGGTCATTGAGGAGGCCAGATCATTTGGGGCCGGAGTGGTCATTCCTCACCCTCCCCTTTTTTGGCCGGTTTTGCTCGACGATCTTGACATTGACGGCTGGGAGGTCTGGAACCCGTCAACCCCCAATCACACTCGTTTCCTGATCGACTGCCTGGGCCGAATTAAGGAGCGCAAACGCAAACTCTTGGCCTTTATGGGCGACGATACCCACATGTCCTCAAAAATTCGGCCGGAGATGGGCGGGAAGAAAAATAATCAAAATCGGGAAATTGGCTTTCAGCCTCCCTGGTGCGACCCACAAGTCGCCGCTGCCCTGGCAGCTCTCGGCCAGAGCCGGGAGAGGACCATGGACGAGTACCGGGCCAGACTAGCCTGAAAAAAAGGATGGTTGCTACCTAAGTGGTAAAGTTTTTTGAGCAAGTTACTAAAAATTTTGCTCTTTTTTGGCAAATATATTAATCTGATTTCTTAAGCGGAGCCAGTCAAGCGCTCTCATTAGTAAAAACATTTAGATGTTATAAGATTTCAGTTTAAAAAATAGTTTTTTTGCGGTTTCATGGCGGCGGCAAAAAGAAAAACCCACCCTGCTGCTATGGCCTGAGTGGGTCTATAGTTAATTAAGACTAAAAAACAACTTTATTGATCTTGAAATCGACAATGGCTCTATTACGTGAACCAAATTGCCAAGCGGGTGAACGCCACAGGCAACGTCTACGCCGCCGACATCGCCGATATACAGAAAAGGCAGGCTGAAATATGGGAACAGCAGAAAGACCTGATGGAAACACTAATCAAGATAGCGGGGACGGTGTAAATTGACAATCTGAAACTCATCAATATGTGCGATTTTGAGAGCAAGAATGTGACTTTCCTGTCGAACCCATATATGATCAACCGGTAAAAACCCTCAAAAACCTGAATCCTTAATTTTTTATGTCAGTAATTTCAAGATGTTAAAAATGATAAAAACGAATAAATTGACTTTTTACTGGTCGATCATACATGATAAAACTGTAAAAACCCTCAAAACCTGAATTTTAAAATTTTTTTGTCAGTAATCCCATGATGTTAAATATGACAAAAACGAAAAAAATAGACTTTTTACTGGTCCATCATACATCCCGCTCATCAAGATTTCAATCGTCCAAGGCGCCTCGAATGCGGGAAAACAACGAAGCTACTCGCAGTCGCAGCGGCGGTGACCACCGGGCAAGAGATAGTAAATGGCGGCAGCGAACCGAGGTCCCTACGAAACGAAGTTTCGTGGGTTAATGTGTCGCCCTCCAGCCGTCTGATGTAATCTTCCAGACCGCCGAGGACAGATTGGAAGAATGATAAAGCTCCAATTGGAGGAACTCGGCGCAGTCTGCTCCAAAATCCACGTTATCGTCGAGTCGGAGCGTACCCTTTTCGCTTTACGATGACAGAATTTAGCAGGCTATAATCAGAACCGTAGCCAAACTTGTCTGCATCGAACCCCTGCAAGCCAATTTAGGCGGTGCGGATAGGCACTCATCCGCAAAAGCAGCAAACTCCTTTTCGATTTGAGGTATTCAAAATTACTCAACCCGTGACGACCTCCTGCTAATACGTCATTTGTCCACTATCGGCTCGAACGGTGTGAACTCTTCGGCGTACTGAGCTATTACTTCTTCGCAGAAAGTCAACACGATTGGAGTGTCTATTGTCGCAGCATCCCAAATAATTGACTTGTCCATAGAGGTATAGTTGATCCATTGGTAAAAACCCTCAAACCATGAAATTGATAAAATTTTTATCAATAAATCCAATATATTAAAAACGGGATTTTGCCAAAAAAGGGGTTTTTACAGGAGCATCATAGTTGTGTGCGAAAAAATTCCTCATCCCCCGAATTGCGCCCCAAGGCAACTTGTTTTTTGTCTCTTCCTTAAATTCTGGCGTTAGACCGCCGCATAACTCGCCAATCTGCATCAGCTTCATTGAAACCGAGTCGTAATAATCGCTGTCGCTTGAAAAGATCTCGAAGTCTTTTCCAAAACGAACTATTGCGTTGGCAATCCCTTCGGCATAGCCTTTCATATACCATATTCGCTGAGAATCACTGCTTTTCATAAATCGTCACCTTTTCACGCATGACTTTCCGGATGAACCACGGTGAGCGTTTGCGCTCTGCCGGGTCAGCAAGCGATTCTTCCGTAACAAGGTCTATGCCTTTGCCTAAAGCTGTTTGCAGATCATCATATAACGCACCGAACAAGAGCCCGCGCACAGCAGACCCTTGGCGAGGGAACAACAAGTCCACGTCGCTTTCTTCCGTGGCGTCCCCTCGCGCATAGGAGCCGAACAGATACATGGCGGATATACCGTATTTCTCCGCTATTGGCGCAATTCGGACGCTGATTTCGTTCAAAGTGTAGAGCATGTCAGCACCTCTTCCAAGTTATCCATAATATTCTGCATGAGTGCATTGTATTGTCGGCAAACCGAGCCGCACCCGAGGCGCGGGCAAAATAGGTGGCCTGCTTATTGGTTGATGCTCCTGTAAAAACCCCTTTTTTGGCAAAATCCCGTTTTTAATATATTGGATTTATTGATAAAAATTTTATCAATTTCATGGTTTGAGGGTTTTTACCAATGGATCATTGGTTGGGTCAAGCCCTATTTTATGGGCAATCATCATTGCCAGGACTCCACAGCTTTCTTTACTCCATCAAACAACTTTTGATTCTTGTGCGAACTGGAGCCATAAAGCCTGGCAGAAAATACGGTGATGATTTCCAAAACATCCTTGGCCAGCTCCTCCTCCAACGTGGTGTCGTCACCCTGATTAAGAATGACGACTTCAACACTTTTCGCTGCACCGATAGCGAACGCTAGCTCCGCTCCAAATCGCCACAACAGGTCGCGATGCGTGATTACCAAGCGTCCAATATGTCCTTCAATAATATCGTTGAGCAGTCGTTTGAGTCCTTTTTGGTGATAATTCACCCCGGAACCAAGATCGGAGACAACTTCGAATGTCCAGCCTTGGCGGGCGCAATACAATTCGAGAACCTGCTTCTGTCGTTCCAAATCATTGTTTTGAGCATGACTGGAAACACGGGCCTAGGCGATAGTGCGCCGCTCTCCACCAGAAAGATGATACTGTTAAGGAATAAGTTTAGAAAGGTCATAACGCCGATGTCCGGAAGTCGTTCGAACAGGCGTCCGCTTTCCCGCCGCCTCCCAGCGCCGAAGCGTAGTAATAGAAACACCCAATGCTTTGGCAGCTTTACCTATGCCAACAATAGTATCCATAAAGGAAATTATTGCATAGGTATGGACAAATGTCAAGAGAGCTAAAAATCTGGCTGCGAACCATTAAGTTTGCAGGACGCGTAAAGACGTTCCCACCCCATAGGTTGAAGTCTCAGATGGCGACTATTGAGGCCCTTATCCAGATAGATATTGGATATTAGATGTAAAAAAAGGACTTGTTTTTTTTTGCCGTTTGTCATAAAATAGTTTGCATATGATTTTTCATTTTGAACTTTACACTTGAATAAAGGTAGACTTCTGAAATTTAACCCCCCAGCCAGAGTCTTAAAAACTTTCCTGAAAATAAATATTAATTATATATTTATTGACTTGATAAATACAATAATTATAAACACTAAAAAGAGATAAAGAGATACTGTGTCCATCAATGATTTCACTAAATCTGACAGTCCAAACACTAGGAAATATGGTCGGTACGACAAATTAGCACGATACTTTTTGGGAAAAGAGTACATTATCGCAGATATTATCAAAACTTTTGTTGATCAAAAATATTCAAACGATATAAATTTTGCTAGTTTATCATACAATCAAGAACATAACATTAATACAAATTTAAATGAATTCATAACAGATATCAGATTGACATCCAAGTCAATTTCAAATCCCGAAATAGAGTATGGATTTCTAATCATTCTTGAACATCAATCAGATGCTATCGATTATATGGCTTTTCGCTTTTTACAGTATACAGTTAATTTTTACAGCGATATTACTTCAAAATATATTCCTAATAAACAAAAATTTACTTTTCCTTTTCCTATAAACATTCTTCTGCATCAGGGTCAACCTTGGGGTAAGTTCAAATATATGCGTGATTTAATCGTAGGTGCTGAAAATTATCCTGATTGTTTCTTAGGGACCCCGATAGTAATGATTGATTTAGCCGAGTTGAATTTAGAAGAACAAAAATGTTTTCCAGAAATCAAAGCTTTATTGTGGGCTCTCCAATCTGGGGCCACCAATAAATTTGACGACAACCTTAACTTTATAATAAACAATCTTAGCAATATTACTAATAAAGCTTATTTACATGATTATACGAAAGCCTTTATTTCTTTTGCGCTTTCTATTGCCTCCAAAACATCAAAAGAACAATACCTAAATAGATTTTCCGAAATAATTCCAAAAAACGAGGTTGACAACATGTATTTGTCTATTCTTGACGAAGAAACAGCTTTAGCTGCAGCGGAAGCTGCAGCTAAAGCTACAGCTAAAGCTACAGCTATAGCTTTAGCTGCAGCTAAAACCGACTCAATTATCACTCTTCTACAATTAAAATTTATAATAATCGATCAAAAATTAAAGGAAAAAATCAAATCATGCCACGATTTGCAGCTTTTAGATAAAATTTTTATTGATGCATTTCAAGCTAGTTCCATAGACGAATTTATAAAAAAATCAACGCTTCATTAAATTGAAAATTAACAGCTACTTAATTGCCATCATTCAAAATTTTTCTAAATCTTTTCTATATATTCACGGTTAATCTGCGCCATAGCAAGCAAATAAAAATAATTAATGATTTTTATTTATATTTAACATATTTTTAGTGCGCCGTGGAAAGGCGCATATACCTAGCGGTGTTGAAATACCCGCCCGGCAACTTAACTGCTCCAGCCGGTAGCAACCTTGAGGGTCATGGAGGTAACAAAATGGCTT
>JAISWF010000089.1 GCA_031271165.1 Deltaproteobacteria bacterium
CTTTCAGGCGAAATTTTTTCAGCCAACTCATGAATTATTTGAAAGCACCTTAGAATTTTGCCAAATTTCATGTTGGCAAAGGATAATTCTGGAGGCGGGTCGACAGCGCCCCGGCCTCCTCCTGAATAGTTACGCCTAAAATTTGATTATCTCATAATTAGAGTTTTTCATAACTGATAACCACTGATTGGCCGGCCGTGACCGTTCCGGTTTCAATATTCATACTGGACAAATCATCAGTATTGACGATGATAATCGGGGTCGATGTTTGATAACCCGCCTCCAAGATGGCAGATAAATCAACCTCGCATAGAGGCTCTCCTGCTTTGACTTTGGCCCCTTCAGCCACCAACGGACGAAACCCGTTTCCCTTCATTTTAACAGTATTCACTCCGATATGAATTAGGATTTCCAGGCCGTCAATCGTTTCCAGGGCCAAAGCGTGACTGGTTTCGGCGACGTTGAGGATGACGCCGTCGGCTGGAGCGACCAAAATAGCTCGGTTGCCTTCCGGCATGATTATCACGCCGTCACCGAGCACTTTACCGGCGAACACGGGATCTGTTGATTCGCTGACTGGAGCCGAGTGTCCAGTAAATGGTGCTAAAAGAGTGCCTTTGGCCTTCGCCGCTGAGGCCGGTTGCATTTTGGCTGCGGCCGTGGCCGTCGTTTCTGCGGCTGTCGCGGCGGGCTTCGTTTCTGCTGCTGCGGCCGTCGTTTCCAGTGAGTTCGACTCGGTCGCGACCTGGTGAAGTTGTTTTTTGGCGTAGAGTAAGGTCAGGGCAAAAGAGATTGCAAAACTTAGAGCGCAGCACATCAGGAAGGGCGGGATGGATTTTGGGACGATGGAGATAAAACCAATCAGGCCGGCCGAGCCGAGTGCGGCTGAACGAACGTTGAACAGGCCAATAAATATACACGTCAAGGCGGAAGCAATCAGGGCGCAGTAAAAGGGGAATTTTAATTTAAGGTTAACGCCGAACATGGCCGGCTCAGTAATGCCCAGGAGGGCTGAGATCGAAGACGAAGAAGCCAGGCCTTTTTGTTTTTGGTCTCGGGTGGTAAAAAAAACGGCCAAGGTCGCCGCACCTTGGGCGATGTTGGAGATGGAGGCCACAGGAAAAATAAAGTCCCCGCCGGTTCTAAAGATATCGGCAATTAGGGCAATTTCTATAGCCGGGAAACTCTGGTGCAACCCGGTGATCACAAGAGGGGCATAAAAGCCGCCGAAAATGGCTGCGCCGATGAATCCGCCGGTCTCGTACAGCCAGGCTAAACCACCGGTCAGTGTATCGCTGGCTATCCGCATGATCGGGCCGACCAGGATGAAAGTCAAAAAACCGGTTACGATAACCGAAATCAGCGGGGTAAAGGTAAAATCAAATGATCTAGGTATCCATTTATGTAAAAATTTTTCGATTTTGGCGATGATTAGGGCCACGAAAATAACTGGAATAACCATTCCCTGGTAGCCAGCCTGCATGACCTGCAAACCAAATATGTTCCAATACGGCATTGTGCCGTCAGCCAGAGCTTGAGCAACTGCATAACCGTTGACCAAATCCGGCATGACCATGGCCATACCGATGGCTGCGCCCAAATACCGGTTGCCGCCAAAACGTTCAGCGGCTGACATGCCGATCAACACCGGCATGAAAGCAAATGGTGCGACAGCCAATAGGTTAACGATGGACGCAAAATCAGTTAGTCCTGGGAAACGTTGGCTCAATGACAGCGGTCCGAACAGGTTTTTGGCAACCAAGACATTGTTCAAGGCCATGAGAAGACCGCCAGCCACCAATGCCGGCATCAGCGGGACGAAAATGTCAGATAGAATTTTGACCAAGGCAGTTAGAGGATTTTGCTTTTTAAGTTTGAACGCCTGCTCATTGGCCTGGGCTATTGAAACAGCACCGGTCCCGGTCAACTCGATCAGCTTGGCATAGACGACATTGACATCGCCAGGGCCGATGATGATCTGAAGCAGACCGTTGGCATTAAAGGTACCCTTGATGTCAGCGCAGTCATCAAGCGCTTGCAAGTCCGCTTGGTCAATATTTTTAAGTGTCAGGCGAAGACGGGTGGCGCAGTGTGCGGCAGACAACAGGTTGTTTGGGCCCAGAGCCTCGGCGATCGTTTTGGCGACCGCCTCGTGGTTCATACCTTTCATGGTGGCAGATCCTTTCTTTCCTCATCGGTAAAACCAAATCGGTTTTTTCAACGTGTAAGACATAATATAGCTGAAAAAAAATTTATGTCAATCGTTTACCATATTTTTTTAAAAATTTTTTTCCCATTTTTTTGGGTGCTGCCGCTCCACTATCAGCAATTAGACGGCGGCAATTAAGTGGGGTCTTGGCTTTGACCTTGGATTAGAGCATAAAGGTGAAGTTGGCAGCCGTACAAATGGCACTTGGTAATAAACGTTGGTTAAAAAATGCTCAAAGCCAGCCTGGTACTGTTGGCTGGAAGAAGAAAAAAGATAGAACCCATACTGATTGCTGATATCTAAAGCTCCACAGGGTTTTATGCTAAACGCTTGACATTTTTGAAGCAGCCGGTCATACTGAAAAAAGAAAGGAAGACGATTAAATGATCCATTGGTAAAAACCCTCAAACCATGAAATTGATAAAATTTTTATCAATAAATCCAATATATTAAAAACGGGATTTTGCCAAAAAAGGGGTTTTTACAGGAGCATCATTAAATGACGAACAATGAAAATCGAAAGTTAGACGACACCGATCGGTATCGCCCTTATGACCAATACAGCCAGCAATATTTAGCTCAATTGACCGAGCAGACAGAGTCCTCCGCCTTCCGGCCCGTATATCACATCAGCCCTCAAAGTGGTCTTTTGAACGACCCCAACGGTTTTGTTTATTACAATGGGCAATGGCGGCTGTTTTATCAGGCTTTTCCCTATGGTCCGATCCATGGACTCAAATCTTGGGAAGCGGTGACTTCACCAGATTTGATTCACTGGACGCACTGCGGACGGGCCCTGTCGCCAGATACGAATTTCGACCAAAGGGGAGTTTATTCCGGCAGCGCCTTGGTCACCGAAAGCGGCCTGCATCTATTTTATACGGGCAATTCGGCCGACGAAAATCAAAAGCGTCTTTCTTGCCAAATGCATGCCCTGATGGATAAAAACGGAAAATTCATCAAAGACCCTGGGCCAATTATTTCCGGGCCCCCGGCCGGATATACTGCCCACTTTCGCGATCCGCAGGTCTTTCGTTATGATCAGGGATATCGTATGATCATAGGGGGACAACGCCAAAATGGGGAAGGGGCGATCTTGATTTATCGCTCGTATGATTTGCGCAAGTGGGATTTTGCAGGCGAGCTTGACTTTACAGACAGTAAAATGGGGTACATGATTGAATGTCCGAATCTGGTGTGGCTAGATGGCCGTCCGCTCTTGATTTGCTGCCCGCAGGGTCTGTCACAAAATACCTTGGCCTATAAAAACAATTACCCCAACGTCATGCTGGTAGGTGACAAATACATTGATGAAACCAACAGTTTGGCTAGTGATGGCCTATGGCAAAATTTTGACGAAGGTTTTGAGTATTATGCCGCTCAGGCGATCAATGCGGCGGACGGGCGAACCCTTGTTGTGGGCTGGATCGGATTGCCAGATGTAGAAACGCCAACCCGTACGGAGGGCTGGGCACATTGCCTGAGCTTGGTGTGCGAACTTCGCTGGCAGGACGGTACAGTCTATCGCTATCCGGCTGTTGAGTGCCAATCCCTGCGCGGTCAAAGATACGACTTCAACAGCCAGCCAGCCGACGGCTTAGCTTTTATTAAACTGCCTGATGATTGTTATGAGCTGGAAGTTTATCTGCCTCCGGAGGCCAGAGGTGAGCTTTCATTGGCCGGGCTCATCGTGCGCCTTGATATTCCTTTAGGTCAGATTTCGGTTGACCGGAGCATGGTGGCCGGTACCTGCGATCCCCTCGTCGATACCAGCAGAACAGTTAAGACCAAGGCGGGAGCAAAAACCTGTTTGAACATATTTATTGATCGCTCGGTCTTTGAAATTTTCATCAATTATGGCGAAAAATCAATTACTGGTCGGTTTTTCCCGGCCCAAGGCCAAGGCGAGGTCACCTGGAAAGGCAACTGTGAAATACTGGGAGCCATTTGGGAAATATCAGCGGATTGACCTTAAGCACCCGACAGTAATCAGTGTTTGATGGACGAATTGTCCTTCAGGGAAACGATAATGGCAAAACTTGATGATGTGGCGAAACTGGCTGGCGTTTCAGTAACAACTGTTTCCCGGGTCATAAACCAATACGGCTATTTGAGCCAGAAAACCATCGACAAAGTGTACGCTGCCATGCGGGAACTCAATTATCTTCCCAATACGGCGGCCCGCTCTCTTCAGGGCAAAGCAACGAACCTGATTGGCTTGATTTTTCCTGATGTAAGCGAACCATTTTTTGGAGAAATGGTGCAGCGTCTGGAAAATATTTTTTTCAGCCACGGCTACAAGGTTATTTTGTGCAATAGCGGGGTTGACCGGCAAAAAGAGCGTGAACATTTACGGATGCTGCTAGCCAACAAAGTGGATGGAATCATTACCGGAACCCACAATGCGGACGTTGCAGGCTATGAGAACTCATCGGCTCCCATTATTTCTTTTGACCGCAGCCTCGCTGCCGGAATACCCATCGTCAGCAGCGACAATTTGGCCGGAGGACGTCTGGCGGCGGAAACGTTACTGGCGGCCGGGGCGAAAAAATTAGTCATCATAACCGGGGTTAATGCCCCAGGATTTCCCACTTACGGCCGATATGAGGGCTTCGTCGACTATTTGGCTGCCCACTCAATAAAGCCGGCTGTCCACCGCTGTCTGGGGCCGACCCCGACCTTAAAGGCCATGCAATTACAATCAATTTTGAGAAATTGCGAGGCAGATGGATATTTTTGCACTTCAGACCCGACAGCCATTATGCTGATGTGTGAAGCTCAAAAGCTGTCTTTGCGCATTCCCGATGACATCAAGGTAGTAGGCTACGACGCAACGTCGCTGGTGCGGAGCCTCTTCCCAACCCTGACCACGATCGCCCAGCCCATTGAGGATTGCGCCATTTTGCTGGCCGATCTGCTGCGGCAGCGAATCGCAAATCCACAGGTCGGCCTGGAACGGAACTACATATTACCGGTGCAATTACTCAGAGGGACTTCGGCCTAAAGCGCCTTCTGGCCTGAGACCGAGGCTTAGGCTGTTTTTAGTTTAAATTAGCGTTATAAATAGTTAAAATATTACCATTTCTTGTTCTCTTGGGGATTTACCCCTTGCTTCAAGCTGGCTTTTTTTCCTACAACCAGCGCACCTTGGCTTGATAGAGACCAAAAAACCAAAACTGTTGGTCAGAACCGGCGGAGCGATTTAAAAAGATCGCATCCATAAGATCGCAGCTCATGGCTTTAGGTGGCGGGGCTAACAAGTCGGTTTTGGTCAGGTCCAGAGCAAAAAATACTTGACCCCGAGCACCAAATTTGATAATAACATTTTTATTGCAGGTCCAAAGGGACCTCATTGATATTCGCTTCGGGGGTTGAGTTGCCCATAATATTGGCTGCCTCTTTTAGAGGGGCCCGGCGGCTCAAATTAAGCGCAATCTGAGGTCCTTTGGACCGGCGACAGAAAACGATTTTCTTGGTCGTTTTTTTTCCAGCTTTGTTGGGGAATCGTCTAAGGGTAGGACTGCAGTCTCTGGATCTGCCTATCGGGGTTCGAATCCCTGTTCCCCAGCCATTAGCTTTATTTTAAATTTAAGTTAAAAATATACCGCAACCCCAGTAAAATATAGGGATTGCGGTTTTTTTTTACGATCTTCTGTTATCAAAGGGCCACTGACGCCAGCAAATTGTTTTGGATACCGGCTGTGAGGCCCTTGAAATAGCAAAGGTCACATTTTGGTCATCGGTTTTTCTTGGATGGCGCTTGGGAGCCGGAGCCCGGAGCGGCGGTTTTGGTCGTCAAGCCTGCAGAGGCCCATCAGGTGTTGAGGAGGCCGAACTTGGATTCTATTGATAGGCAAGCGGCCAGCTTATGCTGGTGATATACGGTCGCCGGCTCGGTCCGGTCCTCTAATGAGGCAAATCAAGAAACGAGTTAAATCAAGAAATAAGGGGAGATTATTCTCCTTAAATTACGCAGGCAAAACAGATGGGCGTGTGGTATAATTCGACCGATCGGTACAAATTGTGCCAGATTAACGGCGGCAACTTATAGCTGATACCTTAAATTCCGGCTTTGCGTCGGTGACGGGATTATGACGAAAACACAACACAGGCCAGACGATACCTTTTTAGCTTTGGACATCGGCGGGACCAACGTCACCAGTGGTTTAGTCGATCGAGTTGGAAAAATTCTCCAAATCGACGGCTTTTCAACAGGGCTAGGCAAAGCTGGGCCCAAGGCTTTAACCGATTTAATAGTCGATCATCTGAAATTACTTTGGAACAAAGCCGACAGCGATCATCGGCCGCTGGCCTTGGCCATCGGCGCTCCCGGCTGGCTAAAGCCTCACGAAGGCGTGGTGGTGGTGGCCCCCAACTTGCCCGGTTGGCGGGACGTCCCCATCACCAGGATCATGAGTCAGGCGCTTGATTTGCCGGCTAAATTGGAAAACGATGCCAATCTCTATGCCTTGGGTGAGTGGCTGGCTGGGGCTGGCCAGGGGCACCGCAACGAGATCACCTTGACCTTAGGGACCGGAGTAGGGGGTGGCTTAATATTAAATGACCGGCTTTGGAGCGGCTCTTTTGCCAGCGCTGCCGAAATCGGCCATATCCCCTTGGGGGCCGCCAATACTGACGTTTGCGGCTGCGGCCGCCAAGGCTGCTTGGAAACTATTGCCTCCGCCAGAGGCATGGCCAGGCAGGCCAGGCTTTGGTTGGCAGAGGGCAAGCCCACTATTTATGAAGGCTCTCCCGATGCCCTTGACACCCAAACTATGGTGGATTTGGCCCATAAGGGGGACCAGATGTCGCTACAGGCTTTTAATTCCGCTGGAGAAGCCATCGGCCAGATTCTGACCGGGGTCTTTAACCTCCTGAGCTTGGAAGCAGCGGTTATCGGCGGCGGTGCAGCTGGAGCCTTTGACTATCTGAAGGGTCCTATCCTCAAGGTCTTAGGTACCCATCTGGTTACGGCCCAGCTTGAGGAGATTTCTGTGGTCAAAGGTCAGCTTGGTCTGAATGCTCCCTTGGTCGGCGGAGCGGCCCTTTTGGCTGCCGAAGGATATTAAAATATCTTAACTGCGGCGCCGGTTCTTAGTTGCTGGCTTAATTCGAATAAATTTAAATTAATCGCCTTTAAACTGTTAAAAAGTTTAATTATGGCGAACGTTTCGATCTGTTAATAGTAAATTAGCTATAATTCGGCTGTGCATGGGGCTTAATAGGCTAACTGTGACTGTGGCCGCCGGCGATGACCTTTTGATTAAAACTCAGATTTTATATTTATTATTGACAGCTGGTCTTGGAACGAGCCTTAATTTGTCATAATAAAGTTCACCTTGACCGGAGCGTCCAGATAGAGGCCGGCAGTGGCTTTGAAGGCCTGCGGCGTTGAATTTTTCTGATCAACTTCAAAGAGGACGCCCACCGTCTCTAAAGGCGGCGGCAGCAGTATGTTCCGGAGTTTTAACCTCGGCGGGCGGCTGAGTTTACGGCCTGCTTGGGCATAAGGTTTCCGTTATTGGCGGAAGATGTTTTAATTTTTGTTGGAGGATTTCTCATGCCGATTGATCCTTTGGCCGGCCAACCGGCCCCGCCGGATCGACTAGTCAATCTGGCTCAGTTGATGGCCGATTATTACACTTTACCCCCAACCAAACCGGTAAGTTTCGGTACATCCGGCCACCGCGGCAGTTCCATGGCTGGAAGTTTTAATGAAGCCCACGTGGTGGCTGTGGCCGCCGCCGTTGCCGAGTACCGCCAACAGGCAGGTTTTAAGGGGCCGCTTTTTCTGGCCCACGACACCCACGCCCTGTCGGAAGCTGCCTGGCGAACGGTCCTGTCCGTTTTGGCGGCCACCGAAGTTAATGTGGTAATTAGTTCCGGCCGGGAATACGTTCCAACTCCGGTCACTTCGTTTATGATTTTAGAGCATAACCGGGCTCATCCAGATAAATTAGCTGACGGTATCGTCATCACCCCCAGCCATAACCCGCCCAAAGACGGAGGCATCAAATACAACCCGCCCAACGGGGGCCCGGCTGATGTGGACATCACCGGCTGGATTGAAAAGAGGGCCGGTCAGTTAATCGAGGAAATTGATTCCATCAAACGGCTACCGTTAACCCGGGCCCTGAAAGCTCCCAACGTCGTCGAGAGTGATTTAATCGGCCCCTTTGTTGAGGGTCTGGGCCAGGTGGTGAATCTGTCAAAGGTCAAAGGCTCGGGCCTTAAAATCGGCATTGACCCCTTGGGCGGAAGCGGCGTTCATTACTGGGAACCCATTGCCGAGCGCTGGGGGATTGATTTGACGGTCGTCAACCCCGTGGTCGATCCTTCATTTTCCTTTATGACTCTTGATTCCGACGGAGTTATTCGGATGGATTGTTCTTCTCCCTATGCAATGGCCAATCTCATTGGGATGGGGGACCGTTTTGATTTGGGGCTCGGAAACGACCCCGACTTTGACCGCCACGGCATTGTCTCCGGGGGGGGCTTGATGAACCCCAACCACTATTTGGCCACAGCTATTGATTACCTGGTGCAGCACCGCCCTGATTGGCCGCCGCAGGCAATGATTGGGAAAACAGCCGTCTCCTCGGCCATTATCGGCCGGGTGGCCGCTGGCCACGGCCGGAAGGTCTACGAGACCCCGGTGGGCTTTAAGTGGTTTGTGGATGGGCTCAACAATAGCAGTCTTCTCTTTGGCGGAGAGGAGAGCGCTGGAGCCAGCTTTTTGAAGTTCAATGGGCAAAGCTGGACCACGGATAAGTGCGGTTTTTGCATGACCCTTTTGGCGGCTGAGATGTCGGCCGAGACTGGAAAGCTCCCCCATGAGCTTTATGCTCAAATCACCGCTCGCTACGGAGCTACCGATTATTTGAGGCTCGACACTAACCTCACCGACCAAGCCAAGGAGGCTTTGGTTAACCTCAAGCCTGAGTCTTTGATTGGTACCAGTCTGGCCAACCTCAAAGTGGTCGAGGCTTCCACCAAGGCGCCAGGAAACGGGGCTAGCTTAGGCGGATTGAAAGTGACTTTGTCCGACGGCTCTTGGTTTGCCTTAAGGCCCAGCGGAACTGAGCCTAAAATGAAACTCTACGTCGAAAGTTTTGGCGGGGCGGATTTATTGTCGCAGATTACCGATGAGGCTTCTAAATTGGTGTAAGGCCGGTTGGGGCCAGCCAACGAGCCCCTTGGTTTCATGGGGCCGAAAAACAATCTGTAAATAATCGGAGATTTAAAAACTTAAGAGAGGAAAATTCTTAAAAAGGTTTACTTTTTTAAGAGGTTGTTGGTTGGAAGAGCCGAAAAAAGAGAGGTTTTGCCAACCGGGTAAAGATAGCTTTCAAGGCCCATATTCCGGGAGCGGTCGGGTGTAGGTGTTGACTGGGGAAAGAGATCTAGGGTGTCGTTGGAGTCGCAGATAGAAACCAAAGCTCGAAAGCTGGGTTTAGGACAGATTGGTATTATCAGGCCTCAGGCCATGGAGGGATATATCCGCCGCCTTTTTGAGAGGATGCACCGCATCCCTAACGGCGAAAAACTCCATCAGGGATTTCTTGAGCTTTTTGATATCCGTCAGGCCTATCCTTGGGCTAAATCGGTGGTGATCGCAGCTGTTGACAATACCCGCTTTTACCTTTCCAGGGCGGCCAGGAAGCACTACGGCAAACTTTTTCTGACCGATAACCGTTTCAACAGCTCCTCACCCGGTCGGGGCATGATTTTGGGTCTGACCACGTTTATGGAAGGGCTGGGGCTCAAGGTCTACTGGAACGATCACCCTGGAGTGACAGGCTTGCGCTGGGCCGCCCAAGAGGCGGGTCTTGGGATTATCCGGCGCAACAACTTTTTCTTTACTCCCGAGGCCGGTTCCTATGTCTCTTTGACCGGCTGGGTGACCGATGCGGATATGGAATTGATTGCCGAGCTAAAGGATGAGCCTTGTCCGGCTGGCTGCACCTCATGTTTTGATGCTTGTCCCACCGGGTCTCTCTCGGAACCATTCACCATGAACATGGCCACCTGCGTCAGCACCCGTAATTCCTATACTGACAGCACCGTCATTGATGATGAAAGGTTTAATACTCTGAACGGCTCCTGGCTCTACGGCTGCGACCAGTGCCAGGATTCGTGTCCTTTTAATCAAGCCTTAGAGACCAGCGAGGATCTATCCTTTCCAGGGCTTGATGACCTGGAACCATACCTGCTCCCCGAAGTCATTGCCAGTCTCAAGTACGAGGCCATTAACCAAATCCTCCGGCCCAAGTTTTTTTATATAAAATCGGAATCTCTCTGGCGCTGGAAATTAAACGCCATCAACGTTTTGGTCAACACCAAATCCAGCGAAAGCATCAAAAACCTGAAAAAACTTTTAAATGACCCCTTTGACATCGTCAGGCGCCGGGCCAGAAACGCCCTGGATCAACTTTTTGCCTCCCATGACTGGTGGAACCCTAACTACTTCAAATACTCGCCTCCATTTATCGCTGAGTCAGAAACAAAAGAACCATCAGCTCAATCGGCAGCCGCTCCAACTGACGATAACAGCTCCGATGGCTGAAAAAGCCCTCGGGGGCCGGTTGGGTTTTTTAGAGGCTGAAGTTGTTTTCAATATTTTTTGGAGAAATTTGGTTATGGCGACAACAAGACAAAGGTCGCTCAAGTCATCATGGAAATAACCGCTAGAGAGCCTAAGAAAAGAGGGTGTCCCTCTTTGAGAAACCATATGACCAAAATATCTTTGATGGTTTCTATTTTAACGCTAAATAATTTCTATAAGTCCAGTATATCTCGTATTATAGTATAAAATTTAAATGTGCATTTCAAAAAAATAGCTTTTGATGACGTTTTTGGAATTGAAAGCTTCCGGATACTACTTTATATGTATAGGTGGTGTCTTTCATTTTAAAGGCGGTTCTCGCTAAAGGTACGCGTTCACCGGGTTGTTATAAATGATAAAACAGAAGGGACAAATTTAAAGAAACATATCTTGAAGGCCGATGCCTGTGAAGCCTGAGCAAAAGTCATTCGACTGTCATTCG
>JAISWF010000109.1 GCA_031271165.1 Deltaproteobacteria bacterium
GTAAAGAACAACGGATACATTCCCGGCTACAGCGACGACGTGGAGTATACGATGACGTTAGTTGATATCGCAGATATAGACGGAAAAGAGTGCTACGTGTACAGATGCGATACTGAGAGTGGCGACTTTAGCGCTGGGTTCGCCTTCCCCTACCAAAGCGATGGCATCTATATGCAGGGGCAACAGGGGCAATGGGTGCCGCTAACCATCGGCGACGGCGACGGCGACAATAGTAGCGGGGATTGAGTGAGTGGAAGTATCGCACTGAAATGCAGATTTGGGAAAATAATCCTGACAGTGCTGCTTTGCTGGGCGCTGGCCATCGGTATATGCGGGGCGCTGACGCTGGCATTTTTGGCGAAGTATGAGCGCATCTATGACGACGACTTCGTGCGCAGGCATTACTGCGGCATTCCTGTCATGTTTTCCGACGTGCGCCTCGTGGAGGACTCGCATTACAATTCCGAGACCAAGAAAACTGAGGAACATGAGACCGAACTGTTCAAAGGGCATTGGCTGGTGGCGAATTTTGACCTAGAGCTGGCGGCGCGTCCGCTGACTGTCATGGAAAGGTATTCCGGGAGCGACTCCATCCAGATGGAAAGCGAAGCCTTCAACAGTAAGTTCAGCGTGTTCTGCGCCGACGAGCACAAGACGTTCGATATTCTGACACCGCATTTTATGGAACGCTTAATCGCTGTGGATGATGCAGCTGATGGCAAGAGCTATTTCCACTTCGCCAAAAAACGCTTGCAAATCGCGGTCGAAACCCGGCGTAACCTCTTTGAGGCCAAGATTTTCAAGGCTCCCGATGTGAATGCCAGGCGGGAACGCTTCCGTGGTGAGCTTGGCCGCCGTGCTGGACGAAATGCTGAACCATGAGCGTTTGTTTGGAAGTGGCAAGAATTAAAGCAAATGAACTAACTGCAAAATGAATGTTTTAGGAGGGTAACTATGCAACTTTGGCAGGCGGCGATACTATTCGTGATCATAGCGGCGGCCATCAGCGGTATTATCTATTACATCCGGCACAAAGGAAGAAAGGCCTGGGCAGTAGCCTTAGTCGTCCTTTTGGCGCTGTCGCTAATTGCCATCGCACTATACTGTTTGGCGGCACTGCTTTTGCTCGGCGCTGACAGGTAGCAAAGCGGCGGCAAGCCGCAAGCGAGCGCTAATTAAACAAGGGAAAGAGTCACAGTCGGCTTAAAAAAGATGAAGTCGGCGAAATAAAAGGAGGGAGACGATTTCAAAAGGATTGCTTTATCGCTCATTTTCATAATGGCAATTGTTCTCGTGCTTAGCGGCTGTATGTTTTCCAGAAACAAAGCAAGCTTAGTTGAGACACCTCTGACGCTGCGGAACTCAAGTAATTACGAAATAGAGAGTTTCAGCTTTCAATTTATGGGGATATGCGGATTAAACGGATAACTCCTATGGAATCACCCATTAAAGACGACAGCTCTTTAGAAGTGATTAGAAGACGACACGTCCTTGAAGCCGGGCGAGGAACGTGGTTTACATTTCTCTTTGGAACGAACGCGCTTTCGGAGGCGTAGGGCATGAATATGAGCATTGCCGGGCTGGAGAGCCTTTGCTACTCCAACGGCACAATAACTCTTGTAGGAAGTGGCGGCGGATGTGGAATTCGTCGCCACTTTTTTGTGCGCCGGCATGGGCGTTGACTTGGTGGTGAAAGTCCACTACAGACTTGGCAGCTGGAACTGTTAGCCAAGGGCTAGGGTGTCCATCGTGAGGTGGGCTCCGAAGGAAGCCGGAGGCAAAGTCTTGGCCTGACGAACAGAAAATGCATATAAGGCGGTCCATGGGTTGGCCGCAAGCTTTCTTCAGATTCCCCCCCAGGCGGAGGGGCGCCATTACTCTTGGCTACAGTTTCTACTGTCAAGTTTGAGACGGACCTTTCACCGTCCGAGTTAACTTCTATACCGGGCGCACTAAAAAAGGGAGCCGGCTAATTAAGCCGACTCCCTTTCAACAAGGTGGGGTTTTTCAACCCCGATGGGATCGTAATCCCTCGGGTGACCGGAACAGAACCGGCCTGTGACCCGATCCAGGTAGGCAAGAGCTTCCCTCTTTTGTCTCGTTGGTTAAATTGAGAACCACGAGATTAATGGGGAATATTTACCCCCAAAGACAATATGATTTTTCAGTGACCGTGGCCGCCGCCGGCTTTGGTCCAGTGGTTTTTACCCTCCTTGCTATAGTGGGTATGCAACAAGTGATGCGATTTCTCCCCGAGGGGTTGGCCCAGGAACTTGTCGTAGAGGACCTTGACCTCGGGATTTTCATGAGACTTGCGTGACGGGAGCTGCTTGTCGGCCTCGTAGAGCCCATCCTTGCGCTGGAGTTTGATGGCGCTGTTGCCGTAGGGCTGCCCGCCGCCGCCCACGCAACCACCCGGGCAGCACATGATCTCGACAAATGTGGCGTCGCACTTGCCTTGACGAATCGATTCCATCACTTCTCTGGCGTTGGCCAATCCGTTGGCCACCAGGATTTTAACCTTGGTGCCCTTAAGATCGACTTCCACGTTTTTGATGCCCTGGTGTCCGCGGACAGTATCAAAATCCAACGAACCCAAGGTTTCTCCAGTGACCACCTCGTAGACCGTCCGCAGGGCCGCTTCCATGACGCCGCCGGAAGTGCCAAAGATGACCGCAGCTCCCGTGGAATCACCCATGACCTGATCAAAGGGCGACTCGGGGAGGTTGACGAAGTCAAGGCCAGCCAATTTGATCATGCGGGCCAGCTCGCGGGTCGTCAAAACTACGTCCACATCCTGATAGCCACTGGAATTCATTTCAGGCCGCTGAGCCTCAAACTTTTTGGCCACGCAGGGCATGATGGAAATCGAGGTAATTGATGAGGCTTCCACCCCGGAAACCTGCGGATAGTAGGTCTTAGCCAGGGCCCCAAACATCTGCTGCGGGGACTTGCATGTGGAAAGATGCTCAACCAAATCGGGATAGAAAACCTCGGCAAAGTTGATCCAGCCCGGAGAGCAGCTGGTAATCATCGGAAGCTTGCCACCATTTTTGAGCCGATGAAGGAGTTCGTTGCCTTCTTCCAGGATGGTCACATCGGCGGAAAAATCAGTGTCAAAGACTTTGTCAAAGCCCAGCCTCTTTAAAGCCGTAACCATCTTGCCAGTGGTGATGGCGCCTTTGGGGAGACCGAACTCATCGCCTAAGGCCACCCTGACAGCCGGGGCAGTCTGGACCACAACGTGGCGCTTGGGATCGTCAATGGCCGCCCAAACCTTGTCAGTCTGGTCGTTTTCATACAAAGCCCCGACGGGACAGACCGCCGTACACTGCCCGCAGTAAACGCATGGTCCCTCAATGAGCTCCTGGTCATAAGGAGTGGTGATCTCATACTTGAGGCTGCGGTGAGCGGTGTTGATGGCCCGAACGGTCTGGACCTCCTGGCAGGCCTCCACGCAGCGGCCGCACTTGACGCACTTGGCCATGTCGCGGACGATGGTATTGGTGTCGATGTTGGGCTTGGAGGCGATATCGGCTTTGGGGAAGGTCAGTTCCTTAATGCCAAACTGAATGGCCAGAGCCTGGAGCTCGCACTTTTGATTGCGAATGCAGGTCAGACAGTCTTGAGGGTGATCGGCCAGGATCAGTTCGACAATGGTCTTCCGGATGGCCTGAATCTTAGCGCTGTTGGTGACGACCTTGACGCCTTCCCAGACATCATTGGCGCAGGCGGCCTTAAGCTTGCCGCCGCCGTCACATTCAACCACGCAGATCCGGCAGACGGCCCTCTTTTTGAGGTCCGGGTGATCGCACAGGACCGGAATATGGATGCCGATTTTACGGGCAGCCTCCAAAATCGTGGTGCCCTCGGGAACGGTAACCGGGATACCGTCGATGGTCAGGTTCACGTTAACATTGGGATCTGGTTTGTGATGACTCATTTAGGGGTACCTCGTTGTCAGGCTGCGGCCGCCGCAGGCGTTTTGTTAACATTGGCCTCGAACTCGTCCTTGAAGTGCTTCCAGGCCGTGTTGAGGGCCACCGCAGCGCTCTGACCTAGACCGCAAAAGGAAGCGGCTGTCATGGTCGTGACCAGGCGGCGAAGATTGGCCAGGTCGGCCGCAGTGGCCGCCCCCGGAACGGAGAGTTTCTCTAAAATAGCATAGAGCTGCTTGTTCCCCTCACGGCAGGGAACGCATTTACCGCAGGATTCATGGATAAAAAACTCAGTGACGCCCTTGAGGTATTCAATGATCGAGACCGTTTCGTCAAGGACCACGATGGCCCCGGAACCCACAGACAAACCAGCCTTGCGCAGGTCAGTATAGCTGTAGGGGGTGTCAAGCTGAGCTGGAGAGCCAATGGGGCCGCTCTGACCGCCAAGGTGGAAGAACTTGAGCTGCTTGCCATTTTTCAGGCCGCCGCCCAATTCGGGGTCAAAGATGGCATCACGCAAAGTGACCTGGCCCAAGGGAATCTCATAAACTCCAGGTTTGGCCGAATGGGTCGACAGACAGATCAGCTTGGTGCCGCCACTGTCTGGGTGACCGATTTTGAGGAACTGCTCACCGCCCAACAAGACGATGGCCGGGACACTGGCCAGAGACTCGACATTGTTGACCAAGGTAGGCTGGAGAAACAATCCGACTTCGGCCAAGTGAGGGGGCTTGATGCGGGGACGGCCGACTTTGCCTTCGGTGGAGTTCAGCAGGGCTGAATTTTCGCCGCAAACGTAGGCTCCGGCTCCGCTGATAATATGAATGTCAAAATTAAAACCCTTGCCCAGGATGTTGTCGCCGAGGTAATTGGCTTTCTTGGCGTTTTCTATGGCCTGGATGAGCTGCTTTTGAATTTTACGGTACTCGCCACGAACGTAAATGTAGCCAGCCTTAGCCCCGAAAACAAAACCGGCAATGGTAATGCCTTCAATAAGCTTCAGCGGCAGCTGGCCCAGGATGACCTTATCTTTAAAGGTACCGGGCTCGCCCTCGTCGGCGTTGCAGACGATGTACTTGGGGGTCTCTGGAATATGGAGAAGGTGCTCCCACTTGCTGCCAGACGGATAAGCAGCACCGCCTCGGCCCAGAAGCTTGGCTTTCTTGACCTCGCCGATGACCTGCTCGGGAGTCATGGTCACTGCCTTTTTAAGGCCTTCGTAACCACCCACTCCGATATAGTCAGACACGGAAATTGGGTTAATTTTGCCCGCGCCCTCGGAGATCAGAGTCTTCAATTTTGACATACCAGCGCCTCCCTCAAATTCGGCTGTCCTTCACGGTAGCTTTTGACCAGGGTTTTGACTTTGTCCAGCGTTAAGTCGCCGAAAACATCATCACCGATTTTGGCAACCGGCCCAACATCACAGGCTCCAACACAACTGGTGCGAAAGAGCGTGAAGCAATTGTCATCGGTGGTGCTTCCGACTTTAACGCCGAGAACATCCTCGAACCAGCTAACGATCTGCTCGGCAGCGGTAAAGTGACATGGTGTGCTCTGACAAATCTCAATGACATGTTCGCCACGAGGAGTTGTGCTGAACATGGCATAAAAGGTCAAGATATCGTAGATTTTGGACAGGGGTACGCCCAAAACCTTCGATGCGAGCACAGACCACTTCTGTTCGACCACATTTTTCCCTGACGCCTCCTGGATGTCCAGGAGTATGGCAATGAGCTGCTGGGGATCATTGCCATAGTTCTCCATGATCTTGAGTACTTGGCCTTCGGTCAGTTCCTGCATAATTTCCTCGCTTTGGAAAAAAAGACACTTGACGTGCAAGAATCAACCCGCTGAGCCCCGTCGAAAGCCCAGCTTCGTTTCCGATCGACCTTCAACCCCAAAAAGAAGGCCGACCGATAAAATCCTGTACTTTTAGTCATGGCGCTTGGCCTGACTCTATACGAAATTTGACTCGGCCGCCTCAGCCGAATCAAATAATAATCTCAAAATTCTTAGAGATAAAAACAGCTCCACTGCCAGCCAGAAAACGGTCGCCCAAAAAACTAACGAAAAGTAATCTTTAAAACAGTACTTCGTCTAACGGGCTAAGAAGAGTAAAATCAAAACTTTCTGGACTTTACCGGCAACAACACCTGATCTTTGGCCTTGTTCCTGAGCCTTGGAATAATTTCCAGATTTCTGTTATATCTGTAATTTACCATTGACCTGAGATTATGTCAATAAAATAATTTGACTTGATTTTAAAGCCTGTTTGACCGGTTAAAAACCAGTCAGAACTTTCTGACGACGTTCTTTGACTGGGCTAATCAAAAGTCTTCATTAAAAAAATATCTAGTAACGGCAGTGATTTAAATTGTATTAACTTCCAGCCGGGACCAGTGGATTTAACTAATTAAAAATACTCAAAATATAACTTCAAAAGATGTGATAACCGGAAACAATACAAAAATATATCTTTTTTTTACCACTTCCGTTTTCGGCGGTCTATTTTTAACCGATTTTAAAATCACCTCCAAACCGTGGTCGAGTCAGCCAAGGCCTGCCTGACAGAGTCTCCAGACTAAAAAATAGAAAAACCGCCATGTTGTCCTTTACAACACGACGGCTGATCTGTTAACCTGGGCTCACCTTATTGTTGGCCCAGGCTATTGCGCTGTCGCCTGACACCGACAGCGGCCTCTTGGCTAAAAAGCCCAATCTTATTTCGATCTTTGGACTCAGAACAACAACTAATGACCCAAAAAGCCCCCCTTCTCTAAGTGGTTGATATTTTAAACTAAGTATGGCGACTCTGGGCGCCGGTTACAGTTAAGCGTCAAAAATTTGAGGTCAAACTCTCTTGAGAGATTAGCCTAACTGACTAAAATCAGGCCCTAACATAAGACCACAACAGACCACAAAAAAACCGGTCAACACAAGGTCTTAAACCTTTGGTCAACCGGCAAACTGAGCTAGTTAAAGAAGAAGAACTGTTTAGGAATTGCTGGGATCGTCCGGAGAAATTCTCTTACGTAACACCCCGGAGCATTTGAATGTCACCACCTGGCGTCCTTTGAGGCTCATCGGTTCCCCAGTTTGGGGATTGCGGCCCTGGCGAGGGTTTTTCTTTCTAACCGAGAACTTCCCGAACCCGCTTATCAGGACGGACTGCTCTTGAGTCAGGGTGTTTTTAATTATTTTGATGACGTTTTCTACGTGTCGTCGGGCCTCAAGCGGAGCAAGCTCCATCTCTTCGCTGACACGGGCAATGATTCTATCTTTGGTTACGGTCATTGAGCTTATCCTAAATGCGGTCCAACCAAAATCCGTCAGCCAACTCGGCCAGATCGGAGGGCGGACTGAAAAAAAACATTGTCAGTTCCGAAGAAGCTTTTTCTCCGGCAGACGTTGAGAACCTTGGCCCTGGAAGAGCGACTGTCCAAGTCCGCCAACAAACCAGACCGACGAAAAAACTAAAGAAAGCTTAATACAAGCTCCCTGGCCAAAAAATTTGAACTACCAATATGTCTGGTCAGGTAATAAAACAGCTTGATGGCTTGGTTGTTTGAGAGCAACCGTTTTTTTAACGGGAGGTACGGGCACGATTCCCACGGCCCGCTCACCTTAAGGAAGGACTGGAATGGGGCCGCTTGGAGCGCTCCAAGCTGCGGTCTGACCATTTGACAGAAGCAAAAAGCCAACCTAAAGAATATAGTACCATAAAAACAAAGAAAAATTAACCCCAGTTTGGTTTAATATCAGGGCGAAATCATCAAACCTCTCAAAAAAAAAGCAGTCAAAGGGGCAGGATTGGCCCCAGACTTGCATCGTCAAGTCGTCCGATCGAATCCCGCCACCAAATTGGCGGGGGAACTTCATCAGGTTTCTTGGTCAAAACATTA
>JAISWF010000122.1 GCA_031271165.1 Deltaproteobacteria bacterium
GCGCCCTGACGCGGCTGGACGCGGCTGGTTTTCAGAAAGCTTTCAGCGATATTTTGTCGGAATTGGCTGACGAGATCCCTGAAAAATATTTAGAGTTTCATGAGGCGTATTATCATTCTATCTTTTATATGGTCGCGAAAATCGCTGGCCAGAAAGTCACGCTCGAGGTTTCCGTCGCCGAAGGTAGATTCGACGCCTACTATCAGGCTCCCGACGGGACGCGTTTCGTCATTGAGTTCAAATACTGCCCTTGGCAAGAAAAAGACGACGACACAAAAATAACCTATAGCGACGCCCAGTTAAAGAAGTTGTCGGAAGACATGGAAAAAAAGGCCGACGAAGCCACGCGCCAAATAGAAACCAGAAATTATGCCCAGCCCTACCGAAAGCCTGGCCAGACAATCTACAAAGTCGCCCTCGTGGTCGGCGGACGAACGCGGGTTCTCGCGGTTTTTAAACGAGATGAAGACGTTTGATGTCTTTTAAAGTAGCTTTTTAGGACATATAAGCTATAAAAGAGATATTATTACTCCGCGCCATATCAACCGATAAAAATAATGTTACAAGGCGCTAGCTTTAACTCCCTTTGGCGACCGGTCGATCATTATTATTGTAGCCGGAGAGAGTTTGGCTTTTCGGGTTAGAAAATCGCCTAATACGGATTTTTAAGTCTTCGGGAGAGTGAGGTTCATGCTCCCAGTCCGGTAACCCATGAGATCCACGGCCACAAAATTAAAGCCTAAAGCCTTAAAACGCTCATGGGTTTGATCGCGGTTTGAGCTTTGGAAGAGGACGGCTAGACCGGCCTCGTCAGTCTCAATCCTGGCTAAGGTGGCTTTCTCATGGAGGCGAACCCTAACTTGCTTAAGGCCCAGATCCAATAAGAATTTTTCGGCTCTATCCAAGCGGCTAAGCCTTTCGGGGGTAATGGTTTCCCCATAAGGAAATCTGGAGGCCAAACAAGCGAAGGAAGGTTTGTCCCAGGTGGGTAGCCCCATTTCTTTGGAAAGCTCGCGGATCTCTTCTTTATTGAGGCCAGCGATCCTTAAAGGGCTTAAGACGCCCAATTCGGCGATGGCCGTCAAACCTGGCCGATAATCGCCCTCGTCGTCGACATTGGAGGCTTCCAGAACCGCGGCGATATTTTTTTCTAGAGCCAGGGCTTTAATTTTGGACATGAGCTCGCGTTTGCACAGGTAGCAGCGATTAGGGGGATTCTGGCTAAAAGTGGGCAGATCCAATTCTTCGGAATCAACTAAATAATGTTTAACGCCTTGTCCCGAGCTAAAAGCTAGGGCCGCGCTCAGCTCTCTTTCGGGAAAACTTAGCGAGCGAGCAGTCACGGCCACGGCTCGCTGGCCTAAAACCTCATGGGCGATGGCCAACAAAAAAGTCGAGTCCACGCCGCCAGAAAAGGCCACGGCCACAGAACCTAGGTTTTTGATATAGTCTTTCAGAATTTCTTTTTTTGCGGCTAAGGCGGTCATAATTTATCCTAAAAATGAAGTTAAGGTTCAGAAATATAAATATTTCTGAAGAAAAATTTAGAAAGATAATTTTTAGGGTTTAAATCTTTATTCGACTGATGGTTCCGCCGCCCAAGACTATCTCGCCTTGGTAAAAAACGGCGGCTTGACCTGGGGTCACGGCTTTTTGGCTGTTTTTAAAGACCAAGGCCACGCCCTTGGGATGAGGGCTGATCTCAGCGGGAACCTCAGTTTGTCGATAGCGGATTTTAACCGTGACCTCCAAGGGTTTGGTCAGTCGGTCTAGGGCGATAAAATTACAGTCCTCAATCAAAGCCCGATCTTGGGCCAAATCCTCAAATGAGCCCACCACCACGCGATTGAGCGTGGGATCCAATTCCAAGACATGATAAGGCGTGGGGCGACATAAACCCAAACCCCGGCGCTGGCCAATGGTGTAGTGGCTTAAACCCTTGTGTTGGCCTAGTTTTTGGCCTTGGCGATCCACAATGTCCCCGGGCTTTGGGGGGAGGCCCAGTTTGGCCAAAAAGTCCACGTAACGCCCCTCGGGGACAAAACAGATGTCTTGGCTATCGGGTTTGTCAGCGCAATCTAGAGCCAAAGAAGCGGCCAGACGCCTGACCTCGGCCTTGGTGAGCTGGCCTAAGGGAAAAAGAGTTTGGGCCAGCTCCGTTTGGGTCAGGGCGTAGAGGACGTAGCTTTGGTCTTTGCTCAGATCCAAGGCTTTTTTTAAAAGATAGCGGCCTTTTGAGCCATCGCGCTCCACCCGAGCGTAATGGCCAGTAGCCATAAACTCATTATTTAAAAGTCTGGCCCTCTCCCAAAAATGGCGGAATTTTAAATAGCGATTACAGTCCAAGCAGGGGTTGGGCGTTAAGCCTCGCGCGTAAGATTGGGCGAATCGTTTTATGACCTCATGATGAAAAAGCGAGCGAAAATTAAAAACCCAAAAGTCGCAATTGAGTTTGGTGGCCGCCTGACGAGCGTCTTGGATGTCTGTGGGGGAGCAACAGGTTTTGGCTTGGGCCACGAGCCGGGGATCGTCCAAAAGGCGCATGGTGGCCCCGCTCACCTCGTGACCCATTTCCTGTAAAAGATAAGCGGCCGTGGAGCTATCCACTCCGCCGCTCATGGCCAAAAGAACCCGGGCCATGGTTAACGGCCAGTCTTTTTATAATCTAAGCGGCGATAATGGTAATATAAAGACAGATCAAACGAGACCATTAATAAATTAATGAGATAAAAAAGAGCCACGTAATTGACGTTACTGGCGGCAATTTTGGCTCCTAAGCCAAACAAATAACCAATGATAACAATTATCAAAAAATGGACGCTCCGCCCGCGGGCGGTTTTGATTTTTAAAGAATTGCGGATGTTGGCCGGCCAGGCCAAGCCAAAACTGATCAACATGCCGCATTCTAAGATATTAGCCAGCTGGCTCATGAGGCTCTACCCTAAAAATAAGGCTAAAAATCCCGGCTTGGCTCGGTGGGGAACCATTTGAGGACAGTCGGCCTATAGCCATGGAAAAAATCCGAGCCCGTCATGCGATTCCGACCCTCGGGTTGACACTGGGCCACGGACAAGACGTCTTGGCCTGTCCCAATCAGCAAGCGACCGCCATCTAAGCCGATAATCTGGCCCGGATTCGGCTCGCCGGGTTGGGTTAAGGCCCCAAAGAGGCGCAAAGGTTTGTCCTTAAAGGTCACCCGAGCCCCAGGCCAGGGATCTAAGCCATTTATCTCATTGATGAGTTTGGCCGCTGGTTTGGACAGATCCATTAAGCCGTCGGCTTTGGTGAGGCGGCGGCCATGGGTGACTAAATCCGGATTTTGGGGCAGGGGGTTTACGGTTTTGTTTTTGAGATCCTCAATAACCTGGATGAGGAGTTTGGCTCCATCATGGGCCAAATAGGTCTCTAGCTCCCCGGCCCCTTGGCCGGGGATTAAGGCTCTTTCGGCTTGAGCCAGGACTGGGCCCGCGTCGATTTTGGAAACCATGGAGATAATGGAGACCCCAGCTTTGTCGTCGCCATGTAAAATTGTCCAATTGACTGGGGCTGGGCCGCGGTGTTTGGGCAATAAAGAGGGATGAACGTTAATAGGGGGGTGTTGGCCCAAGGCTAAGAGGTTAGGGCCCAAGATCCCCCGAAAAGCCGAGACCACGATCAGATCCGGCTTTAAAGACTCAATGGCCGCCACCGCCTCTGGGGAGTTGATTTTGGAGGTTTCCATCAAAGGCACCCCCGCCGCGCGCGTCTGCTCGGCCACGACGGTCGGCCTCAGCAAACGACCGCGACCAGCCGGAGCGGGGGGCGTGGTGACCACCAAAGTGACCTGGTCTGGGCCGCCCATGAGAGCCGCTAAAGCGGGCAGAGCCACCGGGCCGCTACCAAAAAATACCAATCGCCAAAGTTCTTTCATGTATTTTGGGACATCTTTTGATTTTTGCGCAATTTCTTGCGGTACATTTCCCTTTTTAAGCGACTGAGGCGATCCAAAAACAAGACTCCATCTAAATGATCGATCTCATGTTGTAAAATGACCGCCTGACGCCCCTGGGCTTGGAAGGTAAAAGGTTGGCCTTGTAAATCTTGCGCCTCGACCGTGACCGCCGCCGCTCGCCGAACCTCGGCTTGGAGCTCAATGACCGAAAGGCAACCTTCAAGATGTAATTGTTCGCCTATGAGCTCGACCACGCGCGGGTTGACCAAAGTCAAGACATTATGGCCATATTCCTCATCTTCTTGAGTGTTGTCAACGACGATGAGCCGAACCTGACGATCGACTTGCGGCGCGGCTAAGCCCGAGCCTGGAGCGTGGATCATGGTTTGCCGTAAATCTTCAGCTAAGGTGGCTAGGGCCTCGTCAAAGTCCACAATTGGCGAAGAGGCGAGCCTTAAGCGAGGATCGGGATATTTTAAAATCGGCAAAATAGCCATGAGCCCTCGGAAAATTTAGCCCTCGAAACGAAGGGCCGTATAAAGGCGGCGCGGAAGGAGCCAGCCGCTCTGGGGCGAGTATAGCCTAAAAAAGAGGGCTTGGCAAGATTTTGGCGGATCGCGATCTATTGAGTAGGTTATAGAAATAATGTTACTAAAATTTGATATATTAGAGTTAATTTATATATATTAGTTTATATCAAAATAGTAAAAGCTAATCTATAGATTGATAGAAATAAAAAATAAAGTTGATCATAATTATTAGCGAATAATTATTGAATTATTTCTTAAGATAGCGGTAAGGTTCAGAAGTTAGTCTGTGTAGAGAGTTGAAAAAAGGGAGGTTCTGGATCTTGTGGAGAGGCTTTGGGTTAGAACGGCTTTTAGGGAAAGCCTGAACGATAACAAATTTTTCTTGATCAAGTCTATCACCGCGTCTAGCGCCAAATCTGTGTGGTCTAAATCTGTTGAGTTAACGTTAAGAATTTTAAAAAAATTCATTATTTATAAATTTATAAAATAAAAATAATTTCAAATTTAATAAACCAAAAAATATATGAAATAATAATTTTGTAAAATTAATATATTTTTAATATGAGCGAAAATTTTATATTGACAGTATAAATTTTAAAAAGATGTATAAAAAATGTTAATTGAAATAAATTAATTGTTTAAATGAGTAAAAATAGATTATTTTCTAGTTTAATGACTTGACGAAAAAGATAAACTTTTTTCTTGACAAGAAGATTATCCCTTGGAATAATACCCTCGATCGCGTAAATCCAGCCAGGAGAACTTTTTAAAAGTCGGTTTATTAACCGTAAAAATTTGGCTGACGATTGGGAACCGGAGTTGATTTGTTTCGGGACTTTGACTGGTTGAGATTTAGGGAACATGGTTGAACCCCCTTGATTTAAAGTCCACTCTCAGGGGTCGCGATTACACAAGGCCGCAATGCGAAAGAACGTTTAAAGGCTTCGAAATGTTAGTCGTGTATGCTGACTCATGATTGAACATTAAAATAGCCTTAATAGCGCAACGCGCCCGTTGAAACATTGGAAATATTATGGGAAGTCTTTTTCTAAAACTATCTATTTTCATTGTTAATGTTTAAAAATCTTCCCATAATACAAGGTTTTACATAAGCGGGAAATCCGCTGGCTCAATTTGATGGGAGCTGATTAGAAACGGGGTGAAAACTACCGCTTCAGTCGGCGACTCTACTGAAAATATAGGTTATGAAAACCGTTCATTAGCTGATAGCTTTTGGACGGTTTTTTTTTGATATGGATAGTTAATGGATAATTTTATGTCTATTGATGCTTATAATATTTTTTTGGTTAAGCAAAAAAAGAAAACTTATATCATTTTATCATTTTTAGTTTTAACTGTTTTATCATTAATTTTAGCAATAGGCTCAGATAGTGATGGTTTAGGTTTAATTCCAAGAATTTCTTCTGAAATGGATTATAAAATATTTGTCCTGCTCCGTTTGCCCAGGGTAGCCATGGCCATTTTGGTGGGGGCCGGGTTGGCCATAAGCGGAACCTTGGCTCAGGCCATTTTGCGAAATCCCCTAGCCTCACCATTTACCTTGGGGATTTCTTCGGGAGCATCTTTTGGAGCTGCCTTGAGCATATTTTTAAACGTTTTGTCGGTTTGGTGGACAATTCTATGGGCCTTTGTTTTTGCTATTCTTACTTCATTTACAATTTTTGGATTAGCCAAAATTAAAAACAGCCGACCGGAGACCATGATTCTGGGGGGAGTTGCCATCATGTTCCTTTTTGGTTCGGCCACCTCCATGCTACAGTTTCTGGCTACAGAGTTTCAAATCCAATCCATAGTCTTCTGGGGATTTGGCAATCTTGGCCGGGCTGGTTGGCGGGAAGTGGCCATGGCGGCGGTATTTATTTTGGCGCCCATACCCCTCGCTCTACGTTTGTCCTGGGACTTGAATGCCCTGGTCTTGGGTGAAGAAACAGCGGCGGCCCTGGGAGTCAATTTTCATCGATTGCGGCTTAAATGCATTGCCATAATATCGATAATGTCGGCGGCCTCAATCTGTTTTACCGGTTTGATTGGCTTTATCGGTTTGGTTTCGCCGCATATTGCCCGCTTGATATTAGGCTCGGAGCACAGATTTCTTATGCCCGGGGCAATTTTGTTCGGCGTTATTTTGGTCAGTATTTCCGATACCTTGTCCAGGACAATTTGGTCTCCTCAGATTGTGCCTATTGGTATTTTAACCTCATTTTTAGGTGTTCCTTTCTTTTTATGGTTATTACTACATAATAAAAAAGAATATTGGAATTAAAAACTTTTTTTAATGAATAATAAACGAGTTTAGAAAATGATCGAACTTGAAAAAATATCTTTCGCCTATCAAAAAAATCATAAAATCCTTGATGAAATCAGCTTTTATGTAAATGGGGGAGAAATTGTTGGACTGTTGGGACCCAACGGCAGTGGAAAGACCACTATTTTAAAATTGATTCTTTCGTTGCTAAGTCCGACTTCAGGAACAATTAAAATTGATGGCCAAGATTGTCAAAGCTTCTCCAATTTGGAGCGAGCCAAGAAAGTGGCCTATGTCCCCCAGGATTTTTCCAACAGTTTTCCTATCTCCGTCTTTGAATCGGTTCTGATGGGGCGGAGGCCTTATATCAATTGGGGACCTAGACGCGCCGATGTCCTGAAGACTGTGGAGGTTCTGGATTTATTGTCCATGACCGAGTTTTCCGAGCGACCGGTCAATTTTCTGTCCGGGGGACAAAAACAAAAAGTTGTCCTGGCCAGGGCCTTGGCCCAGGATACGCCGTTTCTTTTGCTGGATGAACCGATCGGGAATCTGGATCTACGCCATCAGGTTGAAGTATTGACATTACTCAAAACCATCAGCCATGAGCGTAATATCGGCATTTTGATTGCCATGCATGACATCAATATGGCCATAAGGTATACCAGTAAGATTTTATTGCTATCAAGAAACAAGTACATATACGGAAACTCCAATGAAATTCTTAATGCGGAGATATTATATGACATCTATGGAATAAACATGGAGCAATACCAGTCCGCTCGGTGCCCTGAGGGCGCCATCTGGTTTCCGAATCACGCTGATATATCTTGTAATCATTTTAAAAAAACAATTTTATCTCATTGAGGTGGCGTATGAAAAATTTCTTAGATTTTGGTTTATTAGTTCTCCTATTAGTAATATGTCTCTTGCTGATTATTAATACATCAGTAGAAGCCCAGGACTTGGCTCAGAACAGCCTAAGATCGGGTAGCTCTGACTTGTTGAAAGAAATTGTCGTTACCGCTACTAGAACCAGTCAGGACATGTCCAAGGTCACTTCCAGCGTTTCAGTTCTGAACCGGGAAGAAATTGAACAAATTCCGGCCCAAAACGCCTTGGATTTGCTCCGGAACATGCCTGGTATTACCGTGGGTAATGTCCGGGGTGAGTACGGCTCCAGTTCCAACAATCGAACTATTATTCGCGGCATGGGCAGTAGCGGAACTTTGGGCCGGGTCTTGATATTGGTTGACGGTATGCTTGCCGTTTCACCGGATACGGGCATCTTCGAGTGGAACAGCATTGATGTCGATACCATTGAAAGAATTGAGGTTCTGCGTGGCCCGTCATCGGCTCTGTACGGATCCAATGCCATGGGCGGGGTTATTAACATTATTACCAGAAAACCAGACCAAGACGGATTTCAAACCAAGGTAACAAGTAAATTTGGCTCCTACAATCTCAAAAACGGCGCTGTCTATCATACCGGCGTGGTGGGACATTTCAATTATACCGTTTCGGTCGGTTACCGTGAGGCCGATGGTTTTAATGTTCTTCCCCGCCATGCTCCAATTGCCACTTCCAATGTTACCTATGCTCGTAATGACGCCAGTGAAAAAATAGAGAGTAAACTAGTCAACCTCAAAGCAGGTTACAAGTTGGACGATAGTTTTGATATTAATGTTGATTACTCGTTTAATGATTACAAAAATACCGGTCGATTCAGAATACCTAATTACAATTTGTATTCAATGAGAAAACATAGTTTCAGCGTTCAGTTGCGAAAAAAATTCGGGGACGTAGACAGTATCCTCAATTTTCGGACCGAGACCGCTGAAACGGATTACGACACTGCCAGTGGAATGAGAAACGGCAATGATTCACCCAACCAAACCTTAAGTTATTTCGTAGAATTGGTTAATACCATGAATCTGGGGGCAAACAATATTTTTACCTTCGGTCTGTCAGGTTCCTACGGTAAATTGGATCGACAATACCATTATTTCCTTGTCAACCGCTACCGTTCAAAGGGTGGCGAACAATCCAACCTGGCCGCTTTCTTGCAAGATCAAATCAGCCTCTGGGACGGAAAAATTCAGATTGTCCCCGGGATGCGCTTTGATTACTGGCTAACTGAAGGGTATGACCAAGATACCTACATTAAAACCAATCCAGGACAAATAAACTATCCTCGGGAGATTGACAAAAGTTTTACCGGTAAAATCGGGGTGAACATCAACCCATGGAATAACCTGGTCATTTTTCGAACCAATTTCGGCCAAGCTTACCGGGTAGCCAACTTAAACGATCGTTACGGTGGTTCAGCCTCCACGGCTACCGGTAACAACATTACCCTGACTAAACCTAATCCCTACCTTAAGCCGGAAAAATCTTTGACCTTGGACTTTGGCGTGGAAATTAACCCTCTTGATATTTTGAGTATCAGTCTGACCGGCTATCAGACCGAGGCCAAGAATTTCATCACCACCATTAACGGGCCTCCTGAACCGCCGTATGTTCTTGTTCGCGAAAAAGTCAACATGGATCGGGTCAGGATCAAAGGTTTGGAAGCCTCAGTTAAGCTTTTTCCCACCAATTACCTGTCTTTTTTTGCTGAAGGCGAAATCAACGATTCTAAGATCACGGCTGGTCCCAGTAAAGGCTACCATCTGACCGATACCCCTGAGAGCAAGTTCAGTATAGGAGCGACTTTCAGCGATCCGAATCTTTTTACCTTGCGGGTTTCTGCCTTGCGGATGGGCAAAATATGGGTCGATCAAGATCCCAATCATGTTGAAGGAGACAGTTGGGTTGGCGACCTGCGCCTCAGTCGTCGCGTTGACTTTGACAAGTTTTGGATAGAGCCTTTTGTGGAGATGAGCAATATAACTGGACGAAAAGAGCTCCGCTACAGCAGTTATTCCAGGTTGCCGATTAATACCTTTTATGGTGGCCTATCCATAGGTTTTTGAGGAGCTTTTTGTGTATCTGACTAACCATTGGTCATACTTGTAAAGACCGGACTTTTTGTCTGGCCCAACCGGTCAGACAAAAAGTTCTCTTAATGTTTTAATATTAATTTCCATGTAATTATTCTTTTAATAAGTGAACTGTATAGTAATGAGTATTTTTTTATATAAATTTGGAATTATAACTTTGGTCAACTTTTTTTTTGTTGTCCATATGGCCGGATCTTTGTCGGGTGAGCCGACTTATGTAGAAATTATTGATTCTGCCGGTCGGAATATTATGGTTAAAACCAATCCAGATAAAATTGTCCCTTTGTCCATTTCAGCCATGGAAATAATATGTATTTTGGGACAATCTCACCGGATTGTTGGCACGAGCCAGTATATGAAAGGACACGTCATCACTTTTCCCCTGCTTGGTCGCCTGCCCAATTTGGGACACGCCTACACGCCCAATTTGGAGATGCTGGTGGCTCTCAGACCGGAACTTATTGTGACCTGGATCACCAATCCAGGTCCGGAATTGGAAAATCAATTGAGACCTTTTGGAATTGATGTTTTAAGGCTCAATTTATCCAGATCCGATCGTTTAATTCAGGAAACCAAACAGTTGGCCAAAATTTTTGACGAAAAGGCCCAAAAAAGGGCGCTCCAATATGAGGCCTTTTGTCTGAAACATGAAACTCTGATCAAAGATAGAATCAAAAGCCGAAAGTTCAAACCCACTTTAGTCATTGAGCAGACTTTTAAGGATAGGGTAGCCGGTTCCGCGGCTGGAGTTTCTATTTTGGCCAAAATTTTGGACGCGGAAAATTATGGTGATGTTTTTAAGAACGAAAATGCGGTTTGGGTGGATCCGGAATGGGTGGCCAGAATGAACCCCCAGTATATTGTCGGGGTTTTTGCCTGGAGACGGAACGAATCCGAAAATGAACGTCTTGAAATGGCCAATAAGACTAGAGATGGGATTATGGCTCGGCCGGGCTGGAGTGATATTCCCGCCGTCAAAAACGGCCATATCTGGATTATTGACGTGGATCTGGCGGGCGGGGCCCGATATATCTTGGGCTTGTATCAGATGGCCCATTTTCTCTATCCGGAAATTGTCGCCCAAGATGAGTGGCGGACGGTTGAGGCCGAATATTTCGCCACTTTTCTGGATGATATCAATTGATCCATAAAAATCGGACGCGGAAAATACAGGATTTTTTAGTTAACCGTTTTTTCCCCGGCCTCTTTAAAAAAATCGGTAACTGTGTAAATGATGATCTTCAATCTTAAATATTTAACTCTTTTAGGCTTGTTTATCTTTCTTTTAGGCTTATTTCAGTCGCGAATGGTCTGGTCAGAGACTTTGGAAATTCGCGATTCCCGGGGCCGTTTGTTGACCGTCTCCGCCGATCCCGGGAAGGTTGTCGCCTTATCCTTAACTTCTTTGGAAATAATTTGTCTTTTGGGCCAAAGTCATCGGATCGCCGCCGCCACCAATTACATGTCCGGTCACGCCAACCAGTTTCCCTTTTTAGGGTCTTTGCCTAAAATCGGTGACGCCTTTAACCCTAATCTTGAAGTTCTGGTCAAACTTCAACCGGATTTGTTGATAACCTGGGTTAATTATCCTGGACCGGAATTGGAAAGAAGACTGGAACCTTTTGGGATTGACATTTTAAGGTTCAATTTTACCCGGCCAGACCGTTTGCAGCCTGAAACCAGGACTTTAGCCAAGATTTTTGGTTCCAACGCCCTGGTTCGGGCAATCAAATATGCGGATTTTTGTCAGAAACACGAGAATAGTATCAAAGAAAGAATCAAAGTTAGCCAATTAAAACCCACTTTAGTTATAGAGCATGTAATCAAGAATAGGGTAGCCACGGCCACGACTGGGATATCCAATTTAGCCAGAATTTTAGAGGCCAAAAATTTTGGTGACGCCTTTACCAACGACAATTCCACTGAAGTTGATTCTGAATGGTTTGTCAGAAGAAATCCCAGCCATCTGGTCAGGGATTTCAACTGGCGAAAGAGGGAAAACGAAAGCGAGCGGCGGAAAATGGCCGCGGCCATCAGAGCCGAGATTTTGGGTCGCCCAGGTTGGCAAAATATCGAGGCTATAAAGAACCAAAAAGTTCTGGTTATTGACCTGGATCTGACCGAAGGAGCTCGCTATGTCCTGGGTCTTTATAAGATGGCCCATTTTCTTTATCCAGATATTGTGGCCCATGACGAGTGGCGGTCGGTTGAGACCGAATATCGAACCAAGTTTTTGGACAATAATAATTAACTCAAATTTTACCAACAGAGATGATCATGAGACATACATATCCCTTTTCGGCCATTGTTGGTCAAGACAACCTTAAAAAGGCTCTTTTGCTTAATATCATCAATCCTACCATCGGCGGCGTTTTGATTCGCGGGGAAAAGGGCACGGCCAAGTCTACCGCCGCGCGGGCTTTGTCCAATCAATTGCCGGCCATAACTGTGATCAAAGGTTGCCCTTGTGGCTGCTCGCCAAACCTTGATGAGCCTCATTGTCCCTACTGTATGTCCTTGCCCCAACCATGGGAGACGGAAAAACGTCTGGTCAAGGTCGTGGAAATTCCTATTGGAGCGACCGAAGATAGGGTGGTGGGCTCCTTGAATCTGGAGTCGGCCTTAAAGACCGGCCAAAGGAAGTTTGAGCCCGGACTTTTGGCCGAGGCTCATCGGGGCATTTTATACGTTGACGAGGTCAATCTTCTGCCCGACCACTTAGTGGACGTTTTATTGGATGTGGCCGCCATGGGAGTAAATACCGTGGAAAGGGAAGGTGTCTCCTTTTCTCATCCGTCCAAGTTTGTTTTGGTCGGAACCATGAATCCCGAGGAAGGCGAGTTAAGACCCCAGTTTCTGGATCGTTTTGGTCTGTGCGTGGAGGTTGTAGGTCTTGACGATCCGAACCTTCGCCTGTCGATTGTCAAGCGCCGGGCGGCTTTTGACGCAGATCCGGTCAGTTTTATAGCCCAATGGCGACAGGCCGATCAAGCCGTCACCGAGCAGATCCAAAAAGCCAGGATCATTGGCCAAAATGTCTCCATAAGCGAGGCTCTTTTAGAAAAACTCGTCACCACGGCTATTGACTTTCAGGTTGATGGGCATCGATCCGACATCGTCATGTTCAAAGCCGCCAAAACTCTAGCCGCTTTGGCCGATCGAACCGAGGTAACTTACGAAGATCTTGAACAAGCCGCTCAATTGGCTTTGCCTCATCGCCTTAGGCGTCAACCTTTTGAAATTTCTCAAGAAAATAAACGAGTTATCCAGTTTGGAGCCAGGTGAGTCATGGAGAGTTTTTGGCCTTTTTCAGCTGTCATAGGTCAGGAGATCATGAAACAGGCCTTGTTGGCGGTGGTGGTTAATCCGGCCATTGGTGGCGTTCTGTTGACCGGGGAAAAAGGTACAGCCAAATCATCTTTGGTTAGAGCCTTGAACCATCTCCTGCCGCCTTTGGAGGTGGTAGTTGGTTGCCGATGGCATTGCGATCCAGTACGGCCTTCTTGTCCAGACTGTTTGAAGGAATTGAGGCAAAAATCCAGGTTGCCTTTTTTGCTCAAAAAGGCCCAGCTGGTTGAATTGCCTCTTTCGGCCACCGAAGACCGTTTAATCGGTGGATTGGCTCTGGAAGACGCTCTCCTTTTGGGCCAGCGAACTTTTCAGGAAGGTCTGTTGTCAAGGGCTCATCGAGGTTTGTTGTATGTCGATGAGGTCAATCTTCTACCGGATCATTTGATGAGCTTGATTTTGGACGCGGCCGCCTCTGGGGTTAACCGGGTTCAAAGAGACGGACTTTCTTTGGAGCATCCGGCCCGATTTTCACTTATAGGCAGCATGAATCCGGAAGAAGGAGAACTTCACCCGCAACTACTTGATCGCTTTGGTCTTTGCGTTTTGGTCAATTCGGAAAAGGATCTAGCCAGAAGACTATTAATTTTGAAAAATCGGGATGAATTTGATAATAATCGGGCCGCTTGTGTCAAAAAATACGCTGACCAGGAAGCCCGGATTGGACACCAGATAATCCAGGCCAAAAAAGTTTTACCGGAAGTTCGTTTTCCGGAAAAACTTTTGTCCAAAATGACCCGAGAAGTAACCGCTGCCCTTTGCTCCGGCCACAGAGCCGAGATCGCGGTTTACCATACGGCCCTGACCTTGGCCGCCTTGGCCGATCGCCATGATGTTAGAGTGATGGATCTGGAATTGGCTCTGTTTTTGGCTCTAGCTCATCGGCGTCGGGAATCGGGCCCGCGGCATCCGGAAAAACCCCAGGACAATAAAGACAATAAGACCGAGGAAAATCGGTCGGAAACCTCGGCAGAAGAAGAATCTCAAACTCCGCCAGAAAAACCAAAGGACAACAATCTCCAAAGTCTGGAAGGACGGGATAATCAAGCCCAAGCTGGGTCGCCTGATATGTCGGCCGAAAATTCCGAAAATTCGCCGGAAATTCCTCCGAATAATTCTTTGGCCGAGAAGGTCTTTGAAATAGGCGAACCTTTTAAGATAAAACAACTGACCTTTATGAAAGACCGCCGGAGTCGCTCCGACAACGGGCGTCGCGTCCAGACCAAGACCCAAAGTTGTCAGGGTCGACAAATCGCCAGTCGCCAGAGTGAGGATTTAACCGATTTAGCCTTGGAGGCCACTATTTTGGCCGCCGCGCCCTGGCAAAATGTCCGAGATCAATCCGATTTGATCATCAATATAAAGCCCATGGACTATAGGCAAAAAATTCGGGAAAAGAAAACGGGCTCTCTTTTGGTTTTTTTGGTCGACGCCTCAGGCTCTATGGGGGCGGCCAAGCGGATGGAGGAAACGAAAAGAGCTGTTTTTTCCTTGTTACTGGACGCCTATCAAAAAAGAGACAAGGTGGCCTTTATTGCTTTCCGTGGTCAAGAGGCCAAAGTTTTATTGGAGCCAACTGGTAGCGTTGAAAGGGCTTATCGCGCTCTGGAGCTTCTACCCACCGGTGGAAGGACTCCGTTATCGGCTGGACTTATGAAAGCCAGAGAGGTCAGTGAGCGCCATTTGCGGAAATACGACCAAACTAAGATAGTCCTGATCATAATTTCTGATTGCCGGGCAAATTTGGCTTTGGGCTCCTTGTCCCCTTTGGAAGAAGCTTTCGCGGAAGGACGACTTATTGCCCAGAATAAAATGATCAATTCACTGGTTATTGACGTGGAGGTAAAAGGACGTCTTTTTTTTAATTACTCTGAAGTATTGGCCCAAAACTTGTGTTCTCCCTGTTTAACTGTGGCCAATTTAAAGGCCGAAACTTTGGTCAGGGCTATTCGGTCTGAAATTTATTTTAAATAATGGGTGAGTTATGAATAACATAGTCTGTCTGGTCTGGACCAGTTACGCCCTGGCTCTGTCCGAAGTTATCGAACAAAGAGTCCAAGAAAGTGTTGAGGCTGGGGTACGGCTATTTTCCTCCAAGGCCCTTGAAGATCCGAAGGTGGCCGCCTCCGCCCTAAAAGAACTGGAATCGGCCCGGATGGTGTTGCTGGTGAAAAGTTCCGACGCGGTCTTTGAGCAGTTTGACCAGATTATCAATAGCCGTCGCCTGGAGATACCCGTAGTCAGCGTTGGCTATGATCCGAGCTTTTGGGTTCAATCATCGGTTTCCCCAGAAAACGTCCAGCGGGCTTACCAGTATATTCTCTTCGGTGGTTCTGAAAATTTTGGCCTTCTTTTTGATTTTATAATTGGCCTGGCCAAAGGCGATACCTCACGCATCCCCGCTCCCAGGCCCGTGCCTTGGGAAGGATTGTGGCATCCTGAGGCTGACCGTCAATATTTTCCCAATGTCTTGGAGTATTTGCGGTGGTATCGTGATTATCGCCAGGTTGATGATTTAGATCGTCCCTGGGTGGGTTTACTTTTAAGCCGCCATTATTGGAATAACCGAGTTTTAGAATTGGAGACGGCTCTGATTGACGAATTGGAAAAGCAGGGGTTTTCGGTCATTGCCGCTTTTACCAATTCTTTCAAAGATATTTCTCTAGGCAATAAGGGGGCTTTCCCCTGGGCCAGGGAAGTGTTTTTGGACGGGGAAAAATCCCGCGTTGATATCCTAATCAAGATGTTGCCTTATTTCAGTCGGACTTCCGATGGTCAGGAATCAGAAGAGGAGGCCCTGCGCTCCGGTATCGATTCTCCGGCCAATGAGAGTGTGGCTTTTTTTACCAAGTTGAATGTCCCTGTTTTTCAGCCGGTCTTCAGTAACTCCAAAACCTTGGAAGATTGGGAAAATAGTCTCGAAGGCCTGGGTACGGAAGTGGCCTGGAACGTGGCCATGCCAGAATTTGAAGGGGTTATTGAGCCCTTTTTTCTGGGCGGAACCTCGGTCAAACCCGGCGGAGCCATGTTTTCTTCCGTGGAAAGAAGAGTCCCTCATCTGGGTCGGATCAAAAGTTTTTGCGCCCGTCTGTCTCGCTGGATCCGTCTGGCCAAAAAACCGATCGATCAGCGTAAGGTGGCATTTATTCTTCATAATGACCCATGCGCCTCGGTTGAGGCCACTGTGGGTGGGGCCGCCAAACTTGACTCCCTAGAATCTATGGCTGAAATATTGAGAGCACTGCAAAATCGAGGTTATAAGGTGAATGTGCCGGAAAATGGGCAGGAACTGATTAAAACCATTATGGATCGCAAAGCCATTTCCGAATTTCGCTGGACCACGGTTCAGGAAATTGTCGGTCGAGGCGGGGCCCTGGATCTGGTTGAATTGTCCCAATACCAAAAATGGTTTGAAGGCTATCCGCGGTCCGTCCAGGACAGACTGTCCGAAAGTTGGGGCCCTCCACCTGGTCGGGAACAGGACGGTATTCCGGCGGCCATGGTTTTTGAGGACAAAATTGTTATTACCGGGATAAATATGGGGCAGGCCGTGATTTTGGTTCAGCCCAAACGAGGTTGCGCGGGTTCTCGCTGTGACGGACAAGTCTGCAAAATCCTCCACGATCCCGATGTCCCGCCGCCCCATCAATATATCGCCACCTACCGGTGGTTGCAGGATATCTACGGGGCCGATCTCCTGATTCATGTGGGAACTCACGGAACTTTGGAGTTTTTGCCTGGCAAGTCGGTAGGGTTGTCGGAAAGTTGTCTGCCTGATCTGACTCTTCACCAAATTCCTCATATTTATATATATAATTCCGACAATCCAGCGGAAGGAACCATTGCGAAAAGACGCTCTTACGCCGTTATCATCGATCACCTTCAGACGGTCATGGCTCGAGGCGAGGCGGAGAAAGATTTACAGGAGCTGGAAAGTTATCTGGAACAGTGGGAAAGAGCCAAAACATCCAGTCCGGTTCGCGCCCATCAGCTGGAGCGCCTGATTCTGGAAGAAATTAAAATTCATAACCTGACATCACAGGTTAAACCTGAGGTTGGGGATTTTGCCCAAATTGTCAAAAGATCTCATGAAACCATCAGTTTATTGTCATCCACGGCAATTGACGACGGCATGCATATCTTTGGTCAAACTCCGGTTGGTCAAAGACGAGGCGAGTTCATCTACTCTATTATGCGCGCCGATGTGGAAGGCTCAGATAAAACCTTAAGGCGTCTTTTGGCCCAAGGTGAGCAATTGGATTTGGATGAATTGCTCGCCGATCCCGGATCCTTTGATGAGCTTCGAGGTCGCAGTCGAGGAAAACTTTTGGCGGATTTGGAAAATCGGGCGCTGGAATTCTGTAAATTGGCCCTGGAATTGGCGACAAGTCCCCAAAAACGTCTGGAAAACGTTCGACCACTGTTTGGTTCGGCCAACGGTGACATTGATTTGACCGAACTGCTGGAACGTTTTGACAACATTAACCTACGGCTGGACAGAACGGATGAAATTAATTCTCTGGCCAGTAGTTTTCAGGTTCACCATGCGCCGGCCGGACCTTCGGGTATTATTACCAGAGGTCAATACAACATTATCCCCACGGGGCGCAATTTTTTCTCCCTGGATCCTCGGCGTTTGCCAACCAAGGCCGCTTATCGGGTTGGAGAAAATCTGGCCACCGCCCTGGTCGACAAGTTTCTCCGGGAAGAAGGTCGCTATCCGGAGAACATGGCCATGTTTTGGATGTGCAATGACATGATGTGGGCCGATGGGGAAGGCATGAGTCAGATTATGTCTTTATTGGGCGTTAAGCCTATATGGAGACTCAACGGCCAGGTGAGCGGTTTTACGGTTCTTTCTTTGGAGGAATTGGGTCGGCCCAGGATAGACGTCACCATCAGAATGTCCGGGTTATTACGTGACAGTTTTCCTGAAGCGGTCAATTTAATTGATGAGTGTGTCATGAAAGTGGCCGAACTGGATGAGCCTGTGGAGCAAAATTTTATTCGCAAGCACACTTTGGATAATCTGAAAAATTTGAATTCCGATGATGAGTCGAATTGGCGCAAGGCCACTTTCCGGATCTTTTGCGCCCAACCTGGAGTTTACCGGGCTGGCGTGGAACTGGCGGTTTACGCCTCGGCCTGGGAAACCGAAAAGGATCTGGCTGAAATTTTTATTCATTGGAATGCCTATGCTTACGGAAAGGGTACCTATGGGGTCGTCAGTCCTCGGCGTTTGGAGGCTTCTTTGGCCACGGTGGATTTTACCTACAACAAAGTCGTCACCGATGAGCACGATCTTCTCGGTTGTTGCGGATATTACGGAACCCACGGCGGGATGGCGGTAGCGGCCAATTATTACAAAGGACAGAAGGTCAAGAATTATTACGGCGACACCAGGGAGCCCCAGGCTGTCAAGGTTCGGGATCTCTCCGAGGAAATCAGGCGAGTGGTTCGGGCCAAGCTTTTGAATCCCAAGTGGATTGAGGGGATGAAAAGACACGGCTACAAGGGAGCCGGGGATATCTCCAAACGGGCCGGTCGGGTTTACGGTTGGGAGGCGGCGACTGAGGCGGTGGATGACTGGATCTTTGACGAGATTACCAAAACTTTTGTTTTAAATGAGGAAAACCGTCATTTTTTCGAAGAACATAATCCCTATGCCCTGGAAGAGATCGAAAGAAGGTTGTTGGAGGCTGAGTCCCGGGGTCTGTGGCAACCTGACCCGAAGCTTTTAGCCGAACTCAAACAACACTATCTTAACTGCGAGGGCTTGTTGGAAGAGAAGATGGAAGGTTTCGGCGGGGAGTTTCAAGGCGGCTCCATTGATGTCATCACCAGCCGGGATGTGGACAAATGGAGGGAAAACCTGGAGAAATCGCGCCTGAAGGATTCCTGAGGGATCGAGGAGAAGATGAAGACAATTGTTGGATTTTTCGTTCTGTCGCTGGCTCAGCTGGTCAGCTGGGCTCTGTTGGCCGCCAACAACCATCAGATCGTGGTTCAGGACGCCATTGGCCGCAATATACAAGCGCCCAGTCCGGCCCAAAGGATTGTAACCGTCTCTTTTGCGGCTCATGAAGTGATTCGGCTATTGGGAGCCAATGATCGCTTGGTTGGCACAACTTCCTATGTTCAAGGTCACGCCGGGGATCTTTTTCCAGAAGTTCAGAAATTGCCCAATGTCGGACACGCTTTTCGACCAAATCTGGAAGATCTGGCCAAGCTACGACCGGATCTAGTCATTGCCTGGGTGGCCAATCCCGGACCCGAGATGGAAAGAGCTCTAAATCCCTTGGGTATCGCGGTTTTAAGACTCAATTTTTCCCGTAGCGATACTTTTAAAAGGGAACTTACGGTTCTGACCGAGATTTTAGGCGCCCAAGCCGTTGAGGCGGCCGAAAAATACAACAAGTGGGCCGGGTTATTGGAAGAACAGCTTCTGGCTAAGGTTCGGAAATACTCAGTCAGGCCAACAGTAATGATCGAACAGCTGACTGAGGCTACAATAGCTGGTCGGCAAAGCGGGGCGGCTGTATTGGCCAAGATGCTTATGGCCAATAATTTAGGCGAACAGTTTCCAGGCCAGTTCAGCATTGTTGCCAATGAATGGATTTTGAGACAAAATCCGCAAATTTTTATTAAAATGTTTGCCTGGCGTAACCGGGAAGATGACCGGAAGCTGGAGGTCATGCGGCGGCGCCAGTTAGATCAAGTTCTTCAGCGTCCCAGCTGGGACAATATTGAGGCCATCAGAAATAAACGGGTTCATATTTTGGACGCGGATTATTGCGGAGGCCCTAGATATATTGTTGGCCTATACCAGATGGCTGGTTGGCTTTATCCGAATTTGGTCTTGCCGGGCCGGTGGCAAGAAATCGAGGAGGAATACTTTAAATTGTTCCAGAATTTTTAACCGAAATTTGACGGTCATTATATGACGCGCATTATTATATTGATTATTATATTATGATTGGATTTAGATATTTTCTATTATGCTAAACTAGTATATTATAAATATAATTTTTTTATATAAAGAAAAATAATTGTAATTTAGGTCAAATAATGGTCGGTTTAGAGAGGCCAAAAGATGAGCCGCCCGCCCCCAAAAGGGGGCGCGGGCGGCGAACATAGAAGGTTTCTTAAACAGCGGGTTTTATGTGATAAACTTTATTATCGCGCTTAAAGATAGTTGGCTCGGCTTGGCTCAGCCAGACCCGCGACTCGGCTGGCAAAGACTTGGCCAAGGCGAAATACTCCTCGCTAAAGGCCTCGATGGCGATGGCGTTTTGGATATCCTCCGCCGTTAGATCTTCAGCCAATAAGCGCCCATT
>JAISWF010000016.1 GCA_031271165.1 Deltaproteobacteria bacterium
TTAGAATATAGAATGGTACAGAGAGCCAAGTTAGTTCTCCTAAGTGTTGAAGGCCAGCCTGACTCCGAAATAGCAAAAACGCTTAACATGGACCCAAATACAGTTGCGACCTGGCGCAAACGCTTTATCTCACAGGGGATGGAAGGACTCTTTGACCTCAAGCGTTCAGGGAAGCCACCTAAATACGATGTAGACTCTACCAGAAATAAAATTTTGGAACTCCTGGAGAAACCACCTCCAATCGGGCAAGCTACGTGGGATGGTAAATCCGTAGCTAAAGAATTGGGAATATCCGATGACATTGTTTGGAGAATTCTCCGGACAGAGGGAATACAACTCCAAAGGCAAAGAACATGGTGTGTCAGCACAGAGCCACAGTTTGCTCAAAAAGCTGCCGATGTCATAGGGTTATATCTTGACCCTCCCAAAAATGCAATTGTTATATCGATCGACGAGAAAACAAGCATTCAGGCCCTGCAAAGGCCAAATGGTTACGTTTATACCAAAAACCATAAAATTGTCAGAAGTATAAAAAGTACATATATATCCGCCATGGTGTAGTCAATTTATTCAGTGCATTAAACGTCGCCACAAGTATGGTGCATTCCAAGATCACTGAACGGAAGAGACGCATAGAATTTTTAGAATTTATGGACCAAGTAGTTAATAAACTTCCAAAAGTGGCAGAAATTCATGTAATAACGGATAACTACTGCATTCATAAGAAATGCGATGAATGGCTTTCAAACCATCCTGAAGTCACATTTCATTACACTCCTACTTCCGCAAGCTGGCTTAATTTAGTGGAAGTCTTCTTCGGCATTTTTACTGGAAAAGCCTTAAAAGGAGCAAGTTTTGAAAGCTGTGAACAACTTATTCAAGCTATAAAGGACTTCTTGGACGTTTACAATGAAAATGCCGAACCGTTTATCTGGCGTAAGCGTGAAGTAAAGGGTAGTCAACTAAAAAATACTCTTAAGAATTTACGCAATTAAGCACTAGCATGGTAATTACTATTTTAAGTATATATCACCATTGCTATCGACAGTTAGTATATATGTTTTATGATTTAAAGATTTATCTGCATCAGCAAATCTTATATTATGCCTGTATTGTTTATGCCATTCTGTAATAATATAAATATTTTTATCAATAATATCCTTGTCAATAAATACAAAAAAAGGAACAGCTCTAAAGTAAAACGGATGTATATTATGTAATCCATAATCGATTACAGTATCTCTTTGATTAGTCATGATCTGGCTTTTAGCTATTTTAATTTGCCGCTCAAAAATATCACTTTGCCCTTTAAATACTTCTATTTGGCACATTAAAGCCAAGGTAATTATAGTAAAAAATAAGATAAAAAAATATATAGGCTTAAAAATTAAAGATTTTATCACAGATTTTAGTTTTTCATCTTGACTACTATGGCTAATTATAACACCTATAAGGACTAAAGGACCAACAAAGATGACCGCCCAATTGGCGGCCAAAAAACGGAGCGGCATAAACGAAGGGTCGTAGAACTCAGGCATCAAAACATAAACAGCAAATACAGTCAGCAAATTAAAAGACAACAGTTTAATTTTTTTAGAAATCATAATCTTTTTTAGATATACATAAGCCAAACTAGCGATTCCTAGTAAAAAAATAATGCTTTTAATTTTGAAAAATAGATATGTTAAAAATCTTGACCCTGGTTCTAGAAGTCGCTCTGTAAAAATTTTATCAACATCGAATAAAATTATTATATCTTGGCTAATATTAATACTTAAATCTGTTCTAGAAAAAATTTCACTTAAAGTCGCACCTTTTTCTGGGCTACTTCTGACTATCAAAATACAATAGGCAAATAAAAACAGTGACAATAATACTGTTTTTAATCTTAATTTATTGCTAAATATAAATCTAAAAAATAAATTCATGTAAATTAAAATTATAACAACAGGATGAGACACCAGGGCTAAAAAAAACAATCCGGTCAGTTTCCAAGTCCGGTCCCTTCCGTCGTCAACTTCCCGATAAATCAGAACAGTCCCTAAGCCGGTCACAAAATAGCCTAAGGAATAGGCCAAGGGCCCACCCCAAAAGAAAAGTCCGCACCAAAAAGTAAGCAGCCCGGCCGTAGCCCCCAATTCGATCAAAATCTTGTCTTGGAAAAAAATTATTAATAAACTACGAACTATATAATAAGAAATCCCAGCCTGCAATATATAAAATAGAACAACTTGCCAAGCAGGGGCAATACCTATATCATTAAAAAATTTAACAAGTAAATGCACTAAAATATAACTATATTGAACAATATAATAATTTGACGTTGTTTCGACAGGAAGCTGAGGGTATGAGTTTAGACTAACAAAGATTAAGATATCTACCAATGGCAAATATGGACCCATCAATATAGGCGGCAGAAAGAGGCAAATTAAAGAGAAAGGAACTGTAAATTTTGATAAATTTTCATTATTCATAAAATACTCATCTTTTTGGGGTCATATTTTAAGTTGATTTATTGATAACTTTAACTTTTCAACTGACTATGTTTTAAGCCCGCCCAATCTGGAACCAATTTCTCAGGACAGCCATTTAAGCACCCGCAAGATCTTTTGTTTAATCGCCCGGCGATGCGGGCTACCGGTCTTCTCTTGGGACAAAGTATCTCGGTTGGCCAGATACCAGTCGTAAGACTGCTCCATCATGGCATCGTTGGAGTATTTTGGCTGCCAGCCAAGGTCCAGCAAGTGCGAGACGTCGTAGTAAAAAGGCTTACTGTAGCTTAAATAATGCCAGGGACCCAAGGGGGAAAGCCTGAGCTGATCCAAAATCTTCAAACAGGCAATACTTAAGCCCTCGGGCAAAGATTTAACCCGGCTTTTGGTCCCGGCATGTTGGATGACCCGCTCTAAAGCCTCCCTCATGGTCCCAAATTCGGCGGCGCCTACGTTATAAACCCCTTGTCGGCCAAGTTTTAAAGCCAGCATGTAGGCATCCATAAGATCGGCGGCGTGAATAAACTGGAAAAGAGAGTTGCCGCTCCCAATAACGTAAACGTTGCGTCCCTCGCTTATCCACTCAAAAAGAAGCTGAAAAATGCCCAGCCGACCGTACCCCAGGATAGTCTTAGGCCGCACTAAAATCAGGGGGAGGCCGACCTTTTGGCATTCTTCTTTAACCGCCAGTTCGCCTTCCATCTTGGATTGGCCATAAAGCTCGACCGGGGCATAGGGAGCCGTTATCCCGACCGGGCACGGCTGAAGGCCGTAAACCGAGCTTGAACTCATATGGATAAAGCACTTCACCCCGGCTTTAACCGCTGCTTGGGCCACAATTCGGGAACCGTCAACGTTGACCTGCTGAAAGACGTCGCCGCTTTTGGTGATCGGAACCAAGGCGGCGTTGTGGTGAACCACCTCGACTCCCTCCATGGCCGCAGCTACTGCCTTCGGATCGCGGACGTCAGCGTTAATAAACTCAGCCCCCGCCGGAAGCGTCTGGTCACTCCAGATGTCCAAGACTCGGACTTTCTGGCCGGCTTCCAAAAGCCTGACTGTAATCAGGTGCCCCAGAAAACCATTGCCGCCGGTAACCAAATGGATTGAACTCAAAATCCTTTTCCTTTCCCGACCAGTTTTTCTTTCTCCCCGGGCTGCTCCATCAACCAAGCCACTGACCGACGCATGCCTTCTTCCAGTTCAACTTGAGGGCGGTAGCCTAGCTCGCTTTCGGCCAGGGCCACCGAACAGGCGATGGTCTTGTTCATCTCGGAGAGGACGTGAATTTTTTGCTGATACATTCCCAAGGCCTGAAGGCCCCAGTCCATCAATCCGGCCATATCGGCGGCTACTGACGGCAGACGCAAACGTTTGTGACGGCATTTAAGACCAAAATCTTTTTCCAGGACCCTTTCCACGGTATCAATAATTTCGGTCATTGGATAGGGCCGGCGGTCAGCAATCCAATAAGTTTTTCCAGCGGCCTCTGATCTTGTGGCGCCCAACAAAAGGCCTTGGACCAAGTTGTCAATATAGGTCATGGAGCGGCGATTGTGGCCGGGTCCCACCAAGGGCCCCCGGCCATCGCGAATCATTAGGAAAAACTCCGTCTGCCTCGGCGGCTGAAAAGGCCCATAAAACCAGGGCGGACGGATGATAACAGTCTCAGGACCACCCCGAGTGCTGAGCTGGGCTATTTTTTTTTCCATCAGCATCTTGGAGCGGCCGTACCCCATGTAGGGTTCATAGGGTGAGCGCTCGTCAAAAAGATGATCGGGATGTGGGTTGTTGCCGCAGGGGGAGTTGGAGGAAATTATGACCACTCGTTTGATAGTGGCGGCTCGGGCTGCTTCCCAAATATTTTGGGTCCCAACGGTGTTAACCTCAAAAAACTGCTTAACTTTTTTAGGATGGATAAGGCCAGCGCAGTGGAAAAGCGTCCCCCCGGCGGCTCCGTCAAAAAAAGCGCCCAAAGTCTCCGGGGCGGTCACGTCGCCCCGGCTCAGCCTCATGTTTGGGGCTAGCTTCCCAACTTGGCTGTCGCCGTCGCCCGGGCCCAAAAGCCCCTTAAGCGGCGCCTCTCCAAAAGGAGGGCCGTCAAAAATGCCCTCTAACCCACTGGCCAAAGCTTTAGCCAAAGCCAAACCCACCCAGCCGGCGACGCCGGTAACCAAAACCGGAACGGCAGAAGAACCCATAGTCACTTCCCTGTATCAATCGCCAAGATAGCGAGCGGTATTTCGTCTGACCAAGGCCATAAGCGGACCCTGGGGGTTGACTCCGGGAGCGGAGCATAATATTGAGGCATCGCAGACATAAAGGCCCCGGGTGCCCCAGACCCTCCCCTGCTCATCGACCATGCCTAAGATCGGGGTGCCGCTCATAGCGTTGGTCGAGGTCAGGTGAATGGTCATTAGTTCCAAGGCCTTGGCCGGGATAAGGTCTCCCATCCCCTCCAAGGCCGAGGGCGAATCCAGCGGCGGCATTGATAAAACTGAAGGATAGAGCCGCTGGGCCCCGGCGGCCAACAAAAGTCGCCCTAACCGTTTCAAAGCCAGAGTTAGAGCGGCCAGATCGCGCTTGGTCAAGCGGTAGCGAACTACCGGTTCGCTGAAACCAGGCAGGACTGTGACCGAACCTCGGCCTTCGGGAACCACGGTCGCATAGTAGACGGCCAAGCAGGGCCATTTGTCACGAACGACGGCCAGACCGCCTGGCCGAGAAGCCATGGAAACGGCCAGATAGTGGGGGGAACTGATCGAACCGCCTATGGACATCCCGCTCCCAAACTCCTTGACCTGGTGGACCGGAACGCCGGAGTCCAGCTGGTTTATCTCCCGGTCAAACTGGGCGACTATCTTGACTGTGGGATGAAGATGAAGCCCGGGGCTACGTCCTTCACCTAGGCCGGAACGCTTCAAAATAACGGAGCTCCCAATGGCTCCGGCCCCCAAAAAAACAGTCTCGGCCCGAATTGTCCGCAGATTATCCGGGCCGCCAGTTCTGACATCAACCTTCCAAGCTCCGCAGCTGTACTCAAGCCGTTCTACCTTGGCCCCGCAAACTATCCTGGCTCCGGCCTTTTGGGCTTGAGGCAGAAAAGTTTCAGTCATTGTCTGACGATAGCCGACCGGGTTTTCGGGAGTATATTGCCTCCAGCGGGGGACCTCCAGACAGTTCCAGCCCAGAGTATCGGCCCCTTCCTTGATGACCAAAGAGTTCAGAGGAACAGTGCCACTGGGCATGAGAGAAACCGAGAGTTCTTTTTCGACGGCCTCAAAGCAGTCTCTAAGAGAAGCCGGAGTAAGATCGGGTAAGGCCTGTTCAGCTGACCATCGCCAAACTACCTCATCGGGCAGACGGTGATGGAGACCGCTGTTGATTTCACTTCCGCCTCCCAGGCAGCGGCCTTCAACGAACTGGATAATCGGGTTGCCCAGGGCCATGGTTAGCCCCCCGTTGCGGTACTTAGTCTGCATCTCGTTAACCGAAAACTGCCTGACTGAATCGACCGGATAAAAATCGCCCTCCTCAAGGACCAAAATCTCCAAGCCGGCCTTGGCCAGCATGACCGCCGCCAGGGCCGCCCCGGGACCGCTGCCGATTACCACGACTTGATGTTCTTCTTTGGAGGCCAGCTCCAAGGCCGCCTGGTAAACCCAAAGCCCGCCTGAAGGGGTCCGCCCCGGCTCGGTCATTGACTCACCGGTGCTTTTAAGCCTTCAAAACAAAAAAAAGCGGTCAAAACCCGGTGGAAACGCATAAACTGGCGGGTTGGACCAGGCAGGCGATTAAAAAAGATGACTGTGCGGGCCCTTTGAGGGGCATCAAGCCGAGTAAAAAGGCTGCCCTTTAAAATCAAAGAGGACAGCTGAGCGGCCCAGCCCAACATGACGAAAGCCGGTTTAAGCCACCCTGGGAGAGCTTGAAGCTGGCTAAGAATGAAACGATGACAAGCCGATGGATCGGCAGGCTCATTTAAGAGACTTCCGATTTCCAAACAATAACTCCAGACAAGGGCCGAAGAAACCCGGGTCAGATTGTTCAAACCGACACCCCCAAACTAGCGCAAAAATAGATCACAATTCCCAGGCCAAGACAAATCCAGCTTTGCCGATCGCTGAGGACGAAAATGATCGGGTCATAATCAATTTTCCCCTCGTCGGCCAGTTTCAAAAGCCGGGCCAGCCAGTAGAAAAGGATTGGGCAAAAGGCCAAAAGGAGCCCGGGGAAGCCGTAATATTTTCTGGCTGCCGCATCTCCAACATAAATGGCCAAGGTTAGTACCGCACAGCAGATGGAGCCAGCGGCAATGGAACGGATGAATCCGGCATCGGCGGCGACATAGGGTCGCCTGGTGTTTTCCGAGGCGGCGGCCTGGGTCAGACGCTTTAACTCGGTCAACCGCTTAAAAAGGCTCAGAGAGGCGAAGGTAAAAAAGGAAAATGACAATAGCCACTGGGAAACCTCCAAACCAACTGCTTGACCTCCGGCCAGGATTCTGAGGGTATAAAGGAGGGTCAGGACGATTACATCCAAAATGGCCACCGATTTAAACCGCAGAGAATAAAGGACGGCTGAAACCAAGTAAATACCGGCCAAAAGGATAAAAAGTTGGCCCACCAAGCTGGCGATAACTAGTCCTCCGACCAAAGCACCCAAAAATATCAGGCCCCCTCTGGAGAGATCGATGGCCCCGGAAGCGAACGGTCGGTTATGTTTTGAGGGGTGGCGACGGTCGGAATCAATGTCCAAAAGATCATTTATGATGTAACCAGCGGAAGAAAAAAGACAAAAAACAATAAAGGCTAAAAAGACCCGGCCAAAATTGGCCGCCGAAAAAGCATGGGCCAAAAAAATGGGCACAAACAAAATGATATTTTTGACCCATTGGTAGGCCCGGGCCGCCGAGAGAATCTGACCCAGTGAGGGGCTCTTGGTCCCAACGGGGGCGATGACCTCAACCTTCCCGCTAAGGGGCCGAGCCAGACGGGAAAGCCTGCCGGAATTAACAACGATGGCCCGGTCGGCCTCAGCCCAGACGGCCACGTCGGCCCGGGAGTCTCCGGCGTAAGCATACTTGCCACGGCCAAAACGGCCACTAAGCTCCCGGGCTTTAGCCCTACTTTTTAGGTTGATTTTATCATCGGAGGCCAGGTAACCACTAAAAAAATCAAAACGGGCGCAGACCTTGACAGCCATGGCCTCGTTAGCCGCCGTCGCCAGCCAGACCTCACCGCCGGCCTCTCGGTGGGCCATAGCCAAATCAATAACTCTCTGATTCCAAGGCAACCGGTCGAAATCAAGCTCAACCGTCTCAGCCAGACGCTTCTTGAAGGCAAGCCGGCCGCTCACCAGCCAGGCCAAAGGGGCCAAGCGGCCCAAAGACAGGGCTTTAAAAAAAAGCTCCCACAGAGAATCGGTGCCCAGAAGGGTCCCGTCAAGATCGAGAGCCAAGATATCTGGTTTTTCTTCCGTCATCGCCTTTAGCCGGTTCACCATTAAGGATTAAAAAAAACTCAGCTCGGCCTTGGCCACCAATGCAACCGCCGAAAAGAGAAAGATTTTTTCTAAATAACCTGCATTAATAATGCCAAACTGCCTCTAAATCGGAGGACAGCCGAAACTATTTTGACAATTTCACCTGGCCGTTTGTCAAAAACCCAGGGCGAAATTACCAAATTTTAGGCCTGAGTAAACATGTGCATCTTTGGCCATTAAAGCAGAAAAAATCAACAAACAACATATAAGCATCTCAAACAGCAAATTAGGATGTCTTACG
>JAISWF010000213.1 GCA_031271165.1 Deltaproteobacteria bacterium
TTTTCAGCCAACTCATGAATTATTTGAAAGCACCTTAGAATTTTGCCAAATTTCATGTTGGCAAAGGATAATTCTGGAGGCGGGTCGACAGCGCCCCGGCCTCCTCCTGAATAGTTACCACCTGAACGATGAAGCCTGGAGTTTGGGTTGGCTAGTCATCCTGGCAAGCCTGATATTTCAGCCGAATCGGACTTTAATTGGTGTTAAAACTAAGTCGCTGGTCCGGGGACGGACATTAATTTCTCAGAGGAAGGCACCGGGCGGCGGTCAATATTTTGGAAGTCGCTTTTAGATTATTAGGCAGTTTATTAGGCCAAAATATGGAAGGCCTTACAACATCAATTGATGATAAAGGTTGGAGAGGCTGAGGGCCTAAAGCCGAGCTTTTAAATATCATAAATTTACCAGCCTTGGTCTATGGGCAGAGCATGTACGCCAAAAGGCTTTTTCCTCCCCAAGCCATCTCTTAAGGCGGCGGCGGCTGAGGCAATTTTATTTGCTTGGTTAATTATCAACTCAAAAAGTATGGCCATCTACTTAAAATTCTCATCTCAACGACGACTTAACAGGCTGATTTGAACGTAAGTCAGACGAGGGTCAGCCGGATCAGATCGTAAAGAATCAATGTTATTGATGGTGATCATCAAGTCAGCCTGAAGCTGCCGCCTGAGGTCCTGATTGTTAAAAATAGATGGCCCCACCTCTTTGGTCAACCGGAAAATTAAATCACGGATAGAAGTAATCTCTCGCTTGATTAAAACAGCATCATGAGTATCACGGTAATGAAGGATTATCTCCATTTCCAAAACCGCCGTTTCACTGCTGCCCGAATCCAGGATGATAGTAAATCTCTCGGGGGGCATCTCACCGGGCAAGGGGACGCGGGAGTCGGTCAGTAGATCAGGCTCAACCAAAAAAGGCTTAGATTGTGGAACAGATGGGGTGTCACGAAAAAAAATACTATAAATTGCAAAAAAAAGCCCAATTATTACCAGTCCACTAGTTCCAAAAACCATAAACATTTTGTATTTAGGTACTTTTTTAACGCTACCGCCGTGGGTCAGGGACAGGTCATCAATGATTTCATTGGGCAGTTCGTCTTCGGCCACCGGCGCTTCCACCGGCTGGTGGGTGGCCTCTGGACTTATTTGCTCCCTTCTGGCCTGCTCAAAAATACCGTCGAGATCGAGTTCGACCCTTTGGGGGACAACTTCGTCGTCACCATCCATCAGGCTTTTAAGAAAATCGTTTCGCCCCTGATCATCGACCGCCCCCAAATCCCTGGCCGGCCTTTCGGCCGGCAGCCCGGCCCGATGCCCGGTGGCGCCAGGGGCCTTGTGGCCAGTATCGGAAACCTGGTCTGGCCAGGCAGAGGTCCCCGAGGCCGCAGTCGCCGAATAATCCATATCCAGCTGAGAACCACTTCGGCCGGAGACGGCGGGTTCCTCAAAGTCCGAGGGGGCGTCTTGAAAGGGATCCTGGAACTGGTCCAGAAAAGGGTCTTGGCCAGGGATTTGGTGAGAATCTTGGAATCCGGCGTCCAGTTCTAAATTGCTGGAAGCATCAAAGCCGCTACGATCTTTTCGGCCCCCAAGCGTCCCGGTGGCTCCGCCAATGCCCCCGCCCGGACCAGATGCTCCTGAGCGGTCAGAGGCCAAAGGGGGAACGCTTAAGCCTTCAAGTAAATCATCACCGGCTAAGCTGGACGGACCTATTGATTCGGCCGGGACATCGGCGATCCCATCATCCCAATCGTCGAGCATTGGCTTGGGACGCTTGGCCGGTACCGGGTTGACAATTCCTGTCCCAGCCTCTGGAGCTGGCTGTACAACGGTATTGACGGCTTTGACAGAGTCGCTGAGGTCAATGGGAGCGGCGGTCAGGCCATTTTCACCATCACTGGCCTTTCCGTCGGCATCATTATCACCTTCGTCATCAAGATTAACGTCCGCATCAAAGGGTAGCGGAGCCATTGAAGAGGCCGACTCAGCCGGCTGTGGGTCGAGCCAATCTGGATCCTGGGTTTTTAAATCAGGAGAATCAACATCGCCCCAGGCCGCCCTGGCTGGCGGCGCAGGCGCATCCCAGTCGTCGTTGGGCTCAAGCGGCAAGCTGTCCCAATCGTCAATGACCTCGGTCTTTTTCCCGATTTGGTCGGACAACTTCAGACTCCTTAAAAAAATCTGCGCCTCTCCCAGACTCGACTCCAGCCCTGCCTCAAAGGGCGGGACTCACTCTTCACTTTCGTCGGTGCGCCCCTCGAAATACCTGGTCAATTTACCTCTGAGCCTGATAACACTCTTGGTGTGGAGCTGACTGATACGGGACTCGGTGTAACCCATGACCTGGCCAATTTCCTTCATGGTCAGTTCCTCATGATAGTACAGAGTAACCACCAGCTTTTCCTTATCCGGCAAGGTTTCAATGGCTTCCACCAGCACTTGGCGGACTTCCTCCTGACTTAAAACCGACAGGGCGTCGCGGTAGTTTTCATCGGCCAAAACTTCGTAAATACCGGCCGACTCGCGGCCAGAGGAGGTTTCGGTTCGAAAGGCTTCCAAATCAAGCATGTTGACGGAGCTCACTTCATCAAGAAGCTTAAGATAAGCTGGAAGCTCCAGCTCCATGGCTTCAGCCGATTCTTCATCTGAAGGCGGGTGTCCCAATTCGACCTCCAGACGCCGCCACAGCCGTTCCAGCTGCCCGGCCTTTTTTCTGACCGTTCGCGGTACCCAGTCCAGGCTTCTTAACTCATCAAGCATGGCCCCTTTGATCCTAAATTCGGCATATGTTTTAAACATAATGCCTCGATCAGACTCAAAGCGGTCAACGGCATCGATCAAACCTATCACCCCAGCGCTGATGAGATCGTTTTTCACAATGTGGTCTGGAAGCCTTGAAGCTAGCCGATCAGCGAGATACTTGATGAGAGGAGAGTATTGCTCGACATAACTGGTCCTTTCCGCCATGCTCAGCTTATGCCAGCTGGGCTTGTCGTTGGACTTGCGCGGACCATATGTCTGGCGTTCACTCATCAATCCACCGCCCGTTCAGCATTGACCAATCTATTCAAAAACAAGACCAGTCCTCCGGCCCCAAAAGCTGGAGACTCACGGCCGATAAGGTAACGGGCCACCTCAGTCACCTGAAGGGAAGCCGGGGAATCCGGATAAAGGATGTAAAAAGGCGTTTGCTTACGCACCGAAGCCGGGACGACCTCGTCGTAGGGGATAAACCCAGCCAGATCGAGGGAAACGGAGGTGAGGTACTGACCAGCCACGTTACTCATCAACTCAAAAACAGCTCTGGCCTCCTTTGGTCCGGCGACCATGTTGGGCAAAAGATAAAAACCGCTCTGTTTATGCTTAGTATTAAGGGCCTTGATCAAGGCATAGGCGTCGGTAATAGAAGTGGGTTCGTTGTTGAGGATGACCAGATGTTCCTGGGCCACGAGATTAAAAAAGATAACGTTAGGTCCGATACCGGCGGCGGTATCGATGAGTAAAAAATCCAATTCCTCCTGCCACTGCTCGAACTCGGCAATCAACCTGGCCTTTTGGGCTTCACTGATTTCATTGAGCTCGAGAATTCCGCTGGCGGCCGGCAGAATATTGATGCCCTTGGGTCCTTTAATGATGATTTCACGTAATGATTTTTCGCCCTTGAGCCAGTGATGGATGGTCGCCTTGGTCCGGATCCCCAAAAGGACGTCGGTATTGGCCAGCCCCAGATCGGCATCCCAGATCAAAACCTTGCGGCCAAGGCCGGCCAAGGCTAAAGCCAAAGCCAGGGTAATATTGCTTTTGCCCACCCCGCCTTTACCGCTGGACACGGTGATGACCCGAACCGGTTTGCCAGCTGGTGCCGGCTTGGCCGCCTGGGGACCAGCAGTCCTGGGGGCCGAAACCTGTGACGCCGGCAGTTTGGAGGGACCGGTCTTAACAGTTCCAGAGGTAACCGGCTCGGTCTTGCCGGCCGCCGGGCCGGGAGTATTGGCAGGCTTCTTTCCGTTCATGAAAACCTCAAATTATCCGCAACCCTGTATTAGGCGCAGGGTTGAGGGAATGTCGCAGCAAACCAAAAATGTAAAGCCGTTCCGGACGGAAGCCGAGCCGGGAGACTAAGGAAAATTCTGAATCATTTTACCAGAACCGAGGTCAACACACATAGTCGGTCCCAAGATTGCGGTGCTATTGAGCCTCACAGCCGCCCGGGGACCTGCCATTAAAGGGTTGCCCTCCAAAGCAACAGCCGCTTGACTCCTTCCAGATAACGCCCTGATATTTCGAGGCTTTTACAGCCTGCAAGGCCCTTGGGGCTCGGCTGAATTGGCCCAAAAAGGGGCTCGCGACCGTGAAAAACGCCTGAAGAGTTTCTCCTTAAACGACCCTGGTTGGTTGGTGGCCGCATTAGGCTCCCTGGCCGTAGCTTTTGGTCGCCAGATCCCTCCCGCTGGCCCGCGCACCCGGCGATCGCCCCTCCAGGCTTAACGCTCCAGCCAAAAATCGATCAGACGTTCGGCTTTGGCCGGCTGGAAGTCCTCCGGGGTCCGGGGCCCAGCCGAAAAAAAGGCCAGCGATGGACCGTGGGAGGCCAAAAAGTTCAAGACATTGCCGACGTTTCGGCTTTCGTCAAACTTGGTCAAGACCAGGCCCAAAAGGTCTGGACCGGCCAGTTTCTCGTGAAACCAGGACAAATCTTCAGATTTAAGGCTGACCGGCAGCACCAAAAGAAACCGGCCTCCAGCTGAGGCCACCGCCTTGGCCAAATCGTCGGTCGCAGTTTTGCCTCCGAAATCACGGGTGTTGGTATCAACCAAGACCACGTCAGAGCCCTCAAAAATTTCCAGGGCTTCCTCAAACTGCTGGCAATTCTGACAGGCTTTCAAACCCAGCCCCATAATTCTGGCGTATTGGCTTAACTGCTCGGCCGCACCTAATTTAAGGGTGTCGAGGGTGATGGCTGAAACTTTTTGGCCCCTTTTTTGACAATAGGCCGCCAACCGAACCAAGGTCGCTGTCTTGCCCGAGCCGGAGGGCCCGGTGACGGCCACCACCTTTGGCAGCTGGCTCTCTGGTGACAGGCACCTAATGAGAGGTTTAACCGTCCGCCTCAGATGCTCAGAGAGCTCTCCTCCCCAAGCCAGAAGGCTTTCAGCCGCTTTTTCCACAAAATCCCGAGCCCAGTCCCCGCTGAGACCGGTGGCCAGCAATTTTCGGTAAAGGGCCACCAGCTCAGGCTGGTCACGCCATTTTTCCGACAGGCTTTGGCGGTGGGCCAAGTCCATCAGAAGATTTTTAAGCTCCCCAAAATTTTCGGTTATCTGCTCCCGCAAAAGTTCGACTTCCCGACCGGCAAATTCAGAGGACTGGCTGGCCTGGACCCGACGGTAGGCGGCCGCTCCAGCAGCTGGAGGAGTCATGGGCCTGGGGGCCGACGACGAAAGCTGACTGCGCCCCTGTGGCCAGCCCGAACCAGGCGGGCGAACTCCCGTCCCAGTACCGCCTGACGGCGCCGCTTTTGGGGGGACCGATGTTAAGACCGGTTTTTGAACTGCCGAAGCCGGCCCTCCGGGGAGACTGGGGGTCTGAGAACCGGCGGCGGCCGAAGCGGCCGACGTCAAAGCCCCTCTCTCAGCCCGGACATCGGACGTAGCAAGTTCTTGGCTTTGAACATTTTCGGCTGGCTCCAAGTCCCCGGCCCGCTGGCCACCAGTGTTGATGCGGACCCCAGCCGATCGGAGACGCCGGGGAGCCGGACCCAGTGGTCTGGCACGAAGGTTGGGGGAAGCGGCCTTGGGCTGGGAATGGGGCCCGGCACCGGCAGCGCCGCCTGGGGACGGATCGGCTGACCCAAGACCGGGAACCACTCCCTCCGCCAAGGCCGCAGCCGATATTTCCGGTTTTTCGTCTTCGTCTTTCAAGGCCAGGGCAAAGCTTGAAGAACGATCATCACCGCCTGAATCGATGATTTGTTCATCTGAGCTCCGGTCTAAGTACTCGGGGTCATTTAAATAGTCAGCTTGATTTTGGGCTTGGTCAGAAGCCGACTCAGCCGCAGCCGGCCGGGCCCCTGGCAAATCCTCGTCACGCACCCCGGCGGTCACTTCCACGCCTCCGCCCTCGGTCGCCCTTTGCGACAGGATAATAGCTCCCAACCCAAATTCTTCTTTTATTTGGGCCACTACCGCCGGCAGATCGTGAGCTGAAAAGCGCTTAATTCGCATAGCTGAAGGTCACCTCGCCAATGATTTTCAGCCTGACGTTACTGGTCAGCTCGCTGTGGCTCAAGACCACCAGGTTGGTAATAAACCGCTCGGTCAATTTCCTCAAATGTCGCCTAATCATCGGTGAACACAAGACCACCGGCTGAAAGTTTTGACCAGTCAGCTGAGTGACAGCGTTACTGACGGCCGATAGTATCCTCTGGCCGTTATCAGGGTCGAGAGCCAGGTAAGCCCCGCGCTCAGTCTCGTTGATGGACTTGGAGAGAGTCTCCTCAATATCCTGACCGATGGTCATCAGCGGAAGCTCGCCGGTGGCGGTCACGTAATTGCGGATAATGCCCCGGGCCAGCCTTTGACGGACAAATTCGGTCAAAAGTTCGGTATCCCTGGTGATCGGGGCGTGGTCGGCCAAAACTTCTAAAATCGAGGGCATGTCTCGGATGGAAACCCGCTCCCGCAAAAGATTTTGGAGTACCTTTTGAATCTGCCCCAAGGTCAGAAGGTTGGGGACCAATTCTTCGACCACCTTGTCGTTGGTTTGCGAGACCCCGTCCAAAAGCTTTTGAATATCCTGACGGCTGATAAGTTCGTCAGCGTGAGCCCGGATAACCTCGGTCAAATGGGTGGCCATAACCGAGGCTAAATCCACCACCGTCCACCCGGAATGCTGGGCCTCATCGCGGCGCTCGTCGGAAATCCACAGGGCGCTTAAGCCAAAAGCCGGCTCCTGAGTGGGGATGCCTGAAAAGGTCTTACGGGCGTCCCCGGGATTCATGGCCAGCTGATGTCCGATCATAAGTTCGGCTCTGGCCACCTCGTCACCTTTAATCAAAATGGCGTACTCTCCAGGCCGGAGCTGGAGATTGTCGCGCACGTGCATGAGGGGAACAATAAAACCTCCTTCAAGGGCAAATTGCCGGCGGATGGCTCTGATGCGTTCCATAAGTTCGCCGCCCTGCTCTTCGTCGACCAAGGGAATTAACCCGTAGCCCACCTCGAGTTCCAAAACGTCCAGCGGCAAAAGAGCTTCCATCCGTTCGGGGGCTTGGGGGCCTTTGACCGGAGCCGGAGCCGTCCCGGGAGGTGCTCCAGGCGAAGGGGGCCCGGCCTGGGGCGAAGATGAGCCAGTGCCCGGGGCGCTACGGCGGGCGCCGGTTTCGCGGACCGCCTCCTGAAACTGGCGGTTGCGGTGGATGGCGTAGGCCGCAGTCAGTATTAAAAAGCCGGTCAAACCAAAGGCCACCGTCGGCAGACCCGGCAGCAGACCCAGAAAAAAGATGACCGCCCCGGCCAGGGCTAAAGCTTGGGGCCGAAAGGTAAACTGACTGATAAACTCTGAGCTCATCGCCGCTTCGGAGCCGGCTCGGCTGACAATAATGCCGGCAGCGGTTGAAATCATCAAGGCCGGCAGTTGGCTGACCAGACCATCGCCGACGGTCATGATAGTGTAGGTCGCCGCCGCCTGCTGGACCGGAAGTCCCTCCTGAAGAACCCCGATGATAAAGCCGCCGATAATGTTGATCAAGGTGATGATAATGCCGGCGATGGCATCGCCACGGACAAACTTGGAGGCACCGTCCATGGCTCCGTAAAAATCGGCTTCCCGGGCAATGGTCTCACGGCGGGATTTGGCCTCAGCCTCCTGGATGAGACCGGCAGCCAGATCGGCGTCGATGGCCATCTGTTTGCCGGGCATGGCGTCAAGGGTAAAACGGGCGGCGACTTCGGCGATGCGCCCAGAGCCCTTAGTGATGACCATAAAATTTATGATCACCAAAATGGCAAAAATTATGACGCCCACGACGTAGTTGCCGCCAACAACAAAGTTACCGAAGGCTTGAATTACTTCCCCGGCCGCATCCGGTCCCTGGGAGCCGTTTAACAGGATCAACCTAGTCGAGGCAATGTTAAGGGCCAGACGGCAGAGGGTCAAGATCAGCAATAGAGAGGGGAAAACAGAAAAATCCAGCGGCTTGAGGGTGTACATGGCCGTTAGAAGCACCACCACGCTGATGGCCACATTGAAGGTCAAAAACAGATCCAAAGCTCCGGTAGGCAGCGGGAACAAAAAGACCAAAAGGATGCCGACCACCCCTAAGCCCACGATCATGTTGCCCCCGCCGGAGGTCGACAGTTTTTCGACCATGCGGCCTAAAAACCCCTCAGCCATACTTCCTCCGGCCTTTGACCCGATAAATGTAACTTAAAACCTCAGCCACTGCCTTATAGAACTCCACTGGAATCAGCTGCCCGACCTCGACCGCCCGGTAAAGGGCTTGGGCCAAGGGTTTGTTTTCGAAGACCGGAACCCCATTTTCCTTGGCAATATCTTTGATCCGCTGGGCCATAAAATCCTGGCCCTTGGCCACAACCATTGGAGCCGGAGCCTTACTGCGATCGTACATCAAAGCCACTGCAAAATGAGTAGGGTTGGCCACGACCACGTCGGCCTTGGGGACATCGTTTAACTGCCGCTTTTTACTGGCTTCCCTCTGGGCCTGGCGGATGCGGTTTTTGATGAGGGGATCGCCTTCAATCTGTTTGTATTCGTCTTTGACCTCCTGTTTGGTCATTTTCATGTCCTGCATGAACTGCCAGCGCTGGTAACCATAGTCAAGAGCCGCCAAAACCAAAAGAAGCAGGCAGGTTTTGATGAAAATCTCAAGAGATATCTTTAAAACTGTAATCCCGATGGTCAGCGGATTCATGTCAACCATCAGAACAAAATCGTCAATATGATCCCTTATGACCAGATAGCCGACCAAAAAAATGATGGTCATTTTGAAAATGCTTTTCAAGCATTCGACTAACGTTTTGACCTTAAACAGCCGACCAAAGCCGGAAATAAAATTCAAGCGATCAAATTTGGGGGCCAAAGTATCACTGACCATCATAAAGCCGCCCAGCTGATAGATATTGATGGCCACTGAAACGATCAAAATGATCATGGCAAAAGGAATGATTAGAATCAAACTCTCCCAGGCGGCCAGTTTGATGGTTGCGAGCATCTCAGTGCTGGAACTCGAAATCTCGCTGAATCTCCAGAAAAAATGACGAAAAATTCTGACCACCCGCTCCCAGCCCAGGGGCCCCAAAAGGGCCAGCCCGGCAGCGGCAGCTAGAAGAACGACGGCCGCATTGATCTCCATGCTCTTGGGAACCTGGCCCTTTTCCCGGGCCTGGTGGAGCTTGTGACCGGTTGCCTCTTCTGATTTTTCGCCTGACTCTTCGCTCATTGGAGCCTTTCCTCAGAAGAATTTTAATTACCCCAAAAAAGACTACAAGCTGTAAGCTGCTTAAATGGCCTCTGGCTTTAGGGAACCCAGATGCCCACCAGCCTGTTCAGACCCGTTTGGGCCTCAAAAATGGCCTGGCCAACGAGGCGGGGCCAAAAATCCATCGAAAATCCGACCAGAACCAATCCAGCCAGAATATACAGGGGCATCCCGACAAATAAAACCTGCATCTGGGGGACGGCTTTAGCCACGATCCCGAAAGATACCTTAACGCAAAAAAGGAGCCCGACGACCGGGGCGGCGATTTTGACGGCCAGGATGTACATCCGGCCCACTGCCAGCATGATTTCGGTAAAAGTCCGGCCGTCCCAAAACATGACCTGACCGGGCGGGATAACCTTAAAACTATCGACCACCGCTTTAATCACGACCAAGTGCCCGTTGGCCAAAAGAAAGAGTAGCACGAATATAATGTAAACCAGACGGGAGACCACCGGCACTTGAGCCCCACTTTGAGGGTCCATGACGTTGACCATGGTCATGCTCATCTGAAAACTTAAATACTCTCCAGCTAAATTGGCCGTTTCCAAAACCAGCCTGACCATAAAAGCCATAGCCAGACCGACCATCAGTTCACCCATGGCCAAATAGGCAAAACCAAACCAGGTCATGGGCATCAAATCGGCCGAATAATTCACCGTCGGGGCGACGACAAAGGTCAGGGTTAAGGCCAGAGCAACCTTGACTTGGCTGACTATATTGGCACTGCCGATAATCGGGGCCAAGGCCGCCATCATTGACAGTCGCAGAAGAACCAGGACAAAAGCGGCGAACTCCCCGGCATTTATGATTGGCGCCCCCAAGCGATACCCCGATGGACCTAAAGGTTGGCCGGATCCAGGCCTGGAGTAATCAGGCCAGCCGCACTTCTGACCCAGGTCGGAAAATTGAGCAGAATTTGCTGGGTGTATTCAATCAACTGATCCAAAAGCCAGGGGCCGGCGATCACGATGACCAAAGAAATGCAGATAATTTTGGGGATAAACTGAAGGGTCATCTCCTGAATCTGGGTGGTGGCCTGGAAAATGCTGACCAAGAGCCCGATGGCCAAACCCACCACGAGCATGGGGAGAGACAATAAAAGCATTACCTCCATGGCCCGCCGCCCGAAATCTATGACAAATTCGGCGTTCATCTGACCCACCTATGGGACTATTGGCCCTGCTCATAAAGAGCAGCATAATTGCTGAAACCACAAACCAGGTGCCAGAGATCAATTCAACCGGCTAACTAAGCAACTAAACAACTAAATAATCAACCAACCAAATCAAACAATCAAATAATCAATCAATAACCTGACAAATCACTAAAACAGCCCAAGCTCAAACTAAAAACTAAGTACATCACTGCCCGGTCAGAAAAGAGAGGCCAAATCACCAAAACTTTTAATGATTGACCCGGTCAACAGGTTCCAGCCGTCCACCAAAACAAAAAGCATCAGCTTAAAGGGAAGCGAGATCATCACCGGTGGCAGCATCATCATGCCCATGGACAAAAGGACCGAAGCCACCACCATATCAATGATCAAAAAAGGCATGTACAGAAGAAATCCTATGGTAAAGGCGGTTTTAAGTTCCGAAATAATAAAAGCAGGAATCAAAGAAAGCGTTGGAACCTGATTTTTGTCAAAGGGTTTGGGGTCTCCGGCAATCCTCATGAAAAGAGCCAGATCTTGTTCCCGGGTCTGATGGAACATAAACTCTCTGACCGGTTCCGAAGCCCGTTCTAAAGCCTCTCTTTGGGTTATCTCATTGGCCATAAATGGCTTGTAGGCCCGACTCTCAATAGCCGTCCAGACCGGCATCATGATAAAAAAGGTCATAAAGAGGGCCAAGCTGATGATAATCTGGTTGGGAGGGATTTGCTGGGTCCCCATGGCTTGCCTTAAAAACCCGAAGACCACAATTATCCGGACAAAGGAGGTCATCATCACCAGAATTGATGGGGCCAACGCCAATATCGTCAGTAAAAACATGACGTTGATGACAGTAGCCACTCGGCCGGTATCGTCAGCTTGATCCAAACTCAGCGTCACCGTGGGGATGGGGACCATGTTGCCCTGGGCCAAGGCCGGGGCGGCTCCAAGTCCAACCCAAAAAATCCCAGTCAAAATCATGGTCAGCACGATTATGGTGCTTGGACCTGAGAGCTTGACTAGCGATGGCTGGGGGTCACTGTGAGGCATTGAGTCGATCCTGATAGAACCAAAAATCGGTCCGATAATTACTGGTAAAAAAATCAAGAGGGTCTCCCCTCCCCTTCAGTCGTTGTCCAGATCAAGCTTGATAAAATCGTCGTTGGTTTGCGGCCCACTGAAAGGCTCATCATCCAAGGTCAGGGCAAAATCTGCTCTGGAAATCCCGGGGCCGCTGATACTCTCCGGGGCCGGAGCCACAGACCCAGGTCTTCCGGCCGGAGCTTTGGCCAAATTAGGCTGGGGAGCCTTAGCTCGAGGCGGCTTAACTGCAGGCGGCGGAGATTGAAAGGACGGTCCAGAAAAAGATTGGGTCTCATCGGGCTGGACGGAAACGGCCGCTAGCTCAGGGGCCGACAAAGAAGGCTGGCTTTTGGAACGGCGAGCCGAAACCTTGGATTCAAAAGCGTTGGGGTCGTCTTCCATCAGCCAGTCCGACAGGGCCGTAATTCGGTCAGGAGTGACCCCAATTACCAATAGGTGCCCGTCGACCTCAACCGCCGCCAGGTACCTTCTGGCGTCCAGGGCCATGGTGCCCCTGAGATTAAAAGCCCGGCCTGATTTGAACGAAGTACGGCCGCGTCCCAGCCAGCCGATAACTTTAAGGCAAATCAAAAGCAGAGCCAAAACCAGGATAAAAGCCCCGATAGTTTTGATAATGCCAATGCTGTCAGGAAAATTCAGTACCGAAGAAGGCGCTTGTCCCGGAAGGCTTGCTGCGGGCGGAGGCGCCTGAGTGGCCGCCGCTCCCGAGGACGAACTGCCAGAGCCTGACGGCCCAGAAGCTTGGTTGGCCGGCGGCTCAGCCGCCGGGGTGACGAGGTCTACCTGAGCAATGATCCCCCCGGATGTCCCCGGAGTCGACTGGGCCTTGAGCATGGGAGTCATGAAAAGAACCATGACTGCGATAAGCCAAAGAGTCATGGTCGAGTTTTTCATCAAACGCTTAACTTTTGATTTAAAAATCATAATAATTTTTAGGTCCTGGCCAGCCCGGACCACGGCGAGGTTATTAGACGGCCGGTTAATGGCCGTCTTTGGTCAAAAGACCAGCCAACAAAAATCAGCTCAAACTCTTGACCCGTTCCATGGGGCTGACAATATCGGTGACTCGGACGCCAAATTTCTCGTTGACCACGACCACTTCGCCCCGGGCAACGAGTTTACCGTTGACATAGATTTCCAACGGTTCTCCGGCCAGCTTTGACAGCTCAATAACCGAACCCTGACCGAGCTGAAGCAGATCGTTAATGATCATCCTAGTCCGGCCCAGTTCAACAGAGATCTCCAAGGGGATGTCGAGGATAAAATCCAGCGGCCTAGCCGTCCCGTCTGTCGGCGGAGGGGGTCCAAAAGGAGTCTCCCCGCCACTGCCTTCGGCTCCGGAGGGCAATTGAGTGGGCCCCGGATCTCCCCAGTCCTGGGCCAGGCCCGGGTCGTCGCGCATGAGGCGGTCCAAATCGGACTGAGTCAGGTTGGGCTTGTCGTCGGCCATGGTTAATCTCCAATCAATGGTTAATAATTGCGGTTAATCCGCTTAGTCCTCCCAGATCCTGGGGGCAATGTCGGATTGGATTCGAACGGCCTTCTGGCCCCTGGAGGAGCCGATTAGGACCTTGAATTTAGGGACGCCTTCCACGCAGACGTCCAGAGGTTCCTTGACATCGTGGTTGAGAATGATAACGTCGCCTTCAGAAAGGCGTAAAAGCTCCTCGGTGGTAATGGTGGTCCGTCCCAGTTCCACCTTCAGGCTGACTTCGGCTTCCCTGACCCGCTCAATGAAACGGTTAATCCAGGCCGTGTCGACTTCCAGCTGGTCGCTTTGGAAACCGGCGTACAGCTTGGAACGGATGGGCTCAATAGTGGAATAAGGTAAGCAAATTATCAGGGTCCCGACCGACTGCTCAAGCTCGACTTCAAACTTGACCACCAAAACGACCTCGGTCGGGGCAACCACCGAGGCAAACTGAGGATTGGTCTCCCCACGGACGTAGCTCAGAGTCAGCGGATGGACCGGATTCCAGGCCCGCTCAAGGTCGGCCAAGGCCAATTTGATGACTTTAACGATTAACCGCGACTCAATAGGCGTAAAATCACGGCCTTCGACCTTGATGTAGCCGCGTCCGCTGCCGCCAAAAAAACTGTCGACCAGGTTAAAAACCAGTTTGGTCTCAATGACCATGATGGCATGGCCCCTTAAGGGTTCGGCCTTAAAAATATGAAGGCTGGTCGGGACAGGCAGGGCCCTCATAAACTCACCGAATTTTATCATGTCAATGGAAAAGGCGGATATGTCGATGACCTTACGAAGCGAGGTGCTCATGGTCTGCCGGAAAAACCGGGCAAACCGATCGTTGATAATCTCCAGGGTCGGCATACGGCCGCGGATAATACGGTCTTGATTGGTCAGATCATAACTGGTTATGCCGCTGTCGTTGACCGACTCATCGGTTTCGGTCTCGACTTCGCCGCCTCCCATGCCCTTGAGAAGGGCATCAACCTCATCTTGGGTTAGTATTTTAGCCATTTTATTAAGACCCTGCCAATTTCCCGACCGATAATCCGGCCATTACTGGATAATGAATTCGGAGTACTTGACCTTCTTGACCTTGTAATGGGCCATAAAGGAATTGGTACGGTTGAGGATCTGGCTTCGAAGGCGCTCTTTGCCGTCAACGCTGGCAATATCGTCCACCGACTGACTCGACAACAGGATCAAGATGCTGTCCTGAATGTCGGGCATCATCTTGTTGAGTTCGTCGGCGGCCTCCTGATTTTCAACTTCCATGCCCATAGTCACTTTCAAAAAACGGCGGCCGGATTGATCATTCAAATTGGTAGTAAAGGGCTTGAGTTCAACGGTAATCGGCCCTTGAACGACAGCAGCAGCCCCTTCGGCGGCCGGCGCTCCGTGCCCGCCGCTGCTTTCAGCCGGTTTGGCCTCAATTTTCCCTTTGGAAGGCGCCACAATCGGTTCTTCCTCCTCGGGGTCAGCGGAAGTCACGGTCTTGGAAAATTCGTCTTCACCGGCAGCCACCTTTTCAACTGAGGCCGGTTTTGAAAAAAAACGCATGGCCGCAAAAGCGCCGGCCCCTCCGATGGCCACGGCCACGATCACGATGATGATAAGCTTGAGTTTACCACCTTTACTGTCGGCAGCGGCTGAACTCCCCACGCTCTCGTCGGGCTCGGGCGGAGGAGCAGTTTTTTTGGCTTCTTTGGCTTCTTTGGCTTTTTTTTCGGCCATCGTATTTTATCCTTTCCACGAGCTCTTAGGTGGCGTGTAAATCACTATCTCCAGGCGGCTATTTTCAGCCCCCATGGCCGGATCATTGTTCACCGGACGCGAGCCTCCGTAGGACCCCAGCCGGAATCTGGACTCAGGCAATCCAAGATCGACCAAATAATTAAAAACCGTCCTTGAACGCCTGGCGGCCAGCAAATAAGCGGCCGGGCTATCGCCTCCCTCAAGCTCCGACAGGGGATTGGTATGGCATTCCACACTGACCGGCAGCGTTAGAGTGGACAAAAGAACCGCCAGACGGGTTAACAAGAGGGTGTTTTCCTCTCTTAAAATGGCGGTACCCTCAGGAAAGAGGATAGTCTTATCCCAGCGGATGACCATTCCCCTTTCATCTTTAAAAATTGAAACCGAATCGGTCACCTCACGTTCAAGCTTTTCATAGTTGGGAACGTTGGCCGGGTCAAAGCTAAAGAGAGCGGCCTTAATTTCGCTTTGATCAAAACTTACATCCGGCGGAAGCGACTGCTGAGTCTCAAAAAACTCGGTCAGAGAGGCCATCAGTTCCGGGTTGGTAAAACCCAAAACCCCTGGCCCTGCTTGAATAACAGCAGTTTCATTCTGAGATTGGCCGGCAATCTCGGCCGCAAGCTTGGGTTCAATGGAGGTGATGCAAATAATCATGACGAAAAAGGTCAATAAAAGCGTAACCATGTCGGAAAAAGTCAGCATCCAACTGGTTGGATCAAGCCCGGTGTCAGTTTCGGGGTTTCGTCTGGCCATTTAATAGACCTCCTCCTCCCCTCCAGGGGCTACGGGCAAGGTAAACTCAAAACCTTCAAAGTCAAACAAGCGATCTTCGGAGGCCAAACCTCTGAGTGACCCAAATCTGGTGGCATCATAGTCCAGCACCAAATCTATGCGGTTGTTTCGGCTGCGGTTGGCCGGGGAGTTATTGGCGACTATGGGTTTTTGGCCGGCGTAGCCGTAAGCGACCAAGTACTTGGAAGATAGGCCGCCTTCGTTAATGAAAAGCTCGGTTACGGCCAAGGCTCGGTTGATAGAAATCTGCCAGTTATCATCCAGCCCCTCGGTTACCGGAGGCAGGTTATCGGTGTGCCCCTCGACGGCGATGGGGATCTCAGAATCACGCATGACCCGGCAAAAAGCCAAAAGAGTCTGCCTGGCCTCGGCCTCGATCACAGCGGAATCTTTGGCAAATAGTACATCGGCCGATAGGCTGATCACCCTTTGGCCTTGGTTGTGGACGATCCTGGCTCGGCCGTCCAAAAGTTGAGGAGACAGTAAAGCCCGGATGCGAGCCATCTCCGGGTCACGAATAAAAACCCTGACCGAAGGATCCCCGATGGAGGCTAGGTCAGCCACCAGTCCCGATTCAGCACCAATAGCCGAAATTCCGCCGGTTAAAACGCCAAAGGTCTCGTAAACCGATTCTACGACTTTTCCGTACTTTGTTTCGTCAAAATTGGATTTAGCGGTAAGCATGATAAAAAAAGTAAGAATTATCAAGACAATTGAAGTGAACAACACCATAGTGTTGTCCACTGGTTTGCCCCATTGCTCTTCTTGCCGCCTACCCATGATTTTTACCGAAAGGCCGAGATGCGGGCCGAAGGCGGAATAAAGGCGTGGAGCTTTTGCTCAATAATCCTGGGGTTATCGCCCCGGCACAGGGCCAAAATGCCCTGGACAATAAGCTCTTTGACCATGGTCTCGGCTCGGGAGCGGGCCCTTAATTTACCGCTGATGGGGATAAAGACGACATTGGCCAAAATCGCACCATAAAAAGTGGTCACCAGGGCCACACTCATAGCCGGGCCGATGGCCGAGGGATCGTCCATTTGCTGGAGCATGGAAATCAGGCCGATCAAAGTCCCCAGCATCCCGAAGGCTGGCGCAAAAGCCCCCATGGCCTGAAATATATCAGCTCCCAGCCGGTGCCTGGACTCCTGGAAAGAGATTTCGGTCTCCAAGATCTCCACGATCGCCTGAGGCTCCAGGCCGTCGACAGTCAGCTGAAGACCCTTTTGAAGGAAGACATCCGAGATGCTGTCGATTTCATTTTCCAATGACAGCAAGCCCTCTTTACGGGCTTTGGCCGAAAAGGTAATAAACCCGGTAATAATGTCGCTAACAGTGACAGTTCGGGTGATGAAAGCATTTTTCAAAATCGACAGGGTATTTAGACAATCCCTCAACGGGTAGTTAATCATAGTGGCGCAAGCTGTTCCGCCAACTACGATCAACACCGAAGGAATGTCGATGAAGGCCATGATCCCCACACCCATGTTGATTGAGATGATGAGGAGCCCTACTGAAGACAAGATTCCAATTACGGTCGCGACGTCCATAGGTCCACCTTGGGCAAATTGAGACTGAAACGGAAAACGAGGCCTTAAAAGTTCCCACGAAAATCCTATGCAAATCTCATGCCTAAGTTTTGGAGAAACTCACCCGTAAGTTTGAGCTGAAACCCTGCTTGAGACCTGGCTAAGGTCAAGGTTCGGCTTTGGTCCTCAGCCAAAGACACAGCTCGCAACCGAATCCAATAAAACAAATGGCCGAACCCTCAATCTGACTGCCGGCCACCAGAGATATGGGCAAAAAAAACTCTTTGGGGCGAATTAGCCGAAGATCTTCAAAAACAGGCGGTCCGATCCGACTCGACCGTGTGAAAATAATATCACAAAACGCAGGTAATTTCAACATATTCCTAATCCCAATTTGGGCCTTTGTAAAGATAACGACAACAAATTACAGACAACTGACTTGAGTCAGCCGACCGACCAAGGGGGATTGGAAAATTGGCCTTTTTGTACTAATTAACAGCCGGTTTATGGCTAAAATGCCAATTTAAGGCTGCTGCCGCATCCCCAAGCCCCAGGAATTCGGAATTTTTTTAATCCGCCGACAGTTCGCTGTCATCCAAAGACAAATGAATCTAAAAAATCCCGATGACAGGATGCTGGTCTTTAAAGAAAAATTCAGGTATAATATAAAAAACGACCATTCATTAGCAAATTTTTCCGCCCCCGCCAATCTAACTCGGGGTTTAACTTAAAAAGGAGATCAATGATGAGCGTACGAGAGGTAATAAAGACCGTTCGCGGCCGAGCCACTGTGGACGGGGCCGGAGTCCATCTGGTCAGAGTTCTAAACAATGAAACCGTCGAAGATTTCGATCCTTTTCTGATGCTTGACTCATTTGATTCTAAAAACCCTCCCGATTACACCGAAGGTTTCCCCATGCACCCACACCGGGGCATCGAAACCATTACTTACTTGATCGACGGTGAAATTGAACACCAGGACAGCCTGGGCAACAAGGGCTCCATCAAATCCGGCGAGAGTCAGTGGATGACCGCTGGCAGTGGCATCATGCACCAGGAAATGCCCCAAGCCGCAGAACTGATGCTGGGCCTGCAGATTTGGCTCAACCTACCCCAAAAAGACAAGATGACCAACCCCGTCTATTTCGACATCAAACAGTCGATGATTCCGCAAGTCAAAGAAGGTCCGGCCACCATCAAGATAATCAGCGGCTCCTACAAGGATACCCAAGGGGTCACCCCGGCTTTTGTCAAAGCCTCCCTTTACGACGTAGCCTTAGAGCCAGACTCGGTGGCGGAACTTCAGACCAAGCCGGATGAGAACGTTTTCATCTTTCTGATTGTCGGGGATGCGGTGATCGGAGGAAAAACTATTAAAGAAAAATCCGCCGTCCTCTTTGGTCCCGGCGATACCATCAAGCCAGGGACGGCGCCTGGAAAGGCTCTCAGGTTTATATATTTCTCCGGTCCCAAGCTTAAAGAACCGGTGGCCTGGGGCGGCCCCATTGTTATGAACACCAAAAAAGAGCTTGAAGAGACTTTCCAGGAGCTCCGGCAGGGCACCTTCATCAAGCATTCCGGTTCTCAGCGCCACTAAGGCTTTGGCGGCCGGGTTCTTTGGTGAGCCAGGGATTTTGGCGGCCGCCAAGATGTAACCCAACGAATAACTGGAGGTTGTGTCTATGTTAAAAGTTGTTCTCAGCATTAAGGTGCGAAGAACAACATCAGCGCTTTGAGACTTTTATCAGTGGACGTTATTTGGCGACCTTAGCGGCGCGAACATCCAAGTAATCGTCGATAAATTCGATAATCCCCTAAGAACGCAGAACACGCACCACCGCACGTGAGATAAGGATGACGATGGCCCCCTGCGTGAGTACAAAAATGCGTCGGCCAAGTTTTTGTTGAGCCCGTAAGGTATGATAACCGCCGCCGGAACCAATTGTCCCCAAAAAGAAGCCAATCGATCGGGGCATCCTACCAACGTTGTGGAAATTTAGGCGAGAACTCGAACTGTCAGTCTAGGATATTCCGATAGCGCAATAAGGCCAGCGTCATAGTCGGATATGGCGGTGTCCTTGGCCACCACCTCCTTGATTTCGAGCCCTTGCCCGCCTTGGCTCTGGTTTGAAGCTAGTGACGACCAATCATGCCAGGTCTGACTCGTCCCAGAGGGTGCTGCGTTGATGACCAAAACGCTACGCTCACCAGTGTGAGCGGCGAACTCTGGGGTGGAGGCCAATTTTGACTAAATATATCGGAACTGAAAGCCCCTTTGGAGGCGACCATTAATTCCCCAACTCCTCACCCCAAGGCTTGCTCTCTCTCTCTCTCTCTCTCTCTCTCTCTCTCTCTCTCTCTCTCTCTCTCTCTCTCTCTACGCCATACCTTGCGAGAACGTCTTGTATTTTCCAGGTCATCCCACGATGGGTCCCAATGCGCTCAAGTCTCTGGGCCGGAAGCCGGAAAATTCCGTCTTTTCCGGCCATCAGTGCAGAATCCATCGCCAATGATGAAAGCGTCCCCTGGCGTGGTGTTGTTCTCGGAAACGGTTTTTTGAGACGCTCGCATCGTAAAGGCCCACATTACGCAGTTCCAATAATCCACCTCTGTTTTTCACCGCCTGACCAAGCCGGCTCCCTTGGTTTGGGCTTTTTCTCAGACCACCGTGCTCTTTTCTTATTCAAGTCCCCCTCAAATTATGCTATTATCGCCAATATTAATCACTAACTTTTCGGTGGTCGTCACCGTCGTCACCGCCTTTTCCGGTAGACTATCCAGGGCCACCTGACGCTCTCCCCGCCTTTGTGCGGTGGGTTATTCTTTCAGGCTGCGGCGACCAACTATCGGTCTAACCGCCAGATAACTAACCTATTGCCGGATTGATGGATTTCAGGCGTTGTCCAGTTCCGACCACTTAGGGGATGGCCTAAATTTTCGGTGATGGTTTTCCTTCCGGCCAGATTTAGCACTTCAAGCCGAAGCTCAAGGCTCTGACTAGTTGCAGAGACTGTCCAAACTCTACTTATATCAGCAGAGCTCACTCCCTTGTGACGGCACCCTGATGGACCAAGACTACTCTAAAGCTGACACCTACGCGAAAGTCACTGATGCCCGAAGTGATTACCTTTTGACTGCTTTCAACGCGAAAAAATTCGATGTCAAAACTAATTTAAAGGTTACGGGTCGCGGTAGGGAACGCCCTTTCGGGCGTCCCCCCCCCGCACAGATCCCTGCGGGCACACTTTAGCGCACAGGGTTCCACGGTTAGATGTTGACGTATCCACATTGATTGGGGAAAGGCTCCCTTCTCGCTGCTTGACGTACATGTTTAATCCCGCTTGGCACCTCAGCCTCCCATGTTTGAGGTTGGTTTAAGCATC
>JAISWF010000234.1 GCA_031271165.1 Deltaproteobacteria bacterium
GAAAATTTTTTTAACAGGATTCAGGTTTTAAAAATTTCTACATCCTCTAAATTTATTATTTTTTTCTTTGTCAATTTCTATGCCAAATTTTGAATTTTTCCAAAATTAGAATTGCTGAAAAAACCTATCGTCCGTGAGACATCGGACGAAAACCACAATAGATTGATTTATTAGCATCTCAGCCACCGCGGTCGCCCTCACCTTTGGTGGGTGGCCATTTTGTGTGAGAAACTTAAGGATCGCGTCGCTGTTGTTCCAAATGGACGTACCACAAGATGTAGTGTTAATAAACGCGTTGGCCCTTATCTCTAGCGGTCATTGGCTAGAGTTTCTGCTAAGCTGGGATGACTGGCTTACTTGAGGCAATCAGCAATCAATCAATAATCTTGGGTGCTTTTTGACTTCTCGGGTGTTTTAAGATTGTAAACTAACCCATCGGTCAAGGGCATGTCAGGGTGCGTTTTATGAAGCAAAAAGTCCGAAAGCCTAGATTTTAATGGCTTTCGGACTATATGGGATGGTATTGGATTTTGAATTGGTAGGCGTGAAGAGATTTGAACTCTTGACCACTACCGTGTCAGGGTAGTGCTCTCCCCCTGAGCTACACGCCTATATTGGATATGTTGGCCAGTTTCGACCTTTGGTTATTATGCCCTTTAGGGCCAAAAAAGTCAATCGAAAAATAACTTTCACGCCGAAGGAAAAAAGATAAATCAACAGCGGCGGCGCTATGGCCGACATAAATTGTCAATCTAATTTCGACCGCCCATAATTCGGCCCTTCATTTGTCAGCGGAGACCTGCGGCTTGAACTTCTAAAGTTATCTGCTCTAAGAGTCTAATCTCAGCCAGGGTTGTTTGAGGACAGGATTGATTTCTCACTGCCAGGCCTGACCAAAAGGTTTCAATCAAACAAAATTATCTTTGACTTCTTAAGTTTTATATGATAAATTGCCTTAGTTTTTAGCAAAATTCATTCTCCTCCGACTTCAGTCCGAGGCCTCGGCCTATTTTGTCTTTCTTTTTTGGGTTGTTAGTCCTTCCTGAGGTCATTCCCCGGGGAACGCAGCAACGTTTAGTTGCATCCTCTTTTTCTCACTATCCGGCCAAAATATCAACTTTATTTCAATAACGCATTTTCTATTTAAAATCACTAGATATCAGCTCTTAAAAAAATAATTTTTGAGTATCTATACGAGGTTGCGATGTTCATTTTTTGGGGGATTATTGGTTTTTTTCAGTCAATTTTTCTACCCGGCGCCGTTATTTGCGCCAGTTTGTCCAAAGAAAAAATTGGCTTTTCCAAATTTTTGGTCACTTCATTTATCTATTCGCTGGCTGCAAATTATGCTTTAATCTGCATATTTCTTATTTTTGGCATATATACCAAACTACCAATGCTAATAACACTTCTCTTGGAGTCATTGTATCTGATATACTACTGTTATGCTAGAACAAAATATAAGATAGAGATTAAAAATTATGATATTTTCAAGGGCGACCCAGAGCAAAGTGCCAAATATAAACTGGTTTGCTATACAATTTTTACTATTGTAATATCTCTTGCCGCTTTACTAGTATTTTCATTTTTCCACAAAACTGTTTATATTCATATTGATGCCATTAATTCATGGGACAGTTGGGCCAGATCATGGGCCAGCAACCAATACCCCAGGACCTATGGTGACTACCCTCAATTAGTCCCTATTATTATGAGTATCCCTTATGTTTTCATGGGGTCTGATACAATCCAGCTGTTTTCCATATTAAGTTTCGAATTTTTTGTTCTGCCGGGTCTTTTCGCCCTATATACTTTGAGGAAATCAAGTCTCTCTTTTCCAGCGGTCACTTGCGCCGTAATTTTGCTCTGGCTGAATTCCGCCACCCGAGCTATTGCCCCGGATATCCATCTGGGCACGGTCGCTGTGATTTCATTTGTCGCTCTTCAATGGCACTTAATTGATCTTTCTCATGGGGATAATGAAAAATTTTATTTATTTACCGCTTTTTTAGCTGCCGCCATTTCGGCAGTCATGAAGCAAACTGGCCTTATATGGTATTTCTTATTTATATTAGTATCAGTTTATCATTTCAGAAATGTTGGACTTCATTATAATGCTATAATTAAGCGTATTTTACCTTCAGCATTTATCGCATTACTTTTCTGTATTTCCTGGTACTTCTTCAATACTTATCTAATATATATTGGATTGGTGCCTACAAAACTTGTTTCAATATTCACTAATCCAGCATATTACAGAGATAGATCGTTTATATATAGAGCTGTATATTGCTTCTTTCACTATTCTTACTATTCAATTTTTATCCTGCCCTGTTTACGCTGCCTTTTTATTAAAAGATTCTATCCCATCGCTATTTCGGCCCTAGTCTTTTTTGGCGGTTGGATAGTCTTTTTAAGTTACAATTCGGCCAACGGCAAACTGCCGGTCTTGCTGTCAGCGTTTTCCCTGGGCTTTTGCCTTGAAGAGGCCTTAAAGAAAAATCAATTATCCGCCATAAAAAGACAAATCTCTGGATTTTTTCTTTATTTTTACAATAGAGGCCTCAAAGGTCTTATTTATGGAATGATATCATTTTTGTTAATTATTTTCATTGTCGCATTGCCATTTTCTGACAGAATTAATAATTTTTTAATCAATTCTAGAAATAAGCAAGTTCTCAAAATTGGTGATATTGGACTACAAAGACGCGTTGATTACCTTCTGAAGACCAATCCCCAGAAATTGTTCACCTGTGACGGCCGGCTGCTGCAGTTAGGCAGCCTCCCGCCCGGCTATTATCATTATTGCGACCAGGCTGATACCCTCAAAGATTATGGTTATCTGGTCTTAACCCGGGCCGGTCAGGCCAGAATCAACCAGGAAGAATTGGCCAGGGATTTCCGGCTCGACTACCAAGAGACCCAGTTTAGCCTTTTCATCAGAAAGTCGCTTTATTAGCTGGAGCCAGTTTTCGGAAAATACGGCCCCTCGGCTCTCAAGGGCCGCCATGGTCCGGTTGGAAATGGCCTGGCCTCAGTTCCCGTTAGGTTCAGGGCTGGGCATTGAAAAAACAGGCCAAAAATTAGTATAATGATAACCTAGAGACTGGCAAAAACTCCTAAATCGTGAATAGGCCAGGATTTCTTCTTATTATTTCAGGCTGTTACTAGTGATATTTTTTACTCAGACATTTTTTTAGTCCATGCATCAGCTATGATACAAAAAAAACTCTAATTTTTTATTATTACCATCATAGATTTACTAATTCTACTAACTTATCTCTCCTTCGGGAGTTGGGGTCCGGGTTAAAAAAGCGATACCTTATGACCATTGAGGCCAACCTTGAGTTAAGCTATCCAACCCCAAAAGGGCTGCCACTCGAATTTAAGTTCGAGATAACCCTCCCTTCTCATGGCATAACCGTAGTCACCGGGCCCTCTGGGGCCGGCAAAACCACTTTCCTCAGATGCCTGGCCGGACTTACTCGGGCCAAAGGCTTTCTGTCATTTAACGGTTCGGTCTGGCAAGACGGGCAAACTTTTGTTCCCACTCACCTCCGGCCGCTGGGCTACGTTTTCCAAGAAGGGGCTCTTTTTCCCCACCTAACGGTCAAAGCTAACCTAGAATTTGGGGCCAAACGGGCAAAAAAACGAGTTAAGAACCCTAAAACCATTGATCTGAATCATTTCATTGAAATTCTGGGCATAGGTCACTTAATGACCCGAAAGCCCGACTACCTCTCCGGCGGCGAGAGACAGCGGGCAGCCCTGGCCAGAGCTCTGGCTTCCAGACCCGAGATCCTTTTTTTAGACGAGCCTTTGAGCGCTCTCGATCAGGAGCGCAAAAACGAAATCATGCCTTATCTCATGAGCCTTAAAGAACTCGATCTGCCCATTGTCTACGTCTGTCATGCCCAAGACGAAATCGAACAGTTGGCCGGGACCTTGGTTCGAGTGGAAGGCCCCGGCGTCCCTCTGTCGGCCTCGGCTCGCTTTTCTACCGGCCGGATGCCTTAGCTCCGAGCTGCACCAAAGACGCCTGGACAGCTTGCAAGTCGGTTTTGGTTTGCCCTGTTGGGCTGGAGTAAGCTGCGGCAGACGGCTATAAGAACCAGGATGCGGCCCAAACTAACGAACGCTATTTTACTTTGACAGTTATTTCCTTTAGCCGGCAAAAGATTACTTTTTAATAATTTGACTTCAATTAAGAATATTTGGTTTTTTGTGTTGAAAAATTCTTTCTTACCCATAAATACCAATAAAAAACCTCAGCCACCACCCATAGCCAGGCGCAACTGTTGGTCCTGCCCCGGCTTAGGCTTTTTTTCTCTTTTGGCTTTGGCTCTCATTTTAATGCTGGCTGGCTCACCCGTTTCAATTTTTCCCGATGAAACCAAGACCACTGATTTCGGGTCCCTCACCTCTATTGCTGAAATCCCCTCTATCACCCCAGCCGATATCCGCGACATTGAAGCTCTTAAAGCCCTAGGCCGGCCACTGATATTGGGCTCAACTCTTTCCACCGAGGCTTTTTGGGACGAACACGGTCAGTTGCGAGGTTTTAGCCCCCATTTGGCCCAATGGCTGACCCAAATTTTCGACCTTGAGTTTGTGGCCCAGCCTTACCCGTGGAATTTTTTAATGGAAGGCCTGGCCGACCATTCCATTGACTTTACCGGTGAGCTCACTCCCACCACCGAACGTCATCAAACCTACTGGATGAGTAAACCTATTGCCGAACGCTCGGTATCTTACTTTCGGCTTCGCGGAGCTGACTCGTTTCAGGAAATCAGCCGCCAAAGAACTTTGGTTTTCGCTTTTTTGAAAGGAAGTACCACCAGCGAGTTGATCAGACCGCTGAGTCAATTCCCCTTCCAAGAGGTTATCTTCGGCGACTTAGAAACCATTTACCAGGGCTTGGTCTCTGGAGAAATTGACGCCTTTGTCGGTGAAAACCCAACTGAAGCGGCCTTTGGCCAACACCTTGAGCTGGTCGACGAGCCTTTTTTGCCGCTCATTGTCTCACCAGTATCTTTGATTACGGCCAATCCTGATCTTGAGCCCATAATCAGAGTCTTAAATAAAGCCATTGACGCCGGCTATATGACCAAGCTGGCTGAGTTTTATACCCTCGGGGCAAACGAGTACCAGTGTCTAAAGTTTAAGCTGAGTTTAACGCAAGATGAAGCAAAGTACCTCAAAGAGCACAGCCAGGGACAAAAAACCATCCTGTTTGGTGCGGAATGGGACAATTACCCGGTCAGCTTCTACAACGAGCTTGAAAAAAAGTGGCAGGGCATCTCTTTGGAGGTAATCGATCAAATAAGCCAGCTAACTGGCTTAAATTTCGCCATGGTTAGCCAAGAAAAAATCAACTGGCCGGAACTCATTTCTATGCTGGAAAAAGGTGAGATTTCCTTTGTTACCGAACTTATTTACTCTGAAGAGCGCCGCAACCGTTTTCTATGGCCGGTTAACAGCTTCCAAGAGGACAACTACGCACTTTTATCAAAGATATCGGTCCCCAACAAAAAAATTAACGACATCTTTTTGACCAAAGTCGGTCTGATCGCCGACACCGCCTTTTCCGAGCTTTTTATAAGATGGTTTCCCGGTCATAAATACTTGACGACTTATAAGACCACCAGCGCCAGCTTCGAAGCCCTGGAATCCGGCGAAATAGAGCTATTGATGGGGACCAGGAACCTGAACTTGGCCATGACCAATTACCAGGAAAAACCTGGCTTTAAAATCAACATGGTTTTCCCCTACTCCTTTGCCTCGACCTTCGGGTTTAACTTAAACGAGAAAGTTCTGACCTCAATTATTGATAAAGCCCTGCCCCTGGTTGACACTAACCTCATCGTCAGCCACTGGAACCGCCGGACTTTCGATTACCAGGCCAAACTGGCCCGCGCCAAAATCCCCTGGCTGATAGGCAGTTCGGTCTTGATGCTGACCCTCTTGGTTTTAACAATCCTGCTTTTGCGAAAAAGACATTTAGACAAGGTTAGGCTGGAGACTCTGGTTGGAGTGAGAACCTGCGAGCTTGAGGCTCAAAAGGAAGCCGCCCAGGGAGCCTCCCGGGCCAAGGGTGATTTTCTGGCCCGGATGAGCCACGAAATTCGCACCCCCATGAAGGCGATCATCGGCATGGCTGAGCTGGCCTTAAGGGAGACCATCTCTGATGAGGCCTCCGAGATGGTCGCCAGCATCCGTCAGGCTGGCAACTCTGTTCTGGCCTGCATCAACGACATTTTGGATTTTTCCAAAATCGAAAGCGGCCGGATGGAAATCATTGAGCAGGAGTACCACTTCAGCTCCCTTATCCTTGATACAATCAGCGTCATCAATACCCGGCTGGCCGACAGCAATCTTGAATTCTTTGTCGAAGTCGACAACCGCCTGCCCAGCATCATGGCCGGCGATGTGGTTCGCATCCGGCAGATCCTTTTAAACCTTCTTTCTAATGCCTGCAAATACACCCGCCAAGGGCACCTGCGATTAAAAGTCGAAGGAGTTATCAGCGGCGATTTCATCGATCTTCAGTTCGCTATCTCCGATACCGGCCTGGGCATCAAAGAGCAGGATCTCAACAAGCTCTTTGACAATTTTTCCCAGTTCGACCAGACCGCCAACCAGGGCATTGAAGGTACTGGCCTGGGTTTGGCCATTTCCCGAAACCTCGCCACCTTGATGGGCGGCGACATCAAGGTGGAAAGCGTTTACGGCTCCGGGAGCACCTTCACAGTCACCATCAGGCAGCGCCTTAAGCCCGGCCCGCCTTTGGCGGAAATTAAAAACCCGGCCCGGGCTAGGGTCATCATTTTAGACGTCAATAAGACGCTCAGTGACTCTCTGGAATGGACCCTGACCAGGTTAGGGGCCGCCAAAATTACCCGCCTGACGCCCGAAGAGCTGCCTGGCATTTTGGCTGCCGGCGGTCACCGATTTTTGTTTGCCCCCCAGACGGCGGCAGCTGCAGTGCGGGCGGTGGTCAAAAATTCTGGCAAAAAAATTCATGCGGTCATCATTGCTCACCCTGGCAACAGGGTCAAGCCAGGAGACGGCCTGGTCAATCTAACGGCCCCGTCCTTTTGTCTTCCGGTAGCCAATGTTTTAAATGACATTCAGCCGACTGGCTCCAGCCGCAAAAAAGCCGGAAAAGTTTCCTTTACCGCCCCGCAGGCCGCCATTTTGGTGGTTGACGATCTGGAAATCAATCTCAAAGTGGTCAAAGGTTTGCTATTGCCCTTTAAAATCAAGGTCGATCTGGCCCTTTCCGGCCAAGAAGCCATCGGTCTAGCGGAATCGAAGAATTACGATCTTATTTTTATGGACCACATGATGCCCGGTATGGACGGGCTGGAGACGACCCGGCAAATCCGCCTCAGCCACAAAGGGGCTACGGTTCCCATTATCGCTCTAACGGCTAACGCCGTCAGCGGGATCAAGGAAATATTTCTTGAGCACGGCATGGACGATTTCATTTCCAAGCCTATTGAAATCCGAAAGCTTGAGGAGATCCTGGCCAAATGGGTGCCAAGCCATAAAAAACTGGCCGCCGAGCCCGACCCGATACTGCTCGACTCAGAAACCACATTTTTGCCTAATCAGCCCTAATCCTCGTAATACCGGTCCCTTTTGGGCCGTTGAGTCCGTCCGCCAAAAGCCTCCTCCCCAAGGCCTTCGCTGGGCGCCTTTTTCCGAAAAGAACAAAACGATATTTTTCTGGTCAAGGTCTATCCTATCCATATCTCTGTCGAATTCATGACAAATTATGTTTATTTTTTCTGAAACAATATTTACCCGGCCCTTTAGAACTTGATGCCTATGTAGATTTCATAAAAATTTATGGTCATTAAAATTTTATAGGCATTTTCAGGCTGGCGGTTACCAGTGAAGACCAAGCCAAAACGGCTCCTTTTTACCAGCTAAAAGCAGGCCGGATAAGCTGGTGAAAAAAATTTCCCAGCCCAAGCTGACCAGCTTAACTGTGTTTAATATTTTTAAATCTGGTTTAGCAATTATTTTATTATTTTACCATACATATGATAATTGTTTTACTAAAATTTTCATTTACCTTAAAATCACGATCGGCCACCAGGAGGGACAGGCTCTTCTTCAGTTTTCTTTGGTCACCTCCGGACCGGTCTGAACCACACCCACACCCAATTTTGGTCAAGCAAAGATCTAAAATTAAGCCTTAACTTTGTAAAGTTTAAGCCTTATTATTTGGGTAGTGAAAACTGCTGTCCAGCAAAATCCAAAACGCTTTGGCGTTTTTTCGGCCGGTTGGATTTATGGTCCGAATCAAACTTTGGCGGGCGGTTGCTTTAGGCAAGCCAAGCTCCAAACGAACAGTAAATCGCTAAACACTATGGCCCTGGCGGCCGCCAAGCCAAATAAAGCTGGCTCAAACTCTTTGAGAGTCCGAACATTACGGCCAGTCCCATAGCGGCCCTGTTTTGACTTGAGACTGCTGGCCGCAGGTAAACCTTGACTGAAACATGATTCAGCGGCTGATTAATTTTGAGGGTCTGGAAAAATATGTCGATATTTATTATATTCCATGGTACGATAAGAAAAATAAGGGCATTTTTTTTATCGGTCAATTGGTTGCATTCACGGTCTATGGACTCCCTTTCAAAGTCCCCCGTAAATAGATCCCTTAACGTTGCCAAACCGCCGCCAATTTGACACCATAAGTTTGTCAGACATGAACTTGCGCAAAAACCAGAAATTGACTTTTTCCTTTAGATGACCTGGAGTCTTGGTGTCTAAGATTGATTTGCTCTGACTTTAAATAACATGTACGTTTAAATTTAAGAACATGAAGCAAGAGAACTATGAAAACAAACCTCCAACCGGAAGGAGACATACAGGTATTTATTGATATCATTGACATAAATATGATTTATATGTACAAAATCATATAATTACCGACCGCAACAACAAATTTTATCAAGACTTGGTTTTTAGCCTGGACCAGGCATTTTGGAAAATCTTTAACCTTTTCCGCTTTTGAGTCAATTGGTGGAGGGATATTTAGAAAAGGCGGCTGGTGCCCCAAAATGGTATATACTTAAAAGCTCGGTGACAGACGCCCTATGCTTGTTTGTCCAGCTATAATCGGTTCAGCTAGAGCCAGCGCCTACTTTAGATGACCAGCCAGCGGCCAATCCGCAAGCCCAGATGCGGCTCAAGTCGGCTCAGCTGCGACCAAGACCTTAGCCCTTTTAAAGTCGCCTAAGTGATTGTGTTTTTTTATGGTCCAGAAAAACATTAAATTTGGAGCTGTTCCAATTCCTAACTAACATTAGTTAGGAATATAATTTAGTTAAGAGGTCCAAGTCTATTTTTAAACTCTCATTTGTTTTGCGGAAGTTATCTTCAATTTTTTTACTTTCATAGAGTTGTATTTTAGTTACTGAAGCCTGGATTGTTAACCTTTAGACAGTGTTAGGGGGTACCAATGGCATTTGAAAACGGAAAGACAACTATTTTCGCCCCTATTTCGGGGGTGATTGTGCCGATCACCGACGTTCCAGACCCAACCTTTGCCCAGAAAATGCTAGGAGACGGAATCGCTATTGACCCAATTGAGGAGACTCTTTACTCGCCTTGCGACGGAAAGATCATTCAGATCCACTCTTCCAAACACGCTCTTACCATCGCCACCCCCGAGGGCGAGGAGATCTTGATCCACATTGGAATTGATACCGTCGGCCTCAAAGGGGAAGGCTTCAAAACCTTTGTCTCCGAGGGCGATGATGTTAAGCGCCATGATCAACTGATCGTCTTTGACGCCGATTTAATAGCCAAAAAGGCCGCCAGTCTGCTAACCCTGGTAATTATAACCACCCAGGATGCATCGGTTAATTTGCTTTCCTCCGGCTTGGCTGTCTCTGGCGAAACGCCCTTGATGGACGTGGAGAAAACCGACCAGCCCGAGACCGTTTCATTGTGCGGCCAACTAAATGTTTCTGAACCCATCGTCATCTTAAACCCCGACGGACTCCACGCCCGCCCCTCGGCCGTTCTGGCCAGTAACGCCAAACGGTTTCAAAGCACCATTAAGCTCTGCCTGCAGGACAAAGAGGTCAACGCCAAAAGCGTTGTGGCCATCATGGGACTTTCCATTAAAAAGTATGATTCCGTTATCATCTCGGCGGAAGGCCCCGATTCGGCTCAGGCTGTTGAAGCTCTGGCGACGCTGGTCCAGTCTGGCCTCGGCGAAAACCTCCACGTTATCCCCGGCCAGCGCAAAGACACGGCCTCAGAGCCGGCACCTTCCAAACCGGCCCCCTCCGATGACCCCAACGTCATGGTCGGGGTCTCAGCATCTCCAGGCTTGGTCACCGGAGTCATTTATCAGCTTGAGGAAGTCACCGTTGACCTGCCCAAGGAAGGGTTCGGCTTAGCTAAGGAGCAGCAGGATTTGGAGGCGGCCATAACTAAAGCTCAAGAGGAACTCGACCAAATCGAAAACTCTCTCCGGCTTTCAGCCGACACCAGCAAGGCGGCCATCTTTGCCGCCCACAAGGAACTGCTGACCGACCCTGAACTCAAAGAATCAGCTTTTGCTGGCCTCAAACAAGGCCAGAGTGCGGCTTGGGCTTGGCGAGCCAGCTATCAATCCCAGGCCGAAATCCTCTCCAAACTTGAAAACCCTCTTCTAGCGGCCAGAGCCACTGACATCCGGGACATCGGCGAGCGGGTCCTGTCCCAGCTGATCGGTTTTGAAAAGCGCAGCACTGCGATTCCGTCTAAAGCCATATTAGTGGCTTCAGATCTGACCCCATCGGATACGGCCAACCTCAGCAAGGGAGAGGTCTTAGGCTTTTGTCTCACCGGTGGCAGTGCCACTTCCCATGCCTCAATCTTGGCCAGGGCCGCCGGATTACCAGCGGTGGTGGCCGTCTCCCAGTCAGCGTTAAAAATTCCCAACGGCACCTTGGCTATTCTAGATGGTGACCAAGGCTTTCTAAAAATCAACCCCGCCCCGAGTGAAGTGACCGAGGTCCAAACCAAACAAATACAGGCCTCGGAAATGCGGCAAAAGGAGCTGGAGGCGGCCTCCCAACCAGCTATGACCATCGACGGCTTTAAGATTAAAGTTTGCGGCAACATCAGCGGACTGGCCGAAGCTTCGGAAATTCCCGGCTTAGGCGGCGAGGGCGTAGGACTTCTGCGCTCTGAGTTTTTGTTTCTTGACCGGACTGAGGCCCCCACTGAATCAGAGCAGACCGCCAGCTACGAGGGGATCGCCAAGCACTTGGGACCAAACCGGGATCTGATCGTCCGGACCCTCGACGTAGGCGGCGACAAGCCGCTGGCTTACATGCCACTGCCCGAGGAAATCAACCCCTTTCTGGGAATAAGGGGGATTCGCCTGAACATGCTGGGGACCGAGATCTTTTCCGCTCAGGTCCGCTCTATCCTCAAAGTAGCCAACCTGACCAACCTCGGGCTTATGTTCCCGATGATATCTCCACTTTTTCGGAGTTCGAAGCGGCCCGGGACATCGTCAACCGAGAAAAAAAGGCCTTGGGCCTGACTGCCCCAGTCCAGCTGGGAGTAATGATCGAGGTACCATCCGCCGCCTTGATGGCCGACCTCTTGGCCAAGGAAGTCGACTTTTTTTCCATTGGCACCAACGATCTGACCCAGTACACCATGGCCATCGACCGGGGCAACCCTCGATTGGCCAAGATGGCCGATGCCCTCCACCCTGCCGTCTTGCGGCTCATTTACATCACGATTAAGGCCGCCCACAAGGAAGGCAAGTGGGTCGGGATATGCGGCGGAATCGCCAGCGAGGTCGCCGCCGTCCCCGTCCTCATTGGTTTGGGAATTGACGAACTCAGTGTGAGCATCAATAGCATCCCAGCGGTCAAAGCCGCCATCAGACGGCAGAACTTGGAACACTGTCGGGAACTGGCTACCAAAGCCTTGGCCAAGAAAACCGCAACCGAGGTCAGGACTCTTCTGGCCGAAGCCGCTCAAGCAGACCATTAGAAAGGAGTCCAGATGAACCCCTTCAAAAATATGGGTAATTTTTTTCAGCAAATCGGCAAATCCCTTATGTTGCCGGTGGCCATACTTCCGGTGGCCGGCATCCTGCTGGGAGTTGGCACCTCTGAATTCAGCTTTATTCCCAATTTAATTTCCAGGATTATGACCTCCGGGGGCAACGTAATTTTTGGGAACCTGGCTTTGATCTTCGCCATCGGGGTGGCCTTGGGCTTTACCGAAAACGACGGGACCGCCGCCCTTTCGGCGGTGGTCGGTTACCTGGTAATGACCGCCACCATCAGTGTAATGGCTTTACATGTTTTTGAGATGGACCCCAGCCCGGAAGCCAGACAACTTCAAAATGTTCTCGGGATGATGGCCATTGACACCGGTGTTTTCGGCGGAATTATCATGGGCGGGTTATCGGCGGCCCTCTACAATCGGTTCTACCGGATTGAGCTTCCGCCCTACTTGGCCTTCTTTTCCGGCAAACGCTTTGTACCCATTATCACCGGGATCACCGCCATCCTCACCGGGGTATTGCTTAGTTATCTTTGGCCCCCGGTCAAGGATAAGATTCTGATCTTCTCCAACTGGGCGGCCTATTCCAATCCAGTCATGGCCGGAAGCATTTACGGCTTTGTCGAACGACTGCTTCTCCCCTTTGGCCTTCACCATGCCTGGAACGTCCCGTTCTTCTTTGAGATCGGTTCCTATATCGATCCTGAAACCTCAAAGGTCTTCCACGGGGATCTCAGCCGATTCTTTCAAGGCGATCCCACAGCCGGCATCCTGGGCGGAGGCTTTCTGACCAAGATGTGGGGCCTGCCCATGGCGGCCATTGCCATGTGGCGCGTGGCCAGACCTGAAAACAGGGTTAAAGTTGGCGGCATCATGCTGTCAGCCGCGCTGACCTCGTTTTTGACGGGCATTACCGAACCCATTGAGTTCTCCTTTATGTTTGTGGCCCCGCTTTTGTACTTCATTCATGCGGTCTTAACAGGAGCCGCCTTTGCCATAATCAACATTCTCGGAGGCCATATCGGCTACACTTTCTCTCAGGGCGGCATTGACTTGCTTCTCTATTATTCCATGGACACCAAGCCCTGGCTGGTTTTTGTTGTCGGTCCCATTTATGGCGTTTTGTACTTCGGCATTTTTAGAACTTTGATCGTCCTTATGGGTTTCAAGACACCCGGCCGTCAACAAGTTGAAGAAGAAATAATTTTTTCCTCTGGAGAGCAGGAAAAATTCGCCTTCTCCCGCCAGATTATTTTAGCCCTGGGAGGCCGCAGCAATATCACTACCCTCGACAACTGCATCACCAGGCTCCGGGTCTCGGTCGTTGACCCGGCCAAGGTCAACTCCGGCACTCTCAAAGCTCTGGGAGCCGCCGGCGTGGTCGAGCGCGGCCGGGCCGTCCAGGCCATCTTCGGCACTAGAGTCGGTAACATAAAAAGCGACATCGACGAATATCTCAAAACCGCCGGACCCGAAGCTGAGCTGCCCAGCGAAATGCTGGCGGCTCTACCCGCCAAAACTTCTTCAACTGCGGCCACAGGCGAAGCCAAGGTTGCCGATGCCTCCACCGAGGAACTCGAAACACTCCGTGGTCTTCTGGGCGGAAAGGACAATATCAAGAGCTTCAGTCCCGCCGCTGCCACCAGGCTGATCGTTTCAGTCCGCAATAAAGATCTGATAAAATTTGATGAAACCAAGCAGTCGGGCTTTGGCATCCTCAAACCCCAAAAGGGCAACGACATCCAAGTAATCGTCGGACTCCATCCCGAACGTTACCACGCCCTCAAGGCGGCTTAAGACACATTTGCGATTCTCCAGTTGGCCGGCTGCCGGAGGTTGCCATTAGTGCTAACCTCCGGCAGTCGGCCTTCCTTTTGTTTCAGGCCGGAAGCGGCCCTCAGTTTGGCTTTTTGGCCATGATTTCAAATTGTCTTATGACCGACTTCCTTACTCAACTGAGCCACAGCTCCCCTCATTGTTAAGACTTTAGTCTGAACCATCATGAACCACCATCGCTCTTTAATCTTTACCCCCCGGTCGACCCCCAAAAACTCGGCCGGGGTCTGGAAAGAACGCTCCGCAGATACCCAGAAAAAATACAAGAGCTTCTTTGTCGAAAAGCAAGGTTTTTCCTGCTGCCGTTTTCTTGATAAATTTAAACGTCAACCTAGCCATACAATCCGAGATCATAAATTTAACATTTGACTTAGCTCCATATATTTTTTCAACTGGAAGCAGGGGATTTTTTTTAATTGCTTTAGGCTTTAAGAGCTAAAGCCTAACAGCGAGTTGTTGCCAAAATAAAGTTTTAACTTAATGCATTATTAACTCCTAGCTGATTGGCTTGCTTAAATCTATCTGTCAAGATATTCCCAAAGTGCCAATAACCGGCCTTAAGACCAAAAAGACGTTCAAACGGCGAAATAAAACTTGTCGTCTTGAAACTCACGAGCCAAGCCTATTTTTTTGGCTTAACATTTGTAGATTTTGCCCTAAGCTCTCACGTAGCGGTGACAGTCTCTAAGGCCGTCTTGAGTCATCGTAACGCTGCAAATTTCAACCAAGCTTTGAATTTCTGCAAGGTGAGTACTCATAAAACCTGGAGGTCTCCAGCTTAGCAGGATTCTCAGGCTCTGTAGGCATAAATTTGATTGTCAGGCACAACTGATGGTGCTCTCATTGGTCTGAGGAAAAATTCCATGTCTTCCATGGTTTGAAAAGGGTATTATTTTGGCAACGTTCACTGTAGCCCAAGTGTTAATACCATATTTGACTGGGCTGTCCAAACTTTTAGCGAATTTGGCAGCCACATTTCACACTTTCGATGTCAATTAGTTGCGTATTTAATTTTTGCTCTTTAAAACACCGTCGCGGTAGGGAACGCCCTTTCGGGCGTCCCCCCGCACAGATCCCTGCGGGCACACTTTAGCGCACAGGGCTACTCGGTTAGATGTTGACGTATCCACATTGATTAGGGAAGGTTCCCTTCTCGCTGTTTGACGTACATGTTTAATCCCGCTTGGCACCTCAGCCTCCCATGTTTGAGGTTGGTTTAAGCATCACTGCGGATGCGAAGTGTTAGGACTAACCATGTTCTCCTTCCGTGACCCCCTTCCCTCCACAGCCTCCGCCCAAGTCTGGTTGTTCGGCCGCTTCTACGGTACTATGAGGTCATCCGACTTCTCCAAGTCG
>JAISWF010000115.1 GCA_031271165.1 Deltaproteobacteria bacterium
GGCAAGCGAGTTTATCGACAATACAAGAGTATATTCGGCATCAAGGTTAATCAGGACCGGAACGCATTCATCCGCTAGACTAAAGTCTACCGGTTTTCTGCGATAAGACTTATAAAAAAGTTAGTTTTTAAATGGGCAGCATCAAAATCTTTAAATCCCACCGCTCCGCCAAAATATCCTTATTTAGTAAACTCTGAAAGCTCCTGAATGCCTAAAAGCCTGTCAATGCAAAGGTTTTCGGGCTTTTTTTTCGGCACTCGCTTTTTATCCTTTCATTCTCATTTTTTTGTAATAATGTTTGGCAGTGGCACCAAAGAACCATCACCTTTGGATTAATACAAATAACTGCTGAAAATCTTCTATTGAAACTGGTTTTAGCCCCAATGCCAAGGTCACTTATTTAGTGCAATATGCGCAGTGCTCTAATCCAATGCCGTTAATTCTATAGCATTTATACTATTTAACTTGTTAATATTATATTTTTTAGACCAATATTGCTTTTATAGATTTTTAAACTGCTTCTATTAATAAATTGTTGAATACTGGCCTCCAAATTGGATAGCCGTAAAAAAAATGATGAGTCTCTGGCAATGCAAGGCAACGCCGTAACTGTTTTGCGGCCATAACACGAGCTCAGAACAACTTGACATTGGGCTTTTGTGGTGCAATAGCCTGCACAATAGCAGTCTGGCCTTAGGCTGGCTGCTGATTGCGTTACCTAATTGAGGATTTTGTGGATAACAATAACAACATGCGCTCCATGCTTTTTATGACGCTGGTGTGCCTATTTGTGGTGGGCCTGCTTTTGGCCAACCTGATCGCCGGAAAATTGATTGTGGTTTTCGGCTGGACGCTCCCAGCAGCGGTTATCATATTTCCAATAACTTACATTTTGGGTGATTTGTTTACCGAAGTCTACGGTTTCCGCCAGACCAGACGGATAATTTGGCTGGGTTTTTTCTGCAATCTAATTGCGGTAATAGTCTTCTTTGTTACTGTCAAGCTGCCGCACCCCAGCTTTTGGCCCGACCAAGCAGCCTACTCTTCCGTTTTCGGTACTACCCCCAGAATACTGGTGGCTTCTTTTGTCAGCTATCTGACTGGTGAATTTTTAAACTCCACCTTGCTATCCAAAATTAAAGTCGCTACTGGTGGCAAAAAACTTTGGTTCAGAACCATTGGCTCCTCCGTTGTCGGGCAGGGCTTTGACACTCTCCTTTTCATATCTATTGCTTTTTGGGGGCTCTACCCCAACAACGTAATATTCCAGATGATCTTATTTCAATACATCTGGAAACTATCTTATGAAATTATTTTAACACCATTTGTTTATCTGGCCATTTCTAAAGTTAAAAAAATTGAGGGGATTGACAGTTTCGATACCAGTATAAATTATAATCCTTTCAGCCTGCGATAAACCTTTTTCAGCCAAAAACACCAGCCAACGGTCAAGCATTGTAATCCGAGCTGCCAAAGCCTCCATTGAGGCCAAAACCAGCCAAAACGCACTGGCCCAAACATCCGGTCCAAAAAACTTGAGTCCATAATCCCATGACTGCGGACATACCTCAATTTTGCTCCAAAAACGGCCAGGTAACCGTAAGGCTCCCGGCCTTTATCCCCGTCTACCGGCCAGATTTTACCTTTGAGCTCTTTAGCTCTGAGGCCATGGAGCTCGGCCTGAGCGCCGTCATGGTCAACGCCTTTTTGCTTTATAAAGACCAGGAGCTTCGCCAAACATTTCAGGCTGGCCATACGCTGCGAGAACATCTGGGCGGCTTTGGCGGTCTTTTGTGTACCGATTCTGGAGCTTTCCAACAATTAGGAGGCCGCCGGATCGCACTTGATCCATTGGAAATCATTAGGTTCCAAAACCTTATCCAGACCGACATAGCTGCCCCACTGGATCTGATCACCCCACCGCAAACCGGGTATGAAGAGACTTTACGCCGGCTAATTATCTCCCAAAACCGCATTGAGGAGGCTTTTAAGGCCAGCTGGTACTCAGATTTAGCCGGCATCCAGCAAGGCGGCGGCTTTTTTGCTCTCCGGCAAAGACATATCCGTGAGTTGGCCGCCATGGGACTGAGGTACTATGGAATCGGCAGCATGGTCCCTTTTTTCAACAAAAACCACGATCTTTATTTCACCTGCGCCGTTATCAGGGATGCCAGAAAAGTGGTCGGTCCCAACCCTCCCATCCACGTTTACGGGGCAGGGGATCCTCTGGACATGCTGTTTATGTACCTTGCCGGAGCTAACATCTTTGATTCTTCCTCCTATGCCCACTATGCCAAAGGCGGGTACTACATGACCCCTTTTGGAGCGGTCAACAAAAGGGCTTTTTTAGAGCGGCTCAGCTACTCCTGCGACTGCCCGGTCTGCCACAATTACCCCTTGGCCAAGATTTTCGATCTGCAGCAAGGAGAAGCTTTAAGAGAGACTCACAATTTATTGACCCTCCTGGCAACGGCCCAAACCATGCAGCGCCTCTCTGGAGGCTCCTTAAGCGATTATTCGAACTTGGTCTATCAAACCCATATCGACAATCTTGAACTCTTTCCCAACTCCAGGTTAGCTCAGTCGTGGGAACTGTACCTTACCGGCCAAATCGAAAGTTTTGCTCATCTGGACCCAGAACTTGGCCCTAAGCCCAAAAGTCCACCGGCCATTCCAACACCGCCACTGACCTCTTTAGAAAACCAATTGCTCAGGTTATTGTCCGATGACTGCGCCCGGTCTTACAAGATGAAAGCCGGAGAAGTTTTCGAGCTAATTTTAGAGCAATTAACGGCCTCCAAAAATGCCAAGTTCCGAAAAAAAATCTCCAAGGCCTCTGATATTAAAGAAATCTTAAGGCTCTCTGACTACCACGCTTTTCGTAAAACCGCCAGGACTGAGGTTTATCAAAGACTCAGACGCTACAAACCATCCGGGGATCAAATAGAGGTCCTCACGTCTGACTATATCGAAAGCAGCCTCCAAGAGCGCTCTCAAATAGAAAACCAGCTTCTTCTCTCTCACGTCAGCACCAGGGAACGCTTTAGCTATCGAGTAGAATTTGAAAAACTTTTGATCGGTCTGATTCCTGATGGCGGCACAGTCATCGACCTTGGCTGCGGTTTTAACCCGCTCCTTCTGTCGCCCAAGTTTTACGCCAGGCTTGCCCAATATTCGGCCATCGACCGCGATCCCCAGGCCTTGGAGATCGTGCGGCTCTATGCCGCCAAAAATAGCCTCAATAATCTGAGAACCTATGCTTGGGATATAAGTGAAGGTTTAGACGTCCTGGAAGCCATAACTGGAAAGAAAAGATATGATTTGGCCTTGATTTTAAAAGTCATCGCCGCCTTAAACCGCTCTGACTCTATCCGCCAAAACCCAGACCACCGGGAACCTGGGCTGGCTGTATTGGGAGAATTTCCAACTGAAAAAATCCTGGCCACAGTCTGCCAGGAGTCCATGACCAAATTTGAGAGCATCAAAAACCGCGAGCTTAGTCTTTTAAATCGTTTTGTCAAAGATTTTCAGTTGAAAGCCATCTCTGATTTCTCTTTGGGCACAGAACTTGGCTACGTTCTGACTAAAATGTCGCCTCCAGACTAATAGCGCCGCCGGCTCCCGACTTGGCACTTAAATTAGTAATAATTTATCATTATTAAACTGACAATGATTAATATTCTGCATTCATCTGTCTTAATTCCGCAGGTTTACTATGAAAGCTTATTTTTAAGCCATCAAGAGTTTCATAAAGAGCTAGTGAGGTCTACTGACGCATACTGCGGTGAAGAATTTAATTATCCTTTCGGGACTATGGTGGTGGCCCGGTCAGACGGCTCGCCTGTGATGTCGAACAATTTATAGACGATGATTTTGAACCTGGAGCGCAAAAAGGCCCGGACCAGGGCTTTATTTATACCCACACTCAACTTGGTCGCCTTATGCAACAAGTCAGCCCTAAATTAAATAAATAGATATTAAAGAATTATATAGACATCTTTATAATTAATTTATCAAGCATATCGAATAATAATAATAATAATAATAATTATTATTATTATTATTATTTTGTTATTATTTATTTATAGATTGACATTAATTTTCTTCTGATGTTTTTACTTTATGTCTAGACAAACTACCTGATATATGTTTGACACCGATTCTCTTCACGCCGCAAATTGATTTTTAGAGATATTTTTAGTTATAAAATAAATTAAATTTATGATAAAAGATAATTTTCGCATTAATTGACTATCCATTCAACAAAATATTTAAACAATAAAGATGTTTATCGTTAATAATTAAAATAAATAACATTATCTAAACCATCAAAATACAGAGAAATTGCAGCAATTTATTAAACAAAACTCCTATTTAATATACACATAAGATAAAGACATTAATTAGTTAACCAAAAATAACTTATAAGTAATCGTAGATTTGTTTCAAGCTTTAGAATAATATAATTTTATCTTATTATTGTTATCTACATGATGATTTATGTTTATGTATTAGTTTTGTCCATCACCAATGGCCGCACCCTTCGAAGGTGGCATTGACCCTTTTACAGCAAGATATAGTAATTTCGATGACTTACCTAAACATCTGCCCCTTGGGCTTGATAAAAAATTGGCGGCCAAAAAAATTAAAAACTGCTGCCCTTGACTATGGCTGCCGAACGTCGGGATTTAACTAAATTTTTTTCAAATAGTTCCCCCTTATTAACCTTACATGGCCGAAACTCTCTGACAATTGCGCTGATTTAGCTTCCAGGTCAGCCAGTGCTCCCCGGTTGAGCGGAAGGCCAGTCTTTTGAATCCAAAATAATTAACTTTGACAATTTGCCAGGTTAACCTTACGTAGGCAGTCAGCTGCCTAATCATGAAGGTTTGGCCTGACAACCCAACAATAATAAACGCAAGAACCCTACCCCTGCCAGCTCCATCAAGAAACCAGCCCCCAGGCCTCAATAATCTTTAACCCCCTGTCTCCAAACCAACACTTGCCCCAAAGGCCCTCTCAAAAGATTGTTTCGTCAAAAGCTAAACAATTCAATTTTGAAAACCGGCCTCTCCTCAAAAGGTGTCAATAATACCCGACGACTACCTCAAAGGGCTAAAAAATGCCCCGAAATTCGTCGAGGCTTAAAAAAAAACTGAAATTTTTTTTACCATATATTTTCCTATGTTAGAAAAAATATAACCATCAAAAGTCTTCAACCAACCTTAAAGGTTGCCCTTCCATAACTACATAAAATTTCTGAATTTGTTATTTGTTTCTTTTTTTTTGAATCTATGACACCTCTCTTGCCCTCCTTTTATACAATTGCCCGACCAGCCTTGAATTTTGCCCCTGCCTCAATTTGGGACAGCTGTAAATGACAAAATTTGACAAAAAAAAATTTTTATGGTTCAATGGCCTAAATCAATTAATAACACAATTTTTTTGATTTTTGGTTCAGGGGGGGCGAACGGACTGACTTGAGCCGTCACTATTTAGGCCCATTGTCGTTTCAACCACCTGGAATATCTGTCCTTCTATCGTGGGCCGATCTAAAAGTTGACTCCGTCTGACCAAAAAGGCGGCCCTTTTTTTTCAAGGCGTTAACAATTATTGCAGGAGGTAGCCGAATGGGCAGTGTTTCCCAAACTCCGGCTCAAGAGTTTGATCTTACCAAACTGAACCCTATCTTTGATGCGTACAAACACGTGGTCAAAGGGGCTGTAATCCCGGTGCTACAGGCCGCCCAAGAAGCTTATGGGTACCTGCCAGTGCCGGTGCTGGAAGCCATTGCTGATCATCTTAACGTGCCCGTCGGCCAGATATACGGCGTGGTCACTTTTTATGCTCAGTTCCACCTCGAACCCCGTGGCAAACACGTCGTTCGCACGTGCCAGGGTACAGCCTGCCACGTCAGGAACGCCAGCCGGATTCTGGAATCGTTGAAAAATAACCTCGGCGTTTCCCCCGGCGGAACAACCGAAGATCTCCAGTTTACCTTGGAGACCGTCGCTTGCATAGGCGCCTGCAGTTTGGCCCCGGTCATGATGGTCGACCATGACACCCATGGCCGTCTCAAGCCCGATCTGGTCCCGAAAATCCTTGACAACTATCGCAACTGATGAAAGCGGGGTTATAAAAAACATGAGTCAGTCACCAACCCTGTCGCGTTTGAACAGCCCGGCGGAACTTGAGGCCATCAGAAAACAGGCCCTCCCAAAAATCGCCATCCGCCACGATGCTAATGCCCAACCCTATGAGGGTGTAACCAGCCACATCATGATCTGCTGCGGTACTGGCTGTACCTCCTCAGGGTCTCAGCAAATCGTCAAGGCTTTCCGCGATGAGCTCGACAAAAATGGCCTGGGCAAACAGGTGGAAGTTTTTATCACCGGCTGTCACGGCTTCTGCGAGATGGGCCCCTTGGTTGTCATCTACCCCCAGGACATTTTCTACGTCCTGGTCAAAGCCGAGGACATCCCTGAAATCGTCGAGCAGACCATTCGCGGTGGCAAGCCCGTTGAAAGGCTCCTTTACCGTTCTCACGAAGGCGCCGAACCAACGGTCACCTATAAACAAATCGACTTCTACGCCAAGCAAAACCGCCTGACCTTGGCCAACTGCGGCCACATCAACCCCGAAGACATCTACGAATACATCGCCAACGACGGCTACGCAGCCCTGGTCAAGGCCTTGGGCCAGAAGGGCAATACCGATGGACTCCTTGAAGAGGTCAAGATCTCTGGGCTCCGCGGACGTGGTGGCGCAGGTTTTCCGACCGGTCGTAAGTGGGAGTTATGTCGCCAGGTTCCTGGCGAAAAGAAATACGTCCTTTGTAACGCCGACGAAGGCGACCCCGGGGCCTTTATGGACCGTTCGGTCCTCGAAGGCGACCCTCACCGGGTCATTGAAGGTATGATCATCGGCGCTCTGGTCATCGGAGCTGATGAAGGTTACATTTACGTCAGGGCCGAGTATCCCTTGGCCGTGCACCGTTTAAAAGTTGCCATCGCCCAAGCCGAGGCGTTGGGTCTTTTGGGCGACAATATCCTCGGCAGCGGCTGGAACTTCGGCCTTCACATCAAGGAAGGCGCCGGGGCCTTTGTCTGCGGCGAGGAAACCGCTCTAATCCAGTCTATCGAAGGCAAGCGCGGCATGCCCACCGCCCGTCCGCCCTTCCCGGCCGTCAGCGGTCTGTGGGGCAAGCCCACCAACAATAACAACGTCGAGACTTGGGCCAACATCCCGGCTATTATCCGCAATGGCGGGGCCTGGTTTGCCTCCTACGGTACTGAAAAATCCAAAGGTACCAAAGTCTTCGCCCTCACCGGCAAGGTCCGCCACACGGGTCTGGCCGAAGTGCCCATGGGCATGAGCATGAGGGAGATTATATTCAACATTGGCGGCGGCATCTTGGGCGGCAAAAAGTTCAAGGCCGTCCAGATCGGTGGTCCCTCCGGAGGCTGCCTGCCCGAGTCGATGATTGACCGTCCCGTTGATTATGACTCTCTGATTGAAGCTGGCGCCATGATGGGTTCCGGCGGCTTAGTTGTGGTGGATGAAGACACCTGCATGGTCGATCTGGCCAGATTCTTTTTGAGCTTCACCCGCGATGAGAGCTGCGGCAAATGTACGCCCTGCCGCGAAGGCTCCACCCGTATGCTCAACATCCTCAACAATATTACCCAGGGCAAGGGACAAGAAGGCGACATCCAACTCCTCGAAGAATTGGCCCGCAACATTAAGCTCAGCGCCCTGTGCGGCCTTGGTCAGACCTGTCCGAACCCCATCCTTTCGACTCTCCACTACTTCCGGCACGAGTACGAGGCTCATATCTATCAGAAAAAGTGCCCGGCCAAAGCCTGCACTGCCTTGTTGACCTTCTCGATCGACGAGGAAAAGTGCATCGGATGCGGCGCCTGCAAAAAACAGTGCCCCGCTTCGGCCATCGAAGGCGAGAAGAAAGAACCTCATCGCATCGATACGCTCAAATGCATCAAATGCGGTTCGTGCATCGACGCCTGCCGCAAGAACAAAGCCGTAAACAAGGAGTAGGGTGCCCCATATGAGCAAAACTGTAACCCTGACCATAGACAACCAGTCCGTGACCGTCCAGGCGGGAGTCACCATATGGGGGGCCGCCCGTAAACTTGGGATCAACATCCCGACCCTCTGCCACCACTTCGATGTTAAGCCTTACAGCGGCTGCCGCGTCTGTGTGGTTGAAGTCCAGGGCGCCCGCGCCTTAGCGGCGGCCTGCTCGTTCCCCGTAACCGAAGGTCTGGTGGTCTTCACCAACTCCCCCAAAGTCCGGGAGGCCCGGCGTTTGGTGGTGGAATTGCTTTTGGCCAATCACCCCAACGAGTGCTTTACCTGCGCCCGCAATCAAAATTGCGAACTGCAGGCTCTCGCCCAGAATCTGGGGATCAAGGAAATCCGTTTCCCTCCGTCCAAGCCCACTTGGCCTCTTGACGAGACCAGCCTGAGCCTGGTCCGCGATCCCAACAAATGTATCCTTTGCGGTCGTTGCGTCAGGTTCTGTTCCGACAAACAAACCTGCAGTGTCTACACCTTCGCCAACCGCGGCTTTAGCTCCACCGTCACCCCGGCCTTCGGCAAGGGACTCGGTGAGGTCAAGTGCACCCTTTGCGGCCAATGCTCGGTCATCTGCCCGACCGGGGCCATCACGGTCAAAGACGATACCGATAAAGTCGTCCAAGCCATCAACGATCCCGACAAGGTCGTCATCGTCCAGACTGCCCCGGCCACCCGTGTTGGCTTAGGCGAAATCTTCGGCGCCCCCACCGGCACCATTGTGACCGGCAAAATGGTCACCGCCTTAAAGCGCATCGGTTTCGACCGGGTCCTTGACACTAACTTCACCGCTGATTTGACCATTATGGAGGAAGCTACCGAATTCCTCAAAAGGTTTAAGGCCAATAAACATATGCCCATGATCACCAGCTGCTCGCCGGGCTGGATCAATTTCATGGAAATGTATTACCCCGATCTGATCTCGCATCACTCGACCTGCAAAAGCCCTCAACAGATGTTTGGGTCTTTGGTCAAGACCTATTACGCTCAAAAGGAAGGCATCGATCCCGCCAAGATCGTCTCGGTTTCGATCATGCCTTGCACGGCCAAAAAGTTTGAGTGCCGCCGTCCGGAAATGCGCTCCAGTGGTTATCAGGACGTCGACTACGTGCTGACTACCCGCGAACTCGGACAGCTGATCAAAAGCTACGGCTTGTCCTTTAACGATCTGCCTGATTCGGAATATGATCCCATCATGGGCATCGGTTCCGGAGCCGGCACCATTTTCGGCAACACCGGCGGCGTCATGGAAGCGGCCATGCGGACGGCCTACGAGGTGGTCACCGGTAAAACCCTGCCCTCGGTCGAATTCGATTCCATCCGTGGTCTCGGCGGTCTGCGCGAGGCCGAAGTCGATCTCGAAGGCACCAAGATCAAACTGGCTATCGCCCACGGCTTGGGTAACGCCCGTCAGATCATGGATCAAATCAAGGCCGGAAACCCCCGGGGCTGGACCTTCATTGAGGTCATGGCCTGTCCGGGCGGCTGCATCTCTGGAGGCGGCCAACCCATCAGCCACGATTTGAACTACCGGTCCAAACGTATTGCAGCTCTCTACACCGATGACCGCAATCTCCCGCTCCGCAAGAGCCACGACAACCCCGAGGTCCAGGCCTTGTGTAAGGAATTCCTCGGTGGCGAGTTCGGCGGACACAAGAGCCACGAACTGCTTCACACCCAGCTAGTCGGTCACGAACACTAAGCTACCTGAACAGTTTTAAGCGTGACCCGGATTCAGCCGGGTCACGGGTTTAAAACCTATGATCAACGGGAATCCTCAGGGGTTCCCGTTTTTTTTGTTTCTGGCCATTATTGGGTTCCGATGGCCAGATTCCATTTGTGACTCTTGATAGCTATTCTAGACTCTTAATAGCTATTTCTATCTGTTGATCCCTGTTTTTGGGGACCCAAAAATATGTCAACTTTTTTCTTCTTTTTCATTCCAAAAGACGGCCTGCTTGGGTTAACCACTAGACATTACTGAGGAAAAAATATTTTTATCCCCACAAAAAAAACCTTGTTTTAGCTATTGTAATTGAGAATCAATTAAAGTAGAATGACTCCTGTGACCAAAAAAATTTCGGCCCTCCCGGCCGGACCCATACTGAATCAGTCCCGGGTCTAACATTTCTATTAAGGAGTCCATCGAATGAGCAATGTATTGATTGTTTACGGATCCACTACCGGCAACACCGAATGGGTCGCCACCAAGCTCACCGCCCAAATCAAAGCCGCTGGACACGATGTCCAAGTCGCTAAAGCTGGCGGCATCTCACCCGACGGTTTATGCTCTGGAAAGGACTTGGTCCTTTTCGGTTGCTCGACTTGGGGCCAGGATGAAATCGAACTCCAAGACGATTTCATTCCACTGTTCGAGGCCTTTGACTCCATTGGAGCTTCCGGGGTCAAGACAGCCGTATTTGGTTGCGGCGATGAAGATTACACTCACTTCTGCGGCGCAGTTGACGCCATTACCGATAAGCTCACTGGTTTGGGCGCTAAATTGGTCGGCGGTAAGCTCAAGATCAATGGTGACCCCGGTGACGCCGAGGAATCCATCAAAACATGGGGACAAGCTGTCCTTTCTGCTCTCTGACCAGGTTTTCCGGCCCTAAACTCAAAACAACCGTCAGGCCGGCAACCATAACCTAAGTTAAATCAAAAGGTACTGATATGGAAACTGAAGTGGCTTTAACCAGGATGTTCAGTAACGTTTGGCCTCATTTAGGCGAACGAGAGCGGCGACTGGTAGCCGCCAGTGAGGCCAGGCGGATTGGCCGCAAAGGCATATCTATGGTCAGCCGGGCCTGTGGCCTCTCTAGGGTCACCATCACCAAGGGCATCAAAGAGCTTGATGAGGCCCCCCTAGCCCCGGGCAAGATCCGCCGCTCCGGGGCGGGCCGGCCTCGGGTCGAACGTGTCGATCCCGGGATCTGGACCTCCCTGGAAGCTCTTATGCAAGAGAATTCCGAACCAGATCGGACTCCGGCCATCTTATGGACGGTCAAGAGCACCAGGTGCTTGGCTCATGAGCTTACCTGCGCCCAGCACCGCATCAGCCACGAAAAAGTGGCTCAAATTTTAAGGCAAAACGGCTACAACCTTCAGGGCACCAGGCGTAACGACGACAATCGGCTGCAGCCCAATCGTCAAGCCCAGTTCCAGCACATTGACAGACGAGTCACCGACCTCATTGAAGAGGGGCAGCCAGTCTTGGCCTTGGAAACCAAGCGCCGTGATCCGGCTTTCGTGACCAAGTCCGTTCAGGGCCGTCCCTTATTTGATCGTCTGACCAACGGTGATTTTCCGACTGGCATTTATGATCCCCAGTTAGGCCGCAATACCGTTAACATCGAAACCGCCATTGACCCCGTCACCTTCACCTGCGACTCAATCTTGGGGTGGTGGTTGCTGGACGGCCAAGAGTTTTACCCCGAGGCGACCTGTCTGTTTGTGACGGCCGACTCCTGCGGCTCAACCCAAAAATCTATTTTAAAAGCCCAACTCCAAAAACTCTCCAACTCCATCGGGCTGCCCGTGGAATTCTGCCGTTTTCCTCCGGGTACTTCGAAATGGAACCTGCCCCAACAGCGCCTTTTTTCCTTTGCCTCATCCCACTGGCAGCAAGAAATTGAACGAGACTATGAGGTCTCGGCTAAACTTATCAATCCACCGTCGGAAGCCCGGACCATGGCTTTGGGCCTCCGGCTCGACCACAGTCTTTACCTGCCTTTCGAATCGGCCGACGAATCGGCGCTTTTCCTGTTACCCTCCGAGTTCCACGGGGACTGGAACTTTACCGTCAAACCCGAATCTTTCGGGTCTTACCGTCTAAAATCGTCCTACGATACTCCCCGCCAAGTGGCCGCATCCATGTGATACCCGGCTCCCTCCAGCTAAAAGGAGTCGCCCCGCTCCAAGCCCCACCTAGCCGGTCCGGTCGCCTGCCGGACCGGCTTATTTACCTCTATCAAATCAAATTGTTTCTGTCCAAGGTGAGTTGTTCAAGGGTCGGTGTCTTTCCAAAAAACTTTTTGGAGATTCTGACTTTTGGTCTTAATCATCTAAAAAATATTTTTTTTGGTTATCAGACCAATATTTAAACTATTTTTTTGGACGATCGGATAAAAATGCCAAATTTAGTAAGTTCTCATAAACCATCGGGTCAGTCTCAGACCGGCTCCCAGGGTTTGGTGGAATTTGTTTTAAACGGTGTTACAGTCGAAGGATTTAGCGACCAAACGGTTATGGAAGCCGCCGCCCACTATGTTCGGATCCCGTGCCTTTGCCAAGACGATGTCATCCCCCCAGGAGAACTCTGCGGCCTTTGTTTGGTTGAAATTGCCGACCGCAACGATTTGGTCTGTGCCAGCCAGACATTTCTTGAGCCTGGCCTGGAAATCATGACCTTCAGCCGGGAGGTCCGGCGGGCCAGACTGGCCGCCTTAAAAAAAATAGCTCAAAACCACCGAGGCGACTGTCTGACCTGCGACCGTTCTGGTCACTGTAATTTACAAACCCTTTGCCATGAACTCAACTTGGCTTCAGCCTTCCTGCCAAAAAGCCCAAGCGACCTTAAGCTGGTAAAAAGGCCGGGCTTGCTGAGCCCAGAACCAATGGCCACCCCTTGTCCCGATTTGAGCCTGGTCAGATTTAAGTCCAGAGTAAAGTCTGTTTTAGTTCAGAATAACTATACCCAATTGCATAATATGTTCAAAAGCATAACTTAACCAAAAAATTATGCCCCAGTCCAGGGCGGCTAGTCGTCCCGGTGCTCTTTGAGCTGGTAGACTAATCATATCCGCTCAAAGATTTTTACTCAACTACATTTTTAATTATATTACTCCTAACGCAACTGCCCTAATGACCAATTTACTGGCTCGCTAATACCATTCCGACAAATCCCAAACATCATTTATTCTTTTTAAGCAAAATAAAGTTACTAATTTTAGAGTCAAAATAATCTGGGCCAGGGAACACCATTTTGGGCTGTCCCCCGGCCCAGTTCTTTGCGGGCCCAATTTACGCACTTGGGCACCTCAGAGGGAAAAAGACCGGGGATGGAGACGGTAGCCGCGCTGCCTACGGGCTTTCTTTCACCGCCTTTGACGTGCTGACGTGCCCGGGTTTTTCGGTCCAGTTTAATTTTGGATCAGTTCCTGGTTACACTCAGGACATGGCACGGGCCTTGTCCCGGACATAGGGGAAAAATGAACAGAAGTTTTTCCGAAAAAAAATTCTCCATGCTCTTGCCTTTTGTTTTTCCATCGGGTATCTATTCCTCGTTCGTGATTTACCTTGCGGTTTCCGGCGTTGAAGAGGTTGAACCATCCGTTTCAGGCTGGCTACATGAAAAGACAAGAGCGAAGGACTTTCCGTTTCCGGCAGGCAAGTGAAAAACAGGCTGAATACGTTGGTTTCAGCCTGCTTTTTGCATATATATTAACACCGTCATATAATGCGCTTTCCGCCAGGAAAGGCGTGATTTTATCATTTTACTCGACCCTGTTTCCTCCGGGAGACAGGGTCGTTTTCGCGTTCACGCCGCCAAGCGGAAAAGGTTGTCCTCTTTCCAGCCTGCGGCGTTTTTTTGACAGGAGTTTCGCAATTCGTGTGCGTTCACCGCCCCCACCCTTGAGAGCCCGAGGCGGGGGTTAGAGTCATAATGAGAGACATAATGGCTCAGGTTATTTTTCCGATTTTTGGCTAACCCTGTTCAATTGAATTGCAGATCATTTTGAAAGTGTAACCGTTCACGGTATTTTCCTCTAATCGATTCATAATGAGCCAAGCCAATTGGTTCCTTCCAAGGGGCCAAGGGTAAGGCTTAAAGGAGCTTCGCTTTTAGAGGTCAGTTCCCTTGGTGGGCCCGCCATTGTGGCCCCTCCATGGTAATGCGGGGCCTGGAACATTGACCATAAAGGCCTCAATAAATCTCAGCCACCACATCAGTCTTCCCTGCGATACCTACAGCCAGCTTTTTGACCACCGGATACTCATCGCTGTACCTCGCCTCATAGCGCCGGTTTTTAATTTGAGTTTTGGCATCGTTTAAAGCCTTGGTCAGAAGCTTGCGCCTTTTGATTTCGTTTTTCTCTTCGTTTTTCTCACCCGGTTCAATTGCTAACTTTTCGTACTTGAACTCGGCTATGAACACAGTCCCAGGTGGAACATGGATCAGAAAGTCAAACATCCCCTCCGCCTCTGAGACTTCGGAGGCGACTTTAAAATGTAGGGCTTTTAAGACCGAAAAAATCAAGGCATGATGAAATCTTTCCAGCGCCGGTTGTTCCTGGTGTGATACCCACCTCAAAATACGGCTAAAAGCCGCACCCAATGCCGCAGAGTCAAAGGTCTCTAAGGCCTTTCTTATTTTTTCGGTTAAATCGGTGATAGAGGACTCATTTTGTCCAGTCAAAAATCGTATAATATTTGTGTTGAAGGCCTTTTCGACCTCCAGGTTTGGGCCTCTTAGCGTGTATTGGCCATCGCCGGTTTGGCTTTCGATAGTCAGATAGCCGGTCTGAAATAAAAGAGGCGTTAGCTCCAGATCGGCCACATCCACGGCATTAAGGCTGGTTTTGTTCAGGACTGAGCTTTCAGATTGGATATACTGCTGCGGGTTTTGGCGGATGAATTCCAACAGGAAAGTAGGAGTGCCGCTACTGAACCAGAAAGCTTCAAATTGTTTACCATGGAAGAATTTGATCAGTGAGTAGGGATTTAAGACCCGCCTTTTCCCATCCCATGAGTAGCCGTCGTAATAATTTAGGATCTGTTTTCTATGAAACCTGATCGCGCCGAGAAAAAACCGCGCCCAGTAACCATGCGTAAATCCAGATTTTGCGCGATTGCGCAACCTTTTTTAAAAAGCTTTGTCAGATTATGGGCGCAATT
>JAISWF010000123.1 GCA_031271165.1 Deltaproteobacteria bacterium
ATTTGTAGGTATAATATAGTATACCTACAAATGAGGGAGATGGGGTAATGAGTTCCATAGTTTCTGTTAAAGTTGGTAAGCATACATATTTGTATGAATCAAATTCTTACCGAAATGAAAAAGGCGATCCACGAAACAAACGAAAAACGATTGGAAAGCTCGACCCGGTCACAGGACAGCCTATTTATAAGCTTGAGTATTTGGAACGTATGGCTGCCGATGGCAAACCCGTTGAGATTGCGCAAAGCGCCGTGTCTTTCAGCATTGAAGACATTTCCCGCTCAGCCATCAGGGATTTCGGCGCCTTTTATCTATATCGGGAGTTGGCTGAGCAAATGGACTTGTTGACTGTGCTGCAGAAAACTTTCCCGGGCTGTTGGGAAGAAATTTTCAATCTGGCGGCATACCTCGTATCGTCAGGCGACCCCTTTGCTTATTGTGAAGACTGGCTGGCAGAAACGGAAGCTTTCGCGGTTGGGCCGATGACGTCACAACGGATCAGCGAACTGTTAACCAGCATAACCCAAGGAGAGCGCGACAGCTTTTATCGGATGTGGTGTTCCCTGCGCAGCGAGAAGGAGTATCTCGCTCTGGACATAACATCAACATCCTCCTATTCGGAACTGATAGACAGTGTGGAATGGGGTTACAACCGAGACAAAGAAAAACTCCCGCAAATCAATATTTGTCTCTTGATGGGATACCAGTCGAGGTTTCCGATTTATCAATCCGTGTACAGCGGAAGTCTCAAAGATGTGTCAACCCTGCAGAACACAATCCTCACATTTCAAGCATTAGCAGGAAGAAAACCAATGGTTGCCGTGATGGATAAGGGGTTTTTCAGCGCAAGAAATGTAAACACGATGCTTTCTGAACGGCATCATGTGGATTTTATCATCGCCGTCCCGTTCACCAGCAAGTTCGCGAAGGATTTGGTGAAGAGCGAAAGCAGGGATATAGATACGCTAAATAATACAATGGTTTATGGGAATGAATCCGTACGGGCTGTCACCAAATATCGCCGATGGAATAATGACCACAAAGTTTATACGCACGTTTACTACAATGCCCGCAAGGCTCAAGGGATTCGGGAAGATCTGTACGCCCACGTTGCTATGTTGAGAGATCAGGCTATTGAGGAACCGGAGAAATGCGTCAACGACCCTGGCTGCACAAAATATCTGATCATACGGCGTTCTGAAAAAGAAAGCAGCGGATACACGGTCAATCTTCGGGAAGACGTCGTTGAGACAGAATTGGAAACTGCCGGTTGGTTGATCGTGATCAGCAATTTCGTAACCGACGCAAAAGAAGCGATAAAAATCTACCGGGAAAAAGACATCGTAGAGAAGGGCTTCTTACGGCTGAAAAACAGTCTTGACTTGGGCAGGCTCCGTGTGCATAGCGAAATGAGCATGCAGAACAAGGTGTTCATTGGGTTTATATCTTTGATCCTTCTCTCCGGGATCCACAATGTGATGCTGGAAAAGAAGCTATACAAGAAAATGACGATGAAAAAATTGATATTGACATTATCAAAGCTAAAACTTCAGATGGTGAACGGTATGCGTGTACTCTTTCCGCTAACGAAAGATCAGCGCAATATTTATGAGGCCTTCGGGGTCAAAGAACCGGTGTAGGTATAATATCTAGCGGGATTTTAGGTAGGTTATTAACCGCGCCTCAGCGGTCCTATCCTTGGAAAGCAACATCATCTCTTTATGGTTCGATGGGAGCGTTACCATTGGCCGGACTCAAATTGGCCGCCTTTATAACGAGGGTTGATCAAGTCAATATTTGAGTTATTATTAGTTGGCTGTCGGCGGAATATTTTTAAGAGGCGCCCCATGATTATCCAGCCAAATTTCAGGCCTTTTAAGACATTTTCTAGAGCCTGGTCAACTGCTTTAGCTTAAATCAACTAATAAGCCGCATTTTTTTCTGAACTACGCCTTGACAGTTTGGAGAACAATGCTTACTTTTTTCCCGGGTTTAATTATTTTTAACCCGCTGCCCAATGACGCTCCAAGGCGCTCAATGCAGGTACGATTTCAGGCGCCAGAAAGTTACCACGGCCAAAAATGTCGGTCCAGAACTCACCGTAAAATGGTCCAATTTCAAAATCAACGACAAAAAGAGATCTTTGAGGCTGTCATTCGGGACTATGTCAGGACCGGAGAACCGGTTGGCTCTAAAACTTTAGCTGAGCGTCACGGTCTTGGACTTTCCTCGGCCTCCATCCGTAAGGTTTTATCTGAGCTGGAGACGCTTGGTTATTTGTGCCAGGCTCATACTTCAGCCGGCCGGACTCCTACTGGTCAGGGCTTGAGAGCTTACGTCGATCAGATCCTCAATGTTGACGGTCTGCCTGCCGGCACCCGGGCGTCTATCGATCGGGCCCTGTTTAGTTCGGAGGGCGATGAGGGCTCCATCTTCAGTCTTTTGACCCGCCTTTTGACTGAGCTTACCAACCAAATGGGTCTGGTCATGGCCCCCGGCCACGACCGGCTGAGGTTTCGGAGAATTTATTTCGTCCGGCTCGCGGTCAGAAAAGTATTGGCAGTTCTGGTGACAGAAAACGGGGTTATTCAGAATCGTCTCCTGGCCCCTGCCCAAGATTACACCCAAGATGAGTTAAACGAAGTCAACGTTTGCCTTGAGGATATTGCGGCCCCTTTTACCCTTGATGAGATTAAATCCAAATTGATTGTGGCCATGGGGGTTGAAAAGAACCGTTTTGAAGAACTCTACCTCCGGACCGTCACCTTAGCCGGTGAGGCCATTAAGGTGGCTGCCGATAGTGTCGGCAGTGATATCTTTATGGATGATGAGGGGCGGGGGCGGCTGCTGGATCATCCCGATTTTCAGGATGTCGAGACCATGCGAAGCCTTTTTAAGGCTTTTGAGAACAAACGGCGTTTGATCGAGCTTTTAAACGAGGTCACCGACGGCGGACGTGTCCGGGTAGTCTTTGAACCTTCAGGTGATCGGTCAGATGGGTTAGCCCTGGTGGCTTCACCCTACGACGGCGGACCCAATGGAGCGGGCGCCCTGGGAGTTTTAGGCCCCCGGCGCTTAAATTATGCCGAGATAGTGCCCGTGGTTGACTATGCCGCCCGGGTTGTCAGCAGCCTTTTGGCTGCCAAAAATTAGTTAATTAATACTTTAGGAGAAACAGTCCGTATGGGCGTTGACGATACTAGAGATTTTACGGCCGGGGATACCTCACCCAATGAGGCGGCCGAAACCGACGCGACCGCAGCTGACCTTGACCAAGACGAGTACCCGCCGGATTTTGAGTTTGGCGCTGATAAGGAGCTTGCGGCCGGCGAAATTGATATAAATGCGCCGGAAATATCGGACCAAAACCCTGAGTCCCCTGAACTTGGAGCCGTTGATTGGGAACAGGAAGCTCTCCACTACCGCGACCTTTATATGAGGAATCTGGCCGAGCAGGAAAATACCCGCCGGCGCAATCAAAAAGAGCGCGAGGAGACGGCCAAGTTCGCCGGAGAAAGGGTCTTAAGGGATATATTGCCCTTTTTGGACAATCTTTATCTGGCTCTTGATTATGCTGATCGAGACAATCCGGCCGTCGGTAACTTGGCCGAAGGCGTGGCCATGACCTTAAAGGGTTGTCTGGATAAACTGGCCGAACACGGCCTTAAGGAAATTTCCGTGACTGCGGGCCAGCTCTTTGATCCCAACTTTCATGAGGCCATTGGCCAGGAGCCCAGCACTGAGTACCCCGACCGGACCATCAGCCGGCTGGTGGCCAGAGGCTATTCCCTTCACGACCGGCTCCTGCGGCCGGCCCGCGTGATGGTGGTCAAAAATCCCTCACTATGAGTGTTTTGTCAGGCGGCTTTTGGCAGAAAAACGCCGTAGGCTTTTTTTTAGCCAGCCCCTTTCCCCGTGGTCTGTGGATGATTATATTATTTTAGCGGATCGCTGATCTAGTTATGGACTGCGACCACGGATAAGATAAAAAAATAATTAGTCACATGCTTTTAATAAGCATAAAAAAATAATAATTCCAGGAGGATTTTCACAAATGTCCAAGGTAATAGGTATTGACTTAGGAACAACCAATTCCTGTGTGGCTTTGATAGAAGGCGGTGACCCCAAGGTCATTGCCAACACCGAAGGCAATCGGACCACGCCTTCGGTCGTGGCCTTTACCGAATCAGGCGAAAGGCCGGTCGGTCAGGTTGCCAAACGCCAAGCCGTCACCAACCCTGATGCCACGATTTATGCAGTTAAAAGACTTATCGGGCGCAAGTTTGATTCCCAGGAAGTCAAAAAAGATTTGGAAGTAGTCCCCTACTCCATCGTTAAGGCTGACAACGGCGATGCCGCCGTTGAGGTCCGGGGCAAGGTTTACACCCCGGCCGAAATTTCGGCAATGGTTTTGACCAAGATGAAACAAACCGCTGAAAATTACTTGGGTGAACCGGTTACCGATGCAGTTATCACTGTCCCGGCTTATTTTAATGACAGCCAGCGCCAGGCGACCAAAGATGCCGGGCGCATAGCCGGTCTTAACGTGATGAGGATAATCAACGAGCCCACGGCAGCGGCTTTGGCCTACGGCTTGGATAAGAAGACCGATCAAAAAATTGCCGTCTTTGACCTCGGCGGCGGAACTTTTGACATCTCCATTTTGGAGATCGGCGATGGGGTCTTTGAGGTCAAAAGCACCAACGGCGATACGTTTTTGGGCGGTGAGGACTTCGACAAAAAGATTATCGACTGGCTGGCGGCCGAGTTCCGCAAAGAAAGCGGCCTGGATCTGTTAAACGATAAAATGGCTCTCCAGCGCCTTAAAGAAGCGGCCGAGAGGGCCAAGATGGAGCTTTCCACTTCCATGGAGACCGACATTAACCTGCCCTTTATTACGGCTGATGCCAGCGGTCCCAAGCATCTCAATATCAAGCTCACCAGAAGCAAGCTTGAGAGCTTGGTCGACGATCTGGTGGCCAAAGTGGTCGGACCCTGCCAGGTGGCTCTAAGGGATGCCAATCTGACGGCCAAGGATATCAATGAAGTTATTTTGGTCGGCGGCATGACTCGTATGCCCAAGGTGATCGAGGAGGTCAAAAAGATTTTCGGACAAGAACCTCACCGGGGCGTCAACCCTGACGAGGTCGTGGCTGTTGGTGCGGCTATCCAGGGCGGGGTCCTCAAGGGTGACGTCAAAGATGTGCTCCTTTTGGACGTTACTCCCTTGTCTCTCGGCATTGAGACTCAAGGTGAGGTCTTCTCCAGGCTCATTGAGAAGAATACCACCATCCCCACCAAGAGGAGTCAGATTTACTCCACGGCCACGGACAACCAGCCGGCGGTTTCCATCCATGTGCTTCAAGGCGAGCGCGAGATGGCCAGCGGCAATAAGACTTTGGGACGCTTTGAGCTGGTTGGCATCCCTCCGGCTCCTCGGGGCGTTCCTCAGATCGAGGTTACCTTTGACATTGACGCCAATGGTATTGTCCACGTTTCGGCCAAAGACTTGGGCACCGGCAAAGAGCAGTCCATCAAGATTACCGCTTCTTCGGGCCTGTCGGAAGAGGAAATACAAAAGCTCATCAAGGATGCCGAGCTCCACGCAGAGGAGGATAAGACCCGCAAACAACTGGTCGAATTGAAAAACCAGGCTGACACGCTCATTTACAGTACTGAAAAGAGCTTAGGCGATCTCGGCGACAAGGTCGATCCCACCACTCGCAGCCAGGTGGAGTCGGCGGTGGCTGATCTCAAAAGCGTCTTAGACAAAGGTGACAAGGAGACCATTGAAGCCAAAACGAAAGCTTTGACCCAGGTCTCTCACAAGTTGGCCGAGCAGATGTATGCCCAGGCCAGTCAGTCCAAGAGCGAGCCTGAGCCTGGACCTGGTGGTCCGACTGGCAGCACCGGCAGCGACGACAACGTGGTTGACGCTGAGTTTGAAGAAGTCAAGTGAACTACCGTTCGCCTAAAGGGAACCGGCTTCTGAAAAGGGGTCGGATGGTTCACAAGACTAAGGCATGGAAACGTGTCTACGTTGGATTAGTCATGACACCCAGGTTTGTCGCCTCAGATCCTGGCTCTGTCGTTATGAGTTAAAAGTTCTCAAGCGGTGGGAACGGTGCTTTGGTAAGGAGTCATAAACAAATCAAGCCCGGCCTTCGGCATTTGCCAGCGGCTGGGCTTTTTTTATTGTCAGTTTAGTCTGGATATTGTCAGTGAAACCAAGAAGATATCCGGAGCCAGCCAATTGAGTTTCAGGGGTATAGAAGTATATTTTGGCAGGTTTTATCGAATTGGGCCAGTTCTTTGGTGAATTGGCCGGTGATCTCTTTAGCCTGGCGGCCTCTGGCCAGATCGTCAAAAACGCTTCGGCGGCCTAAAATCAAATCAATGGGCCGGCGTTTCCATTCGTATTCGTAGGGCGGCTCTTTTAAACGAAAATCTCGGGGAAAGAGCTTTAAAACCTTCTCCAAGATTGATAAAGAGGTCAGAAGCGGCTTAAAAGTCCTGTCAATGGGGTGAAGTTCCAGGCCCCCGCAGAGTTTTCCGGCCCATTTGTTGAAAGTGGGCTCAAAAAAGGTTGGACGGAAAATCACACCTGGGAGCTCTAAAGTTTCCAGTTCCGAAACCAAAGCCAAAGGATCGATAAAAGGGGCACCCACCAGGTGGAAAGGTTTGGTAGTTCCCCGGCCCTCGGAAAGGTTGGTCGCTTCCCATATAACCTGCCCTGGATAGAGCAGAGCGGTTTCCGGAGTCGGCAGGTTCGGGGAGGGCAGGACCCAGGGGAGGTTGGTGTCGGAAAAATACATCTGCCGCTTCCAACCCCGAACTGCGATGATCGTAAGCGGCGGCGGTGAGGGGAGCCGGGAGGAGATAAAAAGAGCCAATTCCCCCATGGTCAGTCCGTGACGCATGGGGATGGGGTGAAGGCCGACAAAGGAGGCGCAGTCGGGATCCAGCAAATTGCCCTCCCGCTCCAGTCCCCCGATAGGGTTGGGGCGGTCGAGAACGACAATTTCAGTGCCGGTTTCGGAGGCGGCTTCCATAGTCAGTGACAAGGTCTGGGCAAAGGTATAGACCCTGGTTCCGACATCGGGTAAATCTACCAGCAAGGCCGAGAGATTGGCCAGCATGGCAGGGGTCGGACAGCGGGTCTCCCCATAGAGACTGTAAAGCGGCCGGCCGTCGGGGGTCTGACCGCTTTGGCTCTCAATCATGTTATCTTGCTTTTCCCCGGCCCAGCCATGCTGGGGGGAAAATACGGAAACAACCTGACCGGGAAGGGCTTGATCTAAAAGGTATAGGGCGTGGCGGTAGCGGCAGTCGACCGATGCCTGGTTGGCTAAAAGACCAATTTGGCGGCCCCGAAAGGCCGGAAGGTTTTCTTCAATCAAGACCTCCAGACCACTTAGGACGACTGGCCCGGAGGTTGTAAGTCCACTCATTTCTGGCACACCGGGCAGCTGATTGTGGTCCGGCCTCCAACAGTAGAGCGGAGCAAAGGGGTTTGACAGCGGGGACAAAGGCTCCCAGCCTTGCCGTAGACCTGGTGACGTGACTGGTAGGTCCCGGGCCTTTCCAAGCTTAGGTAGTTGTTGACAGTCGAGCCGCGCAGCTCAATGGCTTCCGAGAGGATCCGGTTGATTTGAGCATGGAGAATAAAAGCTTGCTCCCGGGTGATGGCCCTAGCCTCCCCCAAAGGCGAAAGGCCGGCGGCAAAGAGGCACTCATCGGCATAAATGTTACCCAATCCAGCGACCACTGCCTGGTCCAAAAGGACGGCTTTCAGGCGGCCCCGGCGGGAGGAAATTCTTTGATAAAATTGCTCTGGGTCAATTAAAAGGGCGTCCGGGCCCAGGTTCAGCTGGGAGAGAAATTCTCCGAGTTCTTCGGCCGAAAAAGCTCGGAGTTTTCCAAATTTACGGGTGTCACGGTAAAAAAGGGTCTTTTGGGGATCATTGGTCAAAAAAGCGGCGTGGGCGTGAGCTGGCCATGGGCCGTCCAAAGAGCCGGGCCAGTGGTCCAAAATAAACTGCCCGGTCATCTTCAGGTGAACCAAAAGGGCTCCGCCGCTGTCAAGCTCAAGACGCAGCCATTTGCCCAGGCGGCCAGTCCCGGTCACGGTCTGGCCGATTAACCGGGCGGCAAAGGTCCGGCGATCAGAGGCCACGATGGGGGGATAGGCGACCAAGACGTCCTTAATAGTCCGTCCGACCATGATATTGGCCAGATCTCTGGCCATGGTCTCAGCTTCTGGAAGTTCCGGCAGAAATTCCTCCAAAAGTGGCCCCGGGCAGGGCGTAGGATGTCAAATAAAAGAGAGCCAAAAAAAAGCCCCAGAAAAATGACTTAAGAGCTGGCCGGCAACGATTTAATGCCGGCGATCAGCTTTTTGTTGGCCGCTTCAGCTTTGACCGCCACCCGAATAAACTTGCCCGGGATAAGGCCGGGGAAGTTTCCGGCGTCTCTGACCAGAATGTTTTTTGAAAAAAGGTGGTCAATCAACAGTTCGGCCAATTCAGGTTTTTCGTCGATAAAACTAATTAAAACGAAGTTGGCGTCGGAGGGGTAGGTCCGGTAAGTCCCCAGTCCGACCAGCAGTTTCTGTCTGAGGGCGGCGACCTTGGCGGGCGTCTGTTTGATGTAGTTTTCCTGCTGAAAAAGAAAGTGACCAGTCAGCTGGGCGACGGTCCCGATTTGCCAGGGTTCGGTCAGAGCCTTGAGGCCTTCGATGATGGCCGGATTGCCCAAGGCGTACCCCACTCGGAGTCCAGGAATGGCGAAGAGCTTGGTTAATGATTTTAAGATAATAACCTTACTGTCGGGGCCGACTTGACTGACAGAAGTATTGCCGTTAATTGTAAAATCAATAAAGGCTTCGTCGATGACCACCGGGATGCCTTTAGGACCCTTGGCTGCCGCCAATAACAGCTCAAGCGATTCCTGTGGAACTAACCGTCCGGTGGGATTGGCCGGGTTAGCGATAAAGATTAGGTCAGGTTTGCTTTTCAGGGCCCTTTCAATCAGTTCTGGGGTCACTAAAAAGTCTTCCTCGGGTATGGCGTTAAAATAAGTGAACTTGAGTCCGGCGGCAGTGAGTCCTTCTTCATATTCGGCAAAGGCTGGGCCGATGATGGCGGTTTTTTTTGGCTTAAGCAGCCGCGGGATCTGGTAGATGATCGGGGTGGTTCCCGCTCCGCACAGGACCGATTCATTGGGGAGGTTGTATTTGTGGGCAATACGCTCCGTCAGGGTCTCGGAATACGGCTCGGGGTAATAGACTGTCAGCCTTAGGACGGAGCCCAAGAATGTGTAAAGATCCTTGGGAGGGCCGGCTGGATTGAGGTTGACGGAAAAATCCAGCAGAGACCGGGGGCTGACACCGAGTTGGCGGCTGGCCTCAAAAATGTCTCCTCCGTGTTGGATTTTGGACATGAGAGCTCCTTTATGACGGGGACGGTTAGAAACTCAGTCCCCAACCCCATGATATTTGAAAAATAAAGACGATAATGGCTTGCAAAAGCGCAGCTAGAAGGCCGGCTAAAATAGTCCCGATGACTACGAGCTTCATGGCCGCCTTAACCGAGGTAGCCGAAGCAGTTTTCTGGCCTTGGCCGATAACCGGTTTGATTACTTCCGCTCCGCCATAAAAAGAAGCCCCCCCTAGAAAAACTCCAAGGGCCCCGGCCATGGCCGCTTCGGTCTGACCGGAGTTGGGGCTGGAGTGGAGCCGGCCCTGGGTTCGCCAGAACCGAAAGGCCTGGCCGGCCTGTAGACCACAAAGGTGAGCGGCGGCCACCAAAAGCAGGGCTGCCAATCTGGCCGGGAGATAGTTAGCTGCGTCATCAAGTTTGGCTGAAAAGCGGCCTAGGTCGATATAACGGTCATTTTTATAACCAACCATGGAATCCAAAGTGTTGATGGCTTTGTAAATCCAGGCCAATACCGGCCCACCCAAAGCCAAATACATCAGGGGGGCGACCAGACCGTCGCTGAAGTTTTCAGCTAGCGTTTCCACCACTGCCCGTCGGATGGCCGCATCGTCGAGCGACCCAGTGTCACGACCGACAATCCAGGACAATGAATGTCTGGCCGCTTCAATATCAGACTCGGATAGGGCTTTTTCAACCAGTCGAGCGTGATTTAAAAGATCTTTAAGGCAAACTGCGGAAAAAGTCAAGTAAATACTGACGATCAGCCATAAAAAGGCAGCGGTTTTTTCGGCCAGAAATAAAAAAAACCAAGCCGCAAGGCCGGCTGAGGTCACCACTAAAAGGCCCATCACCGCCCCAGCGATCTGATAGCCTATTTTAGAGGCTCCCAAAGTGGTCAGGATTTTGCGGGCCAGTTTCTCCAAAAGAGATATCAAACGACCGATCAGGCGGACCGGATGGGGCCAGCTTTGGGGATCGCCAATGAGCCAGTCAAGAGCCAGAGCGGCCAGAATTATTAAAGAGGTCATGGGTAGAGATTTCTGATTGTTTTACAGGGAAAAGGCCTTTGTTGAGTCGCTTCAAATGATGGCGAAAGCTCAATAGAGGGATTGGCCGGGTATATTGGCCTAAAGCTTAACACTACAATCCGAGATTGCAATAAAAATTTGAGTCTCCTGGATTTGACGGTCTAGACTTAGAAACCAGAACGGGACATGACTTCAGAGGATTTGGTCTGGGAGATCGATTTTCAGAGGGCTACCAATTATAGATTTGAGACAGCTCAATCAGTCTTAAAACAAGGAGCGAACCATTTATCAGGCTAAGGAATTTTGGCTGCCGAAACACCAGTGGAGCTCACTCTAAGTTGCATTGTAATTTTAAACTTCGCCTCTCAGATGATCAATAGTATAAAAAACTCCATGAGGCGAAAGGCCTTGTCTTGAGAGATTTGAATTTGTTGTTGATGCCCGCATCGAAGCTGCTCCTAAAGTCATACCAGTTCAAGACCTTATTTGTCAAAGGGCCTCTTTTCTAATGTTGGCGGCCCTCAACGGGGTATTCAATTTAGATTCTTTAAACCAATCCCATAAAGAATTTAAATGGGGCTGCATCTTTGAGTCAAGATTTCGGCGGCCGTATCACGTGGCGGTTATCCTCATTAGCTGACATGCGGCCGAGATAATATTGCCGAAAACACTGGCCTTTGTCAGCGAAGAACCTTCCGGCGAATAAGCCTAAAACCAACCCTCAAGCTAAGGTCGCCGAGGACCGAAAGCGGCCTTAACCTCAAGGCCGTTTCCATAAATAGCCAATCCCAAATCAATAATTTCTTTGGGTTTATGTCCCAACAGGCCATGGTATCCTCGGTCGACAATATTATTGAGGGCTTCTTCAGTGGCCTTAGCCAATTTTTCTTTGATTTGAGCCTTGGTATCGGCAGTCTTATAATTAACAGGTTTGGCCTGTAAGATCGCCTCAATCTCGCCGGGTAGCTCTTGTCTCATTACCTCGGCCAGGACTTTGACTTGTTCTTTATCGGTCAAATAGTCTTCGGCGGCTTTAGCTAAAAGTTGATCCGCTTGAGCTTCTGTCTGGCTCCCCAAATCCAATTTCTGAATTAGTGTCCGATATTCCTTAAGGGCGAGTTTATTTCTCAACGCATTAGCTAAGCCACTATCTATCTTGGCTTGGGGAAGGTATTGAAAGGCTGCCTCGGCCAAGTACCGATTTTCTTTATTCCTGTCCGGTTTTTTTCGGGCTGGGATGTACTTTAGCTCAACAATGATATAGACCTGCTCCGGCAATTTTAGACATAAGTCCAGCCGAGACTTAGCTCCCAAAAGTTCCGTCTGAACATCGAAACCCGAGGCCGTCAAAACCAATTGGAGAAACGAATGAAATGTTTTCTCATTGTTGGCCCTTTGATAATAAGAGATCGGGGAAAAGAATTTACTGATAATGGCGCTAACTTTTTTGGCGTCCTTG